>NZ_JBIAIV010000027.1:0-97188 GCF_042871645.1 Streptomyces sp. NPDC005774 | reverse complement strand
AACATCGCCGCCGCCCTACGACACCACGCCCGCGACACTGACCGCCCCGTCAACCTTCTCCTGACCGCATGACCGACGACTTTGCCGGGGCCCTGTCACCGTGCTCGATCCAGGAAATCCTGGCGACCACGAATCCCATCCGGGTCGCCACTTCCCCGCTGGGCGAGACCGGACCGCTCGCGCACCTCGGCGAGCTGATGGCCGCGCGCCTCGGCAAGGAGCCGGCGAGACTCCGCCTCCATGTCGGTGCCTCCACGTCGGTCGACTCGCACCACCGGCCCGTCCACTACGGTCGTCCGGTTTCTCTGCACCGGGCCTGCCGGATCGCCCGGGACCACCCGCCCGTGGCGCCGCCCGGTTCAGCGATCACGACCCCCTCCGCGCATACTCCAGCATGCTTGCCGCATGTCCTCGACGACTCGCATCACCGTCACCCTGCCAAGCGACCAGGTGGCAGAACTCCGCAAGCTCACGGACAGCGTGTCCGGCTATGTGGCGGAAGCGGTCGCCCGCCAGATCCGGCACCAGTTGCTGGGCGACGACCTGCGACGCCATGAAGAAGAGCACGGGAAGTTCAGCGACGAGGAACTCACGCAAGCCCGGTCGAAGATCTTCGGCGCCCTCGCCCCCTCCAAGAACGCGGACGCCGCATGACGGGACGCATCGAGACCGTGGTCCTGGATTCGGAAGGGCTTTCGGCCTGGATCGCGCAGAACCGCAAGTTCCTCGCGCTGCTGCAGGTGTTCCACGAGATGGGTGCCGGCCTCGTCATCGGAGCGAACACCATCGTGGAGGTCAGCCACTCGCGTACCGACATGCCACGCCTCAACTGGCTCCTGTCGCGCATCAAAGTGGAACCGGTCACCGAGCAGGCGGCGAAGGCCGCTGTGGAACTCCTCAAAGCAGCAGGACTCCACGGCCACAAGTACGCCCTCGACGCCACCGTGGCCGGAGTAGCCCTTCGCCGGCCACAGCCGGTCGCGCTACTGACGTCCGACAGCGACGACATGACAAAGCTCTGCGGTAGCCGCGTCCGGATCGTCTCCCTGTGACGCACCGGCTCATTCGGTTGCCCTGATGGGTGAGTGACCACGCACGGTCCACCAGCGCCGACGTGCCGAGAACATGGCGGGCCGCGTAGCAGGAGACGAGAGCATGCGCGCCTGATGCGAGAAGCTCGATAACCGCTGGTCGCGCGCCCTCGATCGCCTGCGGACCGTACGCAGCTCACTCGCCCACGGCGGTCCCGGCACACCGGCCCAAGGGGAACGATGAGCAGCTTGCGGATCAGCCGATACACCCATTCCAGGAACTGGCGCTGAAGTACTGACAGCGCTTGCGACACCCGTCGATTCCGCAGCCGACGTGACATGACCACCTCGTCACAGCCTTCCAGACGAAGGCAAATCGCCATGCAGCTTGAAGGAAGACCGCATATCGGATCATCCTTGGCGCCATGAGTCTCCTTTCTCCCTCCTTCGACATGCCCGCCATGGGCGACTACGCCTATGACTGGGCCCTGGTCGATGTGGAGACCTCGGGACTCATGGCCCGGCGGGACCGGGTGCTGTCCATCGCGGTCATCACGGTCGGTCCGGACGGCGAGCAGACCGGGGAGTTCTCGACGCTGCTCGATCCGGGATGCGATCCGGGCCCGGTGGAGGTGCACGGTCTCACCGTCGAGCAGTTGCAGGGTGCACCGACCTTCGACCAAGTCGCAGGGCAAATCGGAGCGATGCTCCAGGACCGGGTCCTGGTAGCCCACAACGCCCAGTTCGACTACGACTTCCTGGCCCACGAGTTCGCCCGTGCGCGGATGTGGCTGCCGGTGTCGCAGCGGCTGTGCACCCTGGCCCTGAACCGCCAGGTGGATCCGCCTACGGACGACATGAAGCTCGGCACCCTCGCCGCCCACTACGGCGTCCCCCAGCAGCGCGCTCACGATGCACTGGACGACACCCGGGTGCTTGCCGGGATCCTGCGGGCGTCACTGCGTGAGGCAGCTCGGCTCGATCTGCCCCTGCCACTGGTGACCTGCCCGCCGCGGGCGGACTCCCAGTTCACGCCGAAACCTCCGAAGACCCCCTGTGCCTACCGGAATCCGGGACGTCCGGCTCCCGGCGGACCGCTCCAGCAGGGGATGAAGGTCGCGATCACCGGTGAGACCGCCCACGCCCGGGCGGAGCTGGTCGGGCGGGCGGTCGCCGCCGGGCTGAACCTGATGACCTCCGTCAGCCGGCACACCAGCGTGCTGGTCACCAACGAACCTGCGTCCGATTCGGCGAAGGCCCGACGTGCACTCGCCGAAGGCGTGCCGGTCATCGACGAGCAGACCTTCCTGCGGCTGCTGGCCGACGTACGTCCGGGGACAGCACATGAGGCGACAGCCGTCAGAGGCGCCCCGGTGACTGAGCCGGGAGCAGAGCAGACCGGCCCCGTGGAGCCGGTGTCCGCCACGGTCCCTGCCGCCCCCGCCCCGGAAGCAGCGGTTCTCCCCACGGCCTCCCCCGGAGTGCCGGTCCCCGCTCCGCGCCGACCGGGATCTCCCGCCGGCACCTTGGACAAGCCCCTTGCGGGACATCGGGTGTTGGTGCTCGGTGGTACCCATGCCGATGCCGTGGCAGCTCGTACCCGCGTCGTCGAACTGGGCGCGTCCGCGGCGGTCAACCTGTCCGCCGGCGTCACCGACGTCGTGCTCCTGCCGGAGGGGGAGGGCGACCGGCGCATGAAGCGCATCACCGCCCTCGGACTCCCGGTGCACGACCTGCACTGGCTCGGCTCCCCGACCGCAACGGAGCAGAACGCGGTGGCTCTCCGGCCTCAGGAGCCTCACGTGCTGCCGAGGGGCGGCGTCATCGACCTGCCCATGCCGCACGGCGGACCCGCGCCGGATTGGTACGTCACCGCCGGTTGGACCCCGCAGTCCGACGGCGAGATCGACGTCGTCGCCTTCCTCCTCGACGAGGACGAACAGGTCACCTTCGACGAGGACTTCATCTTCTACGGAGCCCCGGAGAACCCCGCAGGGACAGCGCGCCTGCTGACCGGAGGCCCTGCCGAACAGACCATCGCCCTCGACCTGGCATCCCTGCCGCCCGCGACGCGGAAGATCGTCGTCGCTGCGGCCATCGACGGCTCCGCCACCTTCGGAACCGTCGGCGCGATCCAGATCGGTGCGGCCCCCGGCAGCAGCGGGGCGCCTCTCGCCCGGGCCACCCTGGACGCCGCCACCACCGAACGCACCATGCTGCTCGTGGAGATCTACCGCAGGGGCCCGGTATGGCGCCTACGCGCCGTCGGCCAGGGCTACGACCACGGCCTCGACGTCCTCGCACGGGGATACGGGGTCGCCATCGACGACTGAATGACGGTGCCGGACTCGGAGTGTCCAGTCCCAGGTGATGGCTGAGTTGCAACCTTCTTCACTGGTTCAAGGCCCGCGCAGGCGCGGGCGCGCGCCACCTCTGCGGCGCGACCTGCCTCCTGTCTGCGCCCCGGCCGGCCGCGCCCGGCGGCGCGCTACGTGCTGCGGACATGAACAAGGAAGTCAGCCGCGGGTCAAAGACATGCCTCCGGCGGGGGCGCTCAGGCTCCGAGATGGCGGGGGCGCCCCCGGAGAGTGCCAGCCGTCAGCGGCGAGCGCGGGGACCCCATCCCGTCCGCCGTCGACCCAGGCAGAGCCGAGCAGACACGGCCCCTGGCGTCCAGGCCATTCGTACAGTGGCGCGCTCCACCTTGACGCCCTTGAACCACGCCCGCTCCACGGTGTGCGGGTCGACGGCGGACGGGATGGAAGCTGAGAAGAGTGGTGGGTTGGGGTGGCACTTCAGCGCATACACTGATCGCAGAACGTGCAAAATACGGCTTGCTGAGTTCTTCGAGCCTCTCAGCAGAGGCGGTATGTACCCTCGCCCCATAAAGGATCTGTGCCCGCCGCGCCGGACCTCCTGATCTGGGTCATAGCCTGGGTCCTCGTCACCGTGATGTTCTGGTTGGTGGCCCAAGCGACCGGCAGCCCGAATAGCTGGTACGCGAGCGCACTGCTCGCAGGGGTCAGCGTCGCCGCCGGAGAACTCGTAGACCGCTATAAGCAGAAGCGCCGCATACGAAAGCGCAAGTCCTGACCAGGTCCGAGGGGTGCAGCAGCCTGCCAAAAGCGCCCCTGTTTCTGACATCAGCGCCTGACACCAACGAGCGTGAACAGCGACGATCGGCGCCGAACCTCAGCGCGCAGTCAGTCGAGGTACGGGGCGGGTTGACCAACGTCGACGGCTCCCCATGATCGACCTGATAAGGATGAGGCCATAGGTCAAACCCTGTGCCCACCGCGGGGCGCCGTCCTCGACCTATGGAAGGCGCCCTGTCGGCTTGCATCATTCATTGGGACTCCACCGACCTCACGACGAGGAGAACATATGAGACTCGCACCTATAGCCGCCTTAGTTCTCTCGTCTGCCGCCTGCTCGCAGGGTGTGCGCAGGAAAAGACCGACTTGCAGCTACCCAGCCACCCAGGTCGGCGACAGAAGGCGCCTGGTACGCGAGCAGCCAGGAGCAGCGCCAGTAGTACTGCGAGGCTTGCCGCGCGCACCACCCGCAGTATCCCATCCACATCCCTTCTTATCCGTCAGCAGAGTCGGAGGACGAATTCGCCGACAACTTCTACGACGTACTGAAGGAGAAGTTCTGAGCGCGATCA
The DNA here is from genome assembly GCF_042871645.1 of Streptomyces sp. NPDC005774. NCBI lineage: Bacteria > Bacillati > Actinomycetota > Actinomycetes > Kitasatosporales > Streptomycetaceae > Streptomyces > Streptomyces sp. NPDC005774. The sequence continues at coordinate 92,490 of NZ_JBIAIV010000027.1, read as the reverse complement.
GGTCATGTGTCAAGGGGGCGCCTTTCCTGACATCTCCTTCTGACAGCGATAGAGGCGAACGGTGCCGGTCAGCGCTGAACCACACCGGCCCGATACCAATGGCCGTGAGGGGGATGCCGACGAAGCCGAGGGGCCCCGGCCTCGACGGCGAGCTGTCGCACGAGGACCTGCGATTCACCCACCACTGGGCCTGAACCGACGTCATCAACAGCGCGACCGAGCGCCTCGACGCCCTCCCGAACCCCGGTTGACCAGCAGATCCATCTGCCCCGACGAGCCTGACCCACCCCACCGGAAGCATGGAACCCGGCGCCCACCCAAGGCGACCATCGGGCCGGCGGCCTGCCCACACGTCCCAGCAGGCGGAGATCACCAAAAGGGTCACTTTTGATCCGTCGCCAGAGGGTCGGAATTCAGGCGTCGCCGAGACGAAGAAGAGCCCGTCAGCAAGCTGACGGGCTCCTGCGAAAGACCGAGGCTAACCTGCCGTCAGGTCAGATCGTCGGTGTCTCGTCGACGACCTCTTTGTGCGGTTCGACAATGAACTTCCAGCCGTCGCTGGGCTCCATGAATCGCACTCGGGTCGGGTAGATGTCCAAGGCGCGGCGGTCACGATTCTGGCTGCCCGCGTTCTTCCGTCCCCGGGCCGGCTCCTCGAACAAGTCGACCTTGACATCCGGCACCGCGACGACTTCCTCGCTCCAGCGCTGAACGATCCCCGCACCGAAGGCGTCCCGGGCGGCGGAGTAGAGCGACTCCAGAGATTCCTTGTTCCCGTTGGGCACAAAGAGGGCGAGGTTCAGGAGGACGCCGGCATTCTGAAGAACCTCGATTTCCTCTCCTGCCTTGTCGGCAATCCAGATCCCGCGCTCTTCAGCGTTGTCCGGGAGAACGCGAACCTCCTGACCGAAGATCGTCCTCGCGGTGAAGGAACCTCCCTCAAAATTCTTACCCAGCTCCGTAAGGGAAGCCGGGGCGTAGCAGTCGAGAGGAAGGCCATCTATCTCTGCCGAGACGAAGATTCCGTCCTGGAGACCCAATTCCGAAACCTCTTCGGCCGTAAGACGTCGGGCCGCGATCTTCTCGGTATTCACGCCATTCCCCTTTTTTCGTGGCGTCCTGCAAATTCATTGAAATTCTACCACGAAAACGATCACTCAGTTCCCATTCAGTTCCCTTGGGAGGACAGCAGAAGAATTCTGCCACGTCACCGGCGAAACGTGGCAAGCGCAGAGAAATGCCGCGAGACTCAAGAGGTTACCCACCCGCTTCGGGGGGGTGCTTTCGGCAACCAGGCCAGCCGTCAAGTGGAATGCGAGCAGACTTAGCGGCGAGCGCACCCGGCTCGTCCGGGCGGTACCACCGTCGGGACGAGTTCCGCGCTTGTTCGCAGAAGGCCGGTTCGCCCCGGGCCAGGGTCGGCACGGGGTCCAGGGCGTCCGGCCGGGCGGCATCGGGTATCCGTCGGCGCATGAGCACATGGTGTCCTCGGGAGGCCGCGTACGGAACATGTCGTGATCGAACTTCTGAAGCGGGGCGCGGAACGGGGCTTGCGGAATCGGCAAACGGGCTCGCCCTCCCGACTGGGCCTCCCGGCAGAGTCTTCCGCATCATCGGCGTTGAGTCGGCGGGCCGACGGGACGACGGGACTACGGGAGAGGGCCGCCCCGGCGCACGGCGGGCCGACGGCCCGGAGGAGACGCATGGCGCAGCACGCCGCGGAGATCACCCACCGGTCGGCCCCCTCGCCGGGAGGCCGGATCCACCTCGCGGAGCAGGGAACCGGACCGCTGGTGCTGCTCGTGCGCGGCTTCCCGAGTCCTGGTACTCCTGGCACCACCAGCTGCCGGCCCTCGCGGCGGCGGGGTACCGCGCGGTCACCGTCGACGTCCGCGGCTACGGCCGCTCCTCCGGGCCGGCCGCGACGGACGCGTACCGGATGCTCGCTCTGGTGGAGGACAACGTCGCGGTGGCGCACGCTCTCGGCGAGGAGCCAACGGTGGTCGTCGGCCACGACTGGGGCGCGACCATCGCCGCGAACTCCGCCCTGCTCAGGCCGGATGTCTTCCGCGCGGTGGGACTGCTGAGCGTTCCCTGCACCCCGCGCGGCGGCCCGTGTCCCGGCGAGACCTTCGCCCGGACGGGCGGGGAAGAGCAGGGCGAGGGGGTCGAGGAGTTCCACGTCTCGTACTTCCAGGAACCGGGACGCGCCGAGGCCGAGATCGAACCCGATGTGCGCGGCCGGCTCGCGGGCTTCTACGCGGCCCTGTCCGCCGACACCATGCCCGCCCCCGGAGCCCCCGCCCCCCACTTCGGCAGCAGGGTCGGGACGCTGCGCGACCGGTTCCCCGCCGGCCGGCGGCCCGCCTGGCTCGGCGAGAGCGACCTCGACGTCTACGCCGGGGAGTTCGAACGCGCCGGCCTCACCGGAGCGCTCGACCGCTACCGGAACATGGACCGCGACGGGGAGGACCTCGCTGCCTTCGACGGCGCCCCCGTCACCCAGCCGTCCCTGTTCATCGGCGGCGGCCTCGACGCCTCCACGGCTGGCCGGCCGACGCGATCGAGGCGTACCCGGTCACGCTGCCGGGCCTGGTCTCCTCCCACCTCCTCGACGGCTGCGGCCACTGGATCCAGCAGGAATGCCCCGCCGAGGTCAACCGGCTCCTGACCGACTGGCTCGCCGCGCTGCCCTCCTGACGCACTCATGCGCGCCGCCCGGACCGTTGCCGAGGCGCCGCGGGTGGGCCGCGGAGCACGCGGACGCCTTCAAGGCGTAGGTCCCCCGTCCGCCCCCGCCTGCCTCCGTCCGATCGGCTGCCGGTCACGGCACAGTGGGGGTATGAAGGAAGACGGCAGGAACCTTCTGGCCAGGGGACGCGTGGCGACCAGGCTGCCGGCCCAGGACCTGGAGCGGGCGCGGCGCTTCTACTTCGAGAAGCTCGGTCTGGAGCCCGTCGACGAACGGCCGGGCGGGTTGCTGTACCGGTGCGACGGCACGGAGTTCGCCGTGTTCCGGTCGGCGGGTGCCTCGTCCGGCGCCTTCACCCAGATGGGGTGGCAGGTCGACGACGTCGAAGCGGTCGTGTCGGAGCTGAGGCGGCGCGGCGTGGTGTTCGAGGTGGTAGACCTGCCGGGGTTCCGGACGGAGGACGGGATCGCCGAGATCGAGGGCAACTATCCGAGCAAGGGCGCCCGCGGTGAACGCGCCGCATGGTTCCGTGACAGCGAGGGAAACCTGCTGGGCATCGGCGAGCCGGTCGTGTGACCGCGTCCACGGCAACCGCCCCGCCTGCGACGGTCACCACGGGCGTTGGCGGGCCCCGTCGATCGCCACCTGCCACCTCCGCCCAGACCGTCTCGCCCATGGGCTCACGGGGATCCCAGCCCCAGCGCTCGGCCAGGACGTCCATCAGGAGCAGACCACGGCCGGACTCGCCGTCAGGACACGAGGGGGACGGAACCGCCGGTGGCCGTGACTGCGTGGAGGTGGCGGACAGGGTTCCCCGACATCGTCCCCGTCCGTGACAGCGAGGACTCCGTCAGCGGCTCGGGAAGGGGCCGGCCGACGGCCCGCTCGGCCGCGGCGACGGCCGAGCGCTCCGCGGGTGGTTCGAGCGCGGCGAACGTCCTCGGTGTGCTTGGCAAACCACGTCTCGATACGGATCCAGGACTCGGTGATCGAAGACGTCATGCACCGGAGCATGTCAGCCCGGCGCGGTGCGGCGATGTCCGGCCGAAGGAATCGGGACTTCCCTGAACCGGTATCCGAGGGCGCAGTCGAGCAGTTGCCCTATTCTTCAGGCGTGAAGAAATGGTGGAGGTCTCCGGGTAGTGCCTTCCGGGCTCTGGATCGGGCTCTGGGTGGGCAGCAGCGGCCGGATCGGCTGCATCAAAAGGTGGCCCGTCACCCGGTCAAATTCGGTCTCTGCCTGGCCGTTCCCTTTACGTTGTTCTTCTGGACGGTGACGCCCGAAGGGGAACCCGACGGTTTCCTGGTCGCTGTGCTCGGCGGGCTGCTCATGGGCTCTCTCTCTTCGGTCTCGTGGCCGTTCTGGAGCGGCTTCGGCAGCGTCGGCTCAGGCGGCTGGGGATATGGGACGGGTCTTGAACGGGTGGTGCCGATGCCCCGGAGACAAAGGCATATCGGCTGTCTCCGGCCGCATCGGACCGTTGGCGCCGAGGTAGACCCTGAGCGCCACCACCGCATGCCCACGGTTTCGGCGAGCGCGTCGTCCCGGGCGATGACGACGATGTGAGCCGGCGCGACCACGAAGCCGGCCGACAAAAAGCAGTCGCGATGTTGCGCCACCCTGCCCGATCATGCGCATATGCCACTGACAGCCACCCTCGCCCGAGTCGACGCGGATCTGGCAGCCGGCCGGGTGCCCATGGCACGCCAACGTCTGCGCGGACTGGTCTCTTCACTGCCCAACGACCTCACGCTTCGCCGTCGCCTGGCCGAGGTGTACCGGCTGTACGGTGAGCCCGCGGAAGCCGGGCGCTGGATGTACCTCGAGGAGGACAGGAACGCGGATGAGACCTCCGCCTTCGAAGCGAGGTACCGGACTCCTCAGGAGCGCATGAGGGCGCTTGCGTGGCGCGGTCCCGAGTCGCTCACCGGCTCCAGGTTCGCCATGGAGCAGCTGACAGCAGTACGAGTCGCCTGCTCCGACGCCCTGGGCCGCCCGGTGGACTGGGACTCGCTGCCCTCCGCTTCGGACGACGAACCGGACGCCGGGAGAAGCAAGTTCACCGGGCTTCTGGCGGGAGCCGGATGCCTGACGGTGATCCTCGTGATGCTGGGAATCTGGGTGAACGGACTCATCGCCCTCTTCGACTGACGGTGAGCACGGGTGACGGATGCGATCAGGGCTCCACCACCGCTGCCCGGCGCACCGGATCGAAAGCGAAGAGGATCCGGATCTCGCTGCTCCCGGACGATCCGTGCAGCCCTATGCCTGCGGTTTCCTCCGTCGGCAGAGGGCTCCTGATCGGTCGCCCGGTGTCAGTGGGGGAAGGGGCCGCCGAGCGTCTTGTACGTCAGCTTGAGCGATTTCACCGTGATCGACTTCGAACCGGTGCCGGTGATACCGGACTTGGAGCCCTTCAGCAGGTGGACCAGACCCCAACGGGTGTTGTCCAACTGCTCGTTGGTGTCGATGACCAGATCGGCGCGGCCGTCGCGGGTGTAGTCGGTGAGCTTGAGGTTCCGGCCGAAGTAGTCGTCTTTCTCGACGGCTCCCCCGACACCGGACGTGTTCTGGTGGTACGTCTTGGCTCCGGTGCCGGACAGGCCGCCCTTGCGGCCGAGCAGGACCGTGACCGTGCCGCCCCGGCGCTTGCCCGCGTGGTCCTCTCCGGGCGCGCCGACGGCGAGGTCCGCGTAGCCGTCGCCGTTGACGTCGCCGGCGGTGACGGCGGCACCGAAGTAGTCCTCCTTCTCCGAGGAGCCGGGTACGCCTGCTGTGTTCTGGGTGAACTTCACCGGCTTACGCGTCGCGTTCGGACCGCTGGAGCCGCCGTACTGGATCGTGACGTAGCCCCGGTACTGGTCCGGTTGCTCGTAGCCGCGGCCCAGAGCGAGGTCGCCGTAGCCGTCCTTGTCGAAGTCGCCGATGGTGGCGAAGGGGCCGCCGCCGACCTGGTGGCCGCCGTCGTCCGGTACGCGCAACTGGCTCGCGCGTCGGGTGAAGTCGGCGCCTCCGCGGTGGAAGTAGGCACACAGGTCCACGTCGTCGTACCCGCCTTGGAGGTCGAGGCCGACGATGTACAGGTCCGTCGCACCGTCGGCGGTGACCGGGCCCGCCGCCAACTGGGAGGCGTTCAGGTAGCCGTAGCTCTTACCGAGGGACTCCCAGCCGCTCTTCCCCCCGCTGCGGGTGAAGGGACCCTTGAGCAGGACGGCACCGGCCCGGCTGTCGCTGATCGCGGTGAGGTCCTGGTCGCCGTCGCCGTCGAAGTCCCCGGCCACGACGTCCAGCCCGAACTGGTCGCCCGATCCAGCGTATTCGGGTGCGATGGGCGAGTGGAAGACGGTGCCGGAGCCGAGGCCCTTCGCCCCGCCCCAGATGACGGTCAGGCCCCCGCGCATCCGGATGTCTCCGACGGCCTCACCGGGTGAGGCCACGACCAGGTCGGCGTAACCGTCTCGGTCGAGGTCGGCGTTGGTCGCGGCGAATCCCCACTGGTCCCCTTTCTCCACCGCGCCGGGTATGCCGGGCGAGTCCTGATGGATGGTCTGGACGCGCGTGCCGGGGCCGGTCGACGTGCCGTAGACGACGGTGACCCTGCTGTCCTTGCCGTGCGTCCCGCCGAGCATGACGAGGTCGCGGTAACCGTCGCCGTTGAAGTCGTCGGAGAGCTTGGCGGGAGCCGCGGCCGCCGTCGGGGCCACGAGGAGGGAGGTGCAGACCGCCACCACGAGTGCAGTGGCAGTGGCGAGGACGGTGCGTGAAGCGCGCATGGTTCTCCGTTGTCAGTGAAGTGCCCGAAGGGCCCCGACGTGCCCGTAGGGCGCTTGAACTGCGATCTTGGACTCGCACAGATGTCCAATGGTTGTACGCGGCACGGACGCGGACACGGGTGCGGATACCGATGCGGGTGCGGGTGCGGGTGCCTTCGGCTCACGGCTCGTCGGCCGACTGCGGGAACTGTGGCTTCGTTACGTCCGCTGCCCAGGGGTATTCGTGGGGCGCTGTGGGCTCGTGTTCGTGCAACGGGCCTCCTCCTACAACTGGTCCCGGGTCGGCCCTTCCGCGCCACTGTGCGAACGCTCCCCGCCGCGCTGAGAGGCCGACTTCGGGTCACTCAGGGAGGCCTTGCCGGCGGTCCTGGACTCGCCCGACCTGGCCCGCTCCTTGTTGACCGTCCGGGCCGCGATCTCCTTGGCCCGCTTCGACGACTCGCCACGGTCCTCGGCGCTCTCCTTGATGTGTTCGTACTGACGTTCACGCTTGGAGCTGGATCCGGCCGGCATGGTGCTTCTCCCTGTCTGACGGAATCGCGGACTCGCGTCCGGACTGCGGTCGGGTGGCGGGCCCCTCCAGTGGCGGGGCCGTCGGGACCGACGGGTTCCCTGGGAACCCGCCCGAGCACCCGGCCGTCGTGCCCTCCCGCCCCCACTCCCGCCCCCGCCCCCGTCCCACTCCCAATCCCGCTCCCACCACTCGGCGGTGTCAGTCCTGCGCGGGTGTCAGTCCTGCACGAGTTGATCGGCCAGGCGATGCGCCTGGGCCAGCAGCGTTCCGTAGGTCGCCAGCGCGGCCGGATCGTCGGGCACGGCTGCCGGCAGCCGTCGGCGGAACTCGTCCAAGGTGCGGTGAAGTTCCCCGACCGCCTCGCGCAGCTCCTCAGCGGCGGAGTCGTCACGGCCGCCCGGACCGAACCGGGTCCGACCGTACAGCCGGATGGCGCAGGCCGTATGGCACAGGAAATCCGCGTAGGCACGGGTGAGTTCCGGGGCCGGCCGGTCCGCTTCCTCGATGTCCGCCGTCTCCCATACGGTCCTGGTCACGCCCGCGGTGTGGACGGCGACGTAGTCGAGCACGTCCACCGCGTCGGTGTACTCCCCGCCGGGCGGGGAGGGAGCCCGCTTGCGACGCCCGAGCGGGTTGACGCGCATGCTTTCCCGGCTCCAGCCGAGCGCCGACCGCGCCTGGTCGACCAGACGGCCCAGACGCAACGCCCGCACATGCCAGTCCCCGGCCGCATGGGCGTCCCACTCACCGGTGGCCAGCCCGTCGGCCACCGCGCCCAGGAGCTCGTACGCCTCCCGGGCCGTGTCCTCCAGCGCGGCGCGGGCGTCCCGCAGGTACACCGGAGGCAGGATCAGCACGTTGACCGCCACTCCGACCAACGCGCCGAAGACCGCCTCCAGGACACGGGCGGCCGACCCGGCGACGGTGACCTCGCCACCGGTCAGCACGAAAAGCGCACCGGTGGCGGCGTAGACACCTTGGCTCCCCAGGCGCTGCCACTGGCCGAGGAGCAGCACCGCCGGAAGCACCAGGGCCATCGCGACCATCGTGCTGTCCAGCAACAGCGCCACCGCCGCCGCCAGCGCCGTACCCACCCCGATCGCCGCGAGCTGCTGCAGCCCGTGCGCGACCGACCGGTACACCGTCGACTCCACCAGCACCACCGCGACCCACGGCGCCACGAACGCCATCGGCGCCTGGAGCCACCAGCCCATCACCGCCCACGCCACCCAGGCGGCCAGCGCCCCCTTGCCCGCCTGCACTGCCAGATCCCGCTCACGGCCCGGGCCTTCCCATGCCCGTCGGACGGCCGTGACGGCTGTTCCGGCCCAGCGCCGTGCAGCCCGGTTCGCCCTCCGTATCCACTCCATGGGACAGCAAGTGCCACACCAGGGACGAGACGCACCTACGGTTCCGGAATCGAAGCCGGCCGGTGCGGTCCGGCCCACGGCACCATCGGCGCGGAAGGCCGCGAACACAGGAGGGGACCTCGGAGCGGACATCGGAGGGAACATCGGAGCGGAGTCCGAAAGAGTTGACATGTCTCACCCCTATGCATGAGTGGCCGTGGGCCGGATACCCGCAGGGCATGGCGCGGACAGTGGGATGGCACGGAAAGCACGGCGGGCAGACCTCTGCCGAGAACCGCGAGGACGAGAACCGCCAAGCCGAGGACCGCCAGGCCGCGGACCACCAAGCCGAGGACCGCGAGGCTGTGGACCGCGAGGCCGAGGCGGGACGAGCCGGGGCAGGGCGAGCCGGGACAGGGCGAGCCGGGACAGGGCGAGCCGGGGCAGGGCGGGATCCCGACGCCGGACCTGGCGCGCAGGTGGAGGAGCGGGCGCCGGACAGCCCCACCGACCTGCCCAAACGCTCCTGGGGCGCGGTCCTGAAAGGCACCCTGAAGGAGTTCCAGAAGGACGAGCTGACCGACCGGGCCGCTGCGCTGACCTACTACTCGATCCTGGCGCTGTTTCCCGCGCTGCTGGCGCTGGTGTCGCTGCTGGGGGTCGTCGGGCAGTCGGCCACGCAGTCGGTCCTGGACAACATCCAGAAGCTCGCGCCGGGCCCGGCGCAGGACGTCCTGCGCACCGCGGTGCAGCAGATGCAGGGCCGGAGCGGGATCGGCTCGATCGTGGCGATCGTGGGTCTGGTGCTGGCGGTGTGGTCGGCCTCGGGCTATGTCGCCGCGTTCATCCGCAGCGCCAACGCGGTCTACGACGTCCCCGAGGGCCGTCCGGTGTGGAAAGTGCTGCCGGTGCGGGTCGGCGTGACCGTGCTGCTGATGGTGATGGCCGTGATCAGTTCGCTGATCGTGGTGTTCACCGGCGGCCTGGCCCGGCAGGCCGGCGATGCGCTCGGGGTCGGTGACGCGGCGCTGACCGTGTGGTCGATCGCGAAGTGGCCGGTGCTGGTTCTCCTGGTCACGGTGATGATCGCGGTCCTGTACTGGGCCACCCCGAACGCGAAGGTCCGCGGCTTCCGCTGGATCACGCTGGGCAGCTTCCTCGCGCTGGTGATCTGGATGGTCGCCTCGGCGGGGTTCGCGCTGTACGTGGCGAACTTCGGCTCGTACAACAAGACCTACGGGACCTTCGCCGGTGTGATCATTTTTCTGGTGTGGCTGTGGATCACCAACCTGGCCATCCTGCTCGGCCTGGAGTTCGATGCGGAGCTGGCCCGCCAGCGCGCCGTCGCCGGTGGCCATCCGCCCCACGAGGAGCCCTACGTGGAGCCGCGCGACACCCGGAAGTGGGACGAGGAGGACCGCCGCCGCCTCGATTCCTGACGGTCCGCTCTCCCGGAGGGGCACCGCCGAGTCCACGGCGGCGCCCGGGCGATCCCGTCCGTCACGACGACTGCGGGTGATGATCCGTACGAGGTGAGGGAGCGGTCGGCGCCGCCGGCCGGGCGTACAAGCAGCAGATGCTCGACCTGTTGGACATCCGGTCGGGACACTCCGTTCTGGACGCGGGGTGCGGCCCCGGCACGGATCTGCCGGCGCCGACGGAACGCGTCGGGGACGGGGGCGCCGTGATCGATGTGGACCGTGCCCCGGCCATGCCGACCCGGGCGCGCACGGACGGCCTGCGCCAGGTGGAGATCCGCGAGGGGGACGTCCGCACCAGGTCCCCGGGCAGGGCGAGGGCACCCGTCTCGATGGTGTGGGCAGACCGCCGGAACACTCCTGAGGCCCGCGGATCGCCTCATCCAGGCTTGCGCCTGGCCTTCCCGACGTCCAGGTGGAGCATCGCCCGGACAGCGAGCCGAGCGGGCGCCGGTTGGTGAACCCGTCGGGCCGAGGAAATCAGCGGTCGTCGGTGCCCGCTGCCGACCGCCGTCGGTCAGCCCTTCTTCACGACGCCGGACTTGAGCTGCATCGCCCCGAAGCCCTCGACCTTGCAGTCGATGTCGTGGCCGTCGACACCGTCGATCAGCCGGATGTCGCGCACCTTGGTACCGGCCTTGATGCCTGACGGGCTCCCCTTGACCTTGAGCGTCTTGACGACGACCACGGTGTCGCCGTCCCGCAGCACATTGCCGACGGCGTCCTTCACGACGCGCTCCCCCTCCGCGTCCCCGCCCTCCGAGCCGCTCTCGGGGTTCCATTCATGGGCGCACTCCGGGCACACCACCAGTGAATTCATCTCGTAGGTGTACTCACAGGCACACTCCGGGCAGGGGGGAGGATTTTCCATCATCTCGCGAGCGTATCCGGACATCAGTGCGCTCGGCGAACAGCCCGGGGTGCCCCTCGCGGGTGCCTGCGGGCCCCTTCGAGGACCTTGTCCACCGGTGCCGTTCACGGCGCGACCTGCCCCGGGGAGTCCGCACAGTGGCCCGGCGAAGAGCGTGGCATGACCACTACCACTCGGCCGGAACACGGGACGTCACTACGATCACCGGTCATGGACTGGGTCGAGCGGGCAGCCGAGTTGAGGCAGTGGAGCAAGGGGGCGGTACGGGCTCCGCACAAGCCGTTGCTGTTGCTGTACGCCCTCGGCCGGTTCCAGCGGGAGGGCGACGACTGCGGACTGCGCTACAGCACCGTGGAAGAGGACCTGAAGCGGCTGCTGGCCGAGTACGGGCCGCCCCACAGGACATCGCCCGCCTACCCGTTCCATCATCTGGTCAGCGACGGGGTGTGGGAGGTGCGTACCGATCGCGGGGCCGGCAGTCCGGGCACCGGGGTGCGGGAACTGCGTGCGAGGGGCGCCACCGGGCAGCTCGTGCCGGAGCTGCGGGTCGCGTTGCGGCGGGAGCCGTCGCTGCTCGGCAGGATGGCGCGGGTGCTGCTCGACGCGAACTTCCCGCCCTCGCTGCACGACGAGGTGTGCGAGGCCGTCGGCCTGGAGTCGGCGCCGGACCTCCCCGAACGGCTCCCCGACGCCCGCAGGCAGCAACGGGACCGCCGGATGCGGGACTTGGTGCTCACCGCGTACGAGTACCGGTGCGCCTTCTGCGGCTATGACGGCCGGCTCGGGAGCGTGTCCGTCGGACTGGAGGCCGCGCACGTGCGCTGGTGGGCGTTCGACGGCCCGGACGACGTCGACAACGGGCTGTGTCTGTGCTCGCTGCACCACAAGCTCTTCGACAAGGGCGTCCTCGGGGTCGGATGGGGGTCCCCCCGCTCATGGGGGTCCCCCCGCTCGAGCGGAGTCGAGAGTGGGGGAGAAGCCGAGAGCGAGGAAGAAGCCGCGAGCGGGGGGAGTCACCGCATCCTGGTCTCGCAACGCTTCGTCGGGCACGGCGCCGCGGCCCGCGCGCAGGTGACCGAGCTCTCCGGGCGGCCGCTCATCGGTCCGCAGCCGGGGGCCGCCCCCGTCGCGGCGACCCACCGCTCCTGGCACATCGAGCAGGTGTTCCGGGGCGACCCGCGCCCGGCCCACGCGGCCCCGTCATCGGTGTGAACTCCTGCGCAGCCACTCCCCCACCACCATGACGTCCTTCTCGGTGAGGCCCTTCGCGGGGTCCACCCGGAGCAACAGGGCGGGCGCCGGGTGGACCGACTCGATCCACAGCCGGTCCATCGCGCCGATCTCGTCGTCCAGCCAGACGAACGGGCGGTGCCCGGCCCACTCCGACAAGGGGCGCGTCTTCCAGTGGAGGCCCCGCGGCGCGGGCGGGTCGGTCTCCGGCCAGTCCACCACCGGCAGCCTCGGCAGGCCGAGGCGCGGGGCGATCGTGTCGTTCGCCTCGTGCTGCCAGGTCGTCGCCCACACCAGGTCGCAGGGCAGGGCGAGCAGAGAGGCGCCCACGGTGGGGTCGAGGCGGCCCAGCAGGGGGTTGCCCCCGTGCGTGAGCGGCTCCCGCGCGGTCTCCCCGAAGGGGATCAGCGGGCCGTCCACGTCCAGGAAGAGGACCGGGCGAGGCGGTGGGACCGGCATGCGCCCACCGTCTCACGGGTGCATCCGCGCCCCCTTCAGGACCTTGTCCACCGCGTTCCTCGGGCCGTGGACGGCCAGGCCGACCAGGTCCAGGTCCGCCGTGCCCACGGCGCGAACCGCCGCGCGGTTGGCGTCGTCGTGGCCCGTGGCGAACAGGTCGCCGGTGAACAGCGCGCGCGGCAGGGCACGGGACAGCGCGCGCGTGTGGGCCGCCGTCAGGGTCTCCTTGGTGCCCTCGAAGACCAGGACCGGCTGGCGGAACATCGGCAGGTAAGGCACGTCGTCCGCGTCCTCGTAGGGCTCGCCGATCAGTTCGGGGACCTTGCTGCCCAGGCCGCTGACCAGGAACGCGGTGACGTTGAGGCGCTGCCAGGTTTCCAGGTCCTCGCGCAGCAGGACGGCGATCTTCGTGTCGAAGCGAGTGCTCATGCCCTGAGACTGCCGATCGGCGTACGTCTCCGTCTTGTACGTTGTTTGCATGGCCGCAGCGCGCGCGGAGCGCCCCGAGCGGATCGTTTCCGCCTGGCGGCCCCGGGTTCCGGGTGTCGTCGAGGTGTTCCACGCCCGCTTCACCGAGTACGCCTATCCGATGCACGTCCACGACGCCTGGACGCTCCTCCTCGTCGACGACGGCGCCGTACGGTACGACCTGGACCGGCACGAGCACGGCACCCCGCACGACACCGTGTCCCTGCTCCCGCCGCACGTTCCGCACAACGGCGCCTCCGCCACCCCGGACGGCTTCCGCAAGCGGGTGCTGTACCTCGACGGGACGCACCTCGGGGACGAGCTGATCGGGTCCGCCGTCGACCGGCCCGACCTGCGTGATCCGCTGCTGCGGCGGCGTGTCGGGCAGGTGCACGCGGCGCTGGTGGAGCCCGGCGACGAGTTCGAGGCGGAGAGCCGGCTGACGCTCGTCGGGGAGCGGCTGCGGGCCCATCTGCGGTCGCGGGACACCGCGCGGGAGCCCCTGCGTGATCCCGTCCTCGCGCGGCGGCTGCGGGAGTTGCTCGACGAGCGGGTCGTGGAGGGGCTGCGCCTGGCGGAGGCCGCGGGGCTGCTGTCCGCGCATCCCGCCCATCTCGTACGGGCGTTCAGCGGCGCCTACGGCATCGCCCCGCACCAGTACCTGATGTCCCGCCGGGTGGGGCGGGCCCGTCGGCTGCTGCTCGAGGGCCGGCCGCCGATCGAGGTCGCGGTGGCCACCGGCTTCTACGACCAGGCCCATCTCACGCGGCACTTCCGGAAGCTGGTCGGCGTCACGCCGGGCCGTTACCGGACCACATTCGACACCGTTCCCCCGGTGTCGGCCGCCTGCACGGGCGGGGCGGTGAACACCCCGAGGGCGGGGCTTCCGTGAACGCTGCCGTAAGAGCTGCCGTGAGAGCGAATCCGCCTGTGCGCCTGCGCGTCCTCTTCACGCAGGAACCCTGAACGCCAGGACCCGCGTCACGGCAGACCGACAACCCATGCCCGCACACATATTCGAGGGCTCTGCGGTGAACTGTATTGGCCTGCGGAGACCTTCGGTGACCTGCGGTGTTCCTACTCGCCCGCGGGCCGCTCGATCAGTCGCGCGAACGCGTCCAGGTTCCGGGTCGACTCGCCGCGCGACACCCGCCAGGCATGCTCCTTGCGGATCGCGGTGGCGAACCCGAGTTCCAGAAGGGTGTTGAAACTTCCGTCGGCGGCCTCCAGGACCTGGCCGAGCAGCCGGTCGACCTCGTCGGGGGTGACGGCGGCCAGCGGGAAACGGCCGGTGACGTAGATGTCGCCGAGCGGGTCCACGGCGTAACCCACGCCGTACAGCTTGAGGTTGCGCTCGAGGAGCCAGCGGTGGACGGCGGCCTCGTTCTCGTCGGGGTGGCGGACGACGAAGGCGTTGAGGGAGAGCGAGTGACGGCCGACGATGAGGGAGACCGTCGTGGACAGTTTCCGGGTGCCGGGCAGCTTCACCACGTACGTGCCGGGGGTCGGACTCTCCCACTCGAGCTCCGCGTCCTTCAGTACGCCCTCGACGACCCGTGCCGCCCGCTGCTCCGCTTCCGCCGCCCTGTCAGCCATGGTGGGAGCGTACGTGACGGCGGTGCGCCTGCGTCGCGGCCGTGTAGACGTCGGCTGTGGCGGCGGCCGCCCTGTCCCAGCCGAAGGACCGGGCGTGCAGGGCGGCGGCCTCGCCCATCCGGTCCACGAGGTGCGGCGCGTCGGCGAGATCACGCAGCACGCGCGCGTACGCGCGCGGGTCGTGGCCCTGGACGAGGAAACCGGTGTCCCCGTCCCGTACGGCCACCGGCAGTCCGCCGACCGAGGCCGCGAGCACCGGGGTACCGGCCGCCTGCGCCTCTATGGCGACCAGCCCGAAGGACTCGCTGTAGGACGGCATGACGAGGACGGACGCGGCCCGGAACCAGTCCGCGAGCTGCTCCTGCCCGACCGGCGGACAGAACCGTACGACGTCGGCGACGCCCAGGCGGGCGGCGAGCTTCTGCAGCCCCTCGGGCTTGGCGAGGCCGCTGCCGCTGGGACCGCCGACCACGGGGACGCAGATCCTCGAGCGCAGCTCGGGGCGCTCGCCGAGCAGGACGGCGACCGCGCGGAGCAGCACGTCCGGAGCCTTGAGGGGCTGGATGCGGCCCGCGAAGAGCGGGATCAGGGCCTCCTGGGGCAGGCCGAGGCGGGCGCGGGCGGCGGCCCTTCCGTCGGCTGGGCGGAAGCGGGACAGGTTGACGCCGGGGTGGACGACGGCGACCTTGTCCTGCTCGGCCTCGTAGTGCCGGACGAGTTCGCCCGCCTCGTCGGCGGTGTTGGCGATCAGCCGGTCCGCGGCGGCGACGATCTGGGTCTCGCCGATGACGCGGGCCGCCGGTTCGGGGGTGTCGCCGTCGGCGAGGTTGGCGTTCTTGACCTTGGCCATGGTGTGCATGGCGTGCACCAGGGGGACGCCCCAGCGCTGGGCGGCCAGCCAGCCGACGTGGCCGGAAAGCCAGTAGTGGGAGTGGACCAGGTCGTAGTACCCGGGCCGGTGACCGGCCCAGGCCTGCATCACGCCGTGGGTGAAGGCGCACAGCTGGGCCGGCAGCTCCTCCTTGGCGAGGCCCTCATAGGGGCCCGCGTCGACGTGCCGGACGAGGACACCGGGCGCCAGGTGGACGGTGGGCGGGAGGGCGGCGGCGGTCGCGCGCGTGAAGATCTCGACCTCGATGTTGATCGCGGCGAGGCACTGGGCGAGTTCCACGATGTAGACGTTCATGCCGCCGGCGTCGCCGGTGCCCGGCTGGTGGAGCGGGGAGGTGTGCACGGAGAGCATCGCCACACGGCGGGGCCTGCGGTGCAGTCGCAGCCGTGGGGGTGCGGCGGGAGAGCGCCGCCCGAGCCTGGCGATGTACTGGCTCACGTGCCGGTTCTCCTCGCTGCGGGCATGGCTGTGGGGGCATGGCTGTGGGGGCACGTGGTGCGCCCGCCAGTTCCCCAACACCGGAGGGACACGTTCCCATTTCCGGACGACCTCCCCGGATCGCGACTTTGCCGAATCATTACCGAGTATCGCTCAACCGTTCGAACGTGGAATGTGTGGGGTGCGCGGGCGGCGCGGGAGGCGCGGCACCGGCCGATGCGGACCCGCTCCGGGGCCCGCATACCCTCGTACGCATGACCGCCCGCGCCGTCGCCCTCCCCCACTCTCGGCTTCTCCCCCACTCTCGACTCCGCTCGAGCGGGGGGACCCCCATGAGCGGGGGGACCCCCATCGTGGGCGCGGTGACGCGCGGGACCACCAACCCGAACCGCCTGCGCCGCATGGACCGCTGGATCGCGGCCACGCACGGCGCCGAACTGCGCCGCACCGAGCACCCCGTCGCCGTCGACCTCGGCTACGGCGCCGCCCCCTGGACGGCGGTCGAGCTGCTGCACCGTCTCCGTACCGTGGCTCCGCGCGCGCGGGTGGTGGGCGTCGAGATCGAACCGGCCCGGGTCGCGGCGGCCCGCCCGTACGAGCACGAGGGGCTGTCCTTCCGGCACGGCGGCTTCGAGATCCCGCTCCCCGGCCGGCCGGCACTGGTCCGCGCGGCGAACGTCCTGCGCCAGTACGACGAGGCCGAGGTCGCCGCCGTATGGCAGCGGCTGTGCGCACGGCTCGCACCGGCCGCCCCGGAACGGGGCTCGCGCGGAGGGCTGCTGGTCGAGGGGACCTGCGACGAGATCGGACGGCGGCACGTCTGGGTTGCCCTCGGCCCCGAAGGGCCGCGCACGGTCACGTTCGCGACCCGCCTCGGCTCCCTGGAACGCCCCTCGGACCTGGCGGAACGCCTGCCGAAGGCACTCATCCACCGCAACGTCCCCGGCGAGCCGGTGCACGCCTTCCTGCGCGACTTCGACCGCGCCTGGGCGGCGGCGGCGCCCTACGCCTCGTACGGCGCCCGCCAGCGCTGGATCCGTACGGTGCGGGGCCTCGCGGCCGACTGGCCGGTGACGGACGGCCCGGCGCGGTGGCGGCAGGGCGAAGTCACGGTGCGGTGGGAGGCCCTGGCGCCCCGAGGGTGAGTCGTTCGTCACATCGACGGGGCGATCGTCATGACGAGGAGGGGGAGACGGGAAGGGTCACCTCTGGTTCACTTCACAGGTCGGCGTGGCAACATCCCCCGAGCAGCAGGATGTTACTGACGATTAACCATTTTGGGGGCGGGGTCATGAAGGCGGGCAGGCGCACTCTGACGGCGACGGCGGTGGCCGTGGTCTGCGCGATCACCGTGCTGGCGGCACCGGGCGCGGCGTTCGCCGCCCCCACCCCCCGACCCTCCCCGAGCGCGGCGGCGGGCGCCGGCGCGCATCCCGGCACGGACCCCGAGGTCGCACCGTCCAAGGATCTCGAAGCCGTCCGCAAGAAGCTCGAGAAGTTCTACCGCGCGGCGGCCGTCGCCACCGAGGAGTACAACGCCGTCGAGGAGAGGACGAAGCAGCAGTCCGCCGAGATCGTCAAGCTGACCGGGAAGATCGTCGAGGGCCAGGAGAAGCTGGACGACCTGAAGGACCGCGCGGGCGCCGCGGCCGCCTCCCAGTACCGCGACGGCGGACTGCCGCCCGAGGCCCACCTGATGCTGAGCGACACCCCCCAGGACTTCCTCGTCGACGCGGGCCGGATACGTCAGGGCCAGCACGCGGCCAAGGGCCTGCTCGGTGAGATGAAGCGCACCCAGGAGGACTTGGAGCAGTACGCGGAGGACGCCGAAGCCCAGTGGCGGAAGCTGGAAACGGGCCGCAAGGCCAAGGCCAAGGCACAGCGGAAGATCGAGAAGAGGATCGCGGAGGCCGAGAAGGTCGAGTCCGAGCTGGAGCAGGAGGAGAAGGAGCGCCTGGCCGAACTGGAGCGGCAGGCCGCCCGGAAGGCCCAGGCCGCCTGGCTGAAATCCGGCGCCCTCGAAGGCACCGCGGCCGCGGCGACCGGGCAGGGTAAGAAGGCCGTCGCGTACGCCACCGCCCAGATCGGCAAACCGTACGTGTGGGGCGCCGAGGGCCCGAAGGCGTACGACTGCTCGGGGCTGACCTCACAGGCGTGGATATCGGCCGGGCAGGCCATCCCGCGCACCTCGCAGGAGCAGTGGAGACAGCTGCCGCGCGTCGCCGTCAAGGACATGCGGCCGGGCGACCTCATCATCTACTGGGACGACGCCAGTCACGTCGGCATCTACACCGGCGACGGCTCCATGGTGCACGCCCCACGCCCGGGCCGGACGGTGACGACCGCCGGCGCCGGTTCGATGCCCATCCTCGGGGTGGTACGTCCGGGCGGGACCGCCGACGAAAGCGGAGGCGACACCGGAGGCGGAAGCAAGAACGAGAACGGGCGTGGCAACGGGAGCGGGAGCGGAAACGCGAACTCGGCATCGCACACGACGACCGAGGCCAAGGACGCGGACACAGGCACGGACACGGACACGGCCGCGAACTGAGTGACCCGGGTCTCGTGCCCTTCCACCCCGCTCGGCCCACCCGCTCGGCCCACCCGCTCGATCCGCCCGTGACCTGCACCACGTGACCCAATCCACGCAATGGGTGTCACCAAACCCCCGTGGACGTGACGTTCGTCATTCCGGCTGCATCTCCGAGCCTGTCCAACTGGTGCCCATTACGCGGCATATGACACTGGCTGATGGCCGGGCAACGTGCTCCACACCATTCCGCTGCGGCGCCGACACCCGCTATCGTCCCCGCTGGAAAGGGCACCCCTGCTCGCACGGAGTCGGTGAACACGGGACGGGCCGAGAGCCCACGCCCCCACCACGCCCTCGGGGGGAGGGAAGGAACCCGGAACAATGCCCGCATCCGTACCGCGGCAGAGAACGCTCCCGGCCGCGGAAAGCGGTCAGGCGCACGCCGCATCCATGAACAGCGGTCCCGCCGAGGGTGCCCCGGAGGCGGGGACAACGGCCCCGCACACGGCGGAACACCCCGCGATCAGCACCATCGGCAGCACCGCGAACGGCAGCGTCGAAGGCGACACCTGCACCGAAACCGACATCGACACCGCGCACCACACGGGGAAGGCCAGGACCAGGATCACGCCGGACAGCGCCGAGGCGACCTCGCTCGCCCCCACCAACCTCACCCTGCTGCTGATCGAGGACGACCCGGCAGGCTCGCCGATCGTGCCCGAGCTGCTCGACCGGGGTGGCAGGCCGATCCGCGTCCGCACCGCCCGCAACCTCACCGAGGCCGAGCGGCTGCTGACCGACGACGTCCACTGCATCCTCCTGGACCTCGCCCTGCCCGCACCCGGCAGCCGGCCGGCAAACGGCGGAAACGGGTCGAGTGGCGCGAACGGTAGCGGCGGTAGCGGCGGCGATGAGGGCGACGACGAGCTCGCCGTGCTCAAGCACGTGCTGGAGCTCGCGCCCCGGCACGCCGTCCTCGCACTGACCGCGTCCGGCGACGCCGAGCGGGGCGCCGAAGCGGTGCGCGTGGGCGCCCAGGACTATCTCTTCCGTGACGAGCTGGACAGCAGGCTGCTGAGCAGGGCCATCCGGTACGCGGTGGAGCGCAAGCGGTCCGACTCGGCCGAGCGCCGGCTCGCCGAGGGCAGACTGCACGCCCGGGAGAACCGCCGGCTGGAACGCGGACTGCTGCCGACGCCACTCCTGGACGGCTCCCCGCTCCACTTCGCCGCCCGCTACCGTCCGGGCCGCTCGCGCGCCCTGCTCGGCGGTGACTTCTACGACGTCGTCCGCACCCCGGACGGCACCGTGCACGCCATGATCGGCGACGTCTGCGGCCACGGCCCGGACGAGGCCGCCCTCGGCGTGGAGCTGCGGATCGCCTGGCGGGCGCTGACCCTGGCGGGCCTGTCCGGGGACGAGCTGCTGGGCACGCTGCAGCAGGTGCTGGAACACGAGCGCGCGGACGACGAGATCTTCGCGACCCTCTGCACGGTGGACATCTCCCCCGACGGCCGGGAGGCGGGCCTGTGCCTGGCCGGCCATCCGTCACCGCTGTTCGCCCGCCCGGGGCACCCCGCGCGGCTGCTGCCGTACGACGACAACGGCCCCGCGCTCGGACTGCTGTCCGACGCCCGCTGGCCGCGTACACAGGTGGAGCTGGGCACCGAGTGGAGCCTGATGCTCTACACCGACGGCCTGATAGAGGGCCGCGTCGGCGACAGCGGGGAACGGCTCGGCCAGGACGGCATGGTCGGTATGGTCCGCCGCCAGCTCACCGACGGCCTGCGCGGCGAGGAACTGCTCCGAGCGGCGGTCAACGAGGTCCGCGCCCTCAACGGCGGCGAGCTGGCCGACGACGTGGCGGTACTCCTCCTGGACCGGGTGCCACAGCCGTAACCGTGGCCGGTCCAGCCCTGTCCGATCCGGTCCGGTCCGGTTGACCTGGTCCGGTTGACCTGGTCCAGTTGATCCGGCTCCGGTCCGGTGCCTTTACCGACCGCCGTTGTACGGGCCGTAGGGGCCGTCGCTGCTGGAGCCCCGCCGGCTGCGCCCGCCGCCGGAGAGGCCGCGCAGGGCGGGACGGACGTCGACCATGTAGACGATGGTCGCGATGAGCCCGATGATCGGCAGGAACGACATGATGTCGAAGATCAGGTTCACTACGAAGGCGAGCCCAAGGATGATCAGCCAGAACGGCTTGGTCTTCTTGTCCGCCGCGCGATAGGCGTCCTCGCGGCGAATGGCCGCGTCGATCAACGCGAAGCCGCTGAAAACGATCAGGGCCATGCTCAGCAGCCACATGAACCCAGCGAAGCCCTGCATCAGCACAACGTCCACCACCCGACTCGGCTCGTCCTTACGCGGTCACCGTACCCGCAACCGCCGGCCGGCTGTCCGTAGAACGGGCCGGACACCACGAGAGTGCCCAGCCCGTTCAGTTCCACCCACTGCTCACCGCTGCCGCTCCGCTCGCGGCTACTTGGCGGGCGGCGTCGTCTTCTTGGCCGTGGCCTTGCGCATCGGAGCCTTCTTGTCGGCCGACTTCTTCGCCTCGTCGAAGGCGGAGACGGAGGCGGTCGGAGCGGCCTTGCCGCCCTTGACGGCCTCGTCCTCCTTGACCTCGACAGCCTCGAGCTTCGGCTTGGGCTCGGCCTTCGGCTCGACGGCGACGGCGATGTCCTCGATGCCCTCGGCGGCCTCACCGCGCCACGTCTTCACGGTCTGCTCGCCGTGCTCGGCGACCTTCTCGTACGTCTCGCGTGCCTTGACGGCATACTCGGCGGCGACGCCGACGCCCCGCAGCGCGAGGTCCTGGGCGGTCTCACCGAACTTCTTGAGGTCGGTGTCGAGCGAACCGAAGAACTCGCCGACCTTGGCCTGGACGGTCTCCTGCGTCTCCTTGGCCCTGATCGTCGCCCTCTCCTGGACGGCCTTCGGGTCGGTGTGCCGCACGGCCTCGATGCGCGAAGGAGCCTCGGCGCGGATCTGCTCCACCAGCCCCGGCACCTTCTTGGCCTGCTGCAGAGCGAGGTCGGCGGTGCCGGCGGCGAAGTAGAGGGGGGTCGGATTGCTGAAGGTCTTGCGCAGGTCGTCGGTGATGGCCATGGTGAGGATCCTCCCGGATTCGTTTTCGGCTTGGTTTTCGTCTTCGTCTTCGTCTGAGGGTCTGTGTGATCCGCGGCGGCGGCCGGTGCCCTGGTCCGGCTCAGCCGGCCGTCTGCTGCGGATCATTGGTCAGTTCCGCCGGCCGCACGGGGGCGGCGCTTGGCTGACGCACCGCCACCGCCCTGACGTCCCCTCCGTGTCCCAACACCACCCCCGGAACCGTCCGTAGCGTCCGAAGCCTCCTCGACGTCCACAACCTCGGCTCCCTGAGCGACACCGGCACCGCCGACGACACCCACGACATCGACGGAGTCGACGGCGTCGACCGTGTCCACGCCCCCGGCACTCCCCGTCGTCTCACCGTCCTCGGGACCCACAAACCCGTTTTCCTTGCGGAAGGACTCGTAGATCTGGAGCAGCACCTGCTTCTGGCGCTCGGTCAGGGTGAGATCGGCGAGGATGACCGCCCGTGTCTCCACGTCGTCGCGGTCCCGCTCGGCGTCGAGGATGCCGGCGCGCACGTACAGCGTCTCGGCGGAGATCCGCAGCGCCTTGGCGACCTGCTGCAACACCTCCGCGCTCGGCTTGCGCAGCCCACGCTCGATCTGGCTCAGATACGGATTGGACACCCCGGCGGCATCGGCGAGCTGTCGCAGCGACAACTGCGCGTTGCGCCGCTGTTCCCGCAGATAGTCACCGAGATTGCCGACGTTGAGTGATGCCATGCCTCCACCCTGCCGCACCCCGCTAACTATTGCAAGCACCTGCTTGCAATAGTGCGCCACGCGATGCAGGGCCGGAGTGTGACTGAGCACGGCAGGTGTCCGTTCCCGGTACATCTGCGGCTTCCCACCGGATCCGCCCGGTGAAGTGAGCGAGTCCCGGACGAACCGTGCGGCAAGCTGCCCTCCGCCAGGCCCTCTCCCCGCGCCATTCGGTCGCGACCAGCGGCGCCCCGTCCACTCGACCGAGTCGTTCGACCTTCTGCCCCGGCGAACCGAGGCGCGGGCTGGGCCCGGCTCGGTCCCGAGACCCACCGTGTACTTCCTCGCCCTGGCCGAAAACCATGGGGCGTACCTCCAGCACGAAGAATCATGAAGCATGCGACCGGATGAATGGCACCTCACCGAAGACGTCGACGAGTTCCTCGTCCGAGCCGGAGACTTTCTGCGCTCCCGGCCCGGCGCGCACGTCATGCAGCTGACCTGGGCCGAAAGGGTGCGAGCGCGTGGGGCGGAGGCGTTCGGCACCGAGGCCCCCGTCTTCGGCGTGCTGGAGCGAGCAGGCGAGGTGCACGCCACCTTCTTCCGCCTCCCGCACCGTGGTCTCGGCCTCTCCCCGCTCACGCCCGAGCAGGCCGACTCCCTCGCCGCCCGTCTGGCCGCCCTCGGGCGCTCCCTTCCGTCCGTCAACGCGGACCACAGCGCCGCCACCGCTTTCGCCGAGGCCTGGCAGCGGCACACCGGCGCGACGCCGAGACTCCGCGACACGCGGCTCCGTCTGTACCGCCTCGGCACGCTCACCCCGCCGGAGCCGCTGCCGTCGGGCCGGGGCCGCATCCTGGGCGAGCAGGACCTTGAACAGGTCATGTTCTGGTGCGGCGAGTTCGCCAATGCCGTCGGGGAAGACGTTTCCATCGACGCCGACACCTGGGCCTCCACCCGCTTCGCCGACAAGCGCTACACGCTCTGGGAGACCCCGGACGGCACCCCCGTCTCCATCGCGGGCATGAACCCGCTGATCGGCGGCCAGATCCAGGTGGACATCGTCTATACCCCGGCCCACCTGCGCGGGCGCGGCTACGCGGGTGCCGTGGCGGCGGAGGTGAGCCGGGCCGCGCTGACCGCGGGCGCGAGGGACGTCGTGCTGTTCGCGGACCTGGCCAACCCCACCAGCAACGCCCTCTACCAACGCCTCGGCTATCGCACGCTCACCGACTGGGCCGCGTACGACTTCTCGTGTGCCGCACCGGACGTCGGTGGAGAGCGGGCGAACTCGCGGCGCACCGAGTGAGCACCCGGGTGGGGCCTCGCTCCCGCTCGATCCGCCCGGTCCCGTGACCGGCCGGCCGTTCGACTGACCGACCGGCCGGGGCGGGGCAGCGCTCAGCCGGTGGCCGCGCCGAACCACCTGGGGAGCCGGCCGAGGAGATCCCGCTGGTCCTCGCCGACCCACGCCACATGTCCGTCCGGCCTCAGCAGCACCGCGGGGACGTCCGGTTCCTCGCCGGCGTCGACGACGTGGTCGACCCGGTCCGCCCAGCCCTCCACCGAGAGCCGGCCGCCGGTCCGGTCGAGCAGCAGTCCGCGTCCGCCGCGCATCAGCTCGTACAGGCGTCCTTGCTTCAGCCCCACGTCCCGCAGCCGTCGGCCGAGGAGTGCGTGGCCCTCGCCGAAGTCGTAGCGGATCCCGATCGCGGTGATCTTCTCGATCAGGTGGCGGTTCACGTCTTCGAAGTCCATCAGCTCCGACAGCAGTCGGCGCACCGCCTGGGGCCCCGGTTCGGCCGACAGCAGGAACATCTGCGCGCGGGTGTTGTCCAGCACGTCGGCGGCCACCGGGCGCCGTTCGGTCTCGTAACTGTCCAGCAGCCCCTCCGGTGCCCAGCCGCTCACCTCGGCGGCGAGTTTCCAGCCGAGGTTGAAGGCGTCCTGGATACCGAGGTTGAGGCCCTGCCCACCGGTTGGCGGGTGGATGTGTGCCGCGTCGCCGGCCAGCAGCACCCGGTCGGTCCGGTAGCTCTCGGCGAGGCGGGTGGCGTCGCCGAAGCGGGAGATCCGGCGTGGCGAGTGCACGCCGAAGTCGGTGCCGGCGAACGCCCTTAGCTGCCGCTTGAGTTCGTCGAGGGTCGGCGCGACCGTACGGTCCTCGGCCACGCCCTCGGCGGGCACGATGACGCGGTGCACCCCCTCCCCCTCGGGGATGACGCCGAACCGGAACTGGGTCTTGCGGACCTCGGCCACCACGGCGGCCACCGTCTCCGGCGGTACGCCCAGTTCCACTTCGCCCAGCAGCGTCTCGACCCGGGAGGGCTCGCCGGGGAAGCCGACGCCGAGCAGCCTGCGCACCGTGCTGCGGCCCCCGTCGCAGCCGACGAGGTAGCGCGAACGCAGCCGCGTACCTCCGCCTCCGGCTACGCCCCCTTCGGCGGGGGTGCCCCCACCGGCCGACTCGGCGGTCACCCCGTCCGCGTCCTGGCTCAGCCCGGCCAGTTCGCAGCCGTACCGGATCTCGGCACCGAGGGCGACGGCGTGCTCGGTCAGCAGGCGCTCGGTGACCGGCTGCGGAATGCCGAGGACGTACGGGTGCGCGGTGTCCAGCCGTTCGGGCCACCCCTTGTCGATGCCGGCGAAGAAACCGCCGACCGCGTACTGCTTGCCCAGCGCGAGGAAGCGCTCCAGTAGACCGCGCTGATCCATCACCTCGACGCTGCGCACGTGCAGCCCCAGCGCACGGGCGTACCCGGTCGGCCCGGCCTCCTTCTCCAGCACGAGCACCCGCACACCCTGCAGCCGCAGCTCGGCGGCCAGCATCAGTCCGGTCGGCCCGCCGCCGACCACGATCACGTCAAACATGAAAACCCCAACCCCCGGATGAACGATGCCGGATGCCGCACGGACCGTGCCGCGGGCGACGCCGACGGTTCGGCGCCCCCAAATGAGGCGCATACCTCGACAACAGCGCACACACATCGTGAATCGCTGATTTACGCAGGTTCCGGCCCAGGGCGACGATTCTGCGGCACGACCGGGGCCTTGCCGCAAGCCCCCCGGTGCGCTATACGTTGAGAAGGGCAAGGAGACGGATTCTCTCCTTGCCTTTGTCGTTTCGTCCTCCCGGGCCTCTCAGACCTCCCGGGCTACTCAGATCTCCCAGGCCCCCTCGCCGATCTGCCTGCCCGAGCCGGGACGGACGCTACGAGCCCCCGTACAGCCGCTCCAGGTCCACGAGCAGGACCTCGCCCCGGTCGGCGGCCGCCCGCAGCTCCGGGGTGAAGCCCGCGCCGCTGTAGCAGGCGGGGGTGGCGTGGCTGGTGCCCCGACTGCGGCGTCCCGACACCGCCCCGAGCCTCGGGCCCGTGCCTTCGCCGGTCGCGAACGCTGTGAGCTCGTTCCACTCCCATTCCCGGTCGAACATGTCCGGTGGCCTGGGAAAACTGCTCGCCGTGGACAGCGGCCAGGGCAGAGACCGAGCCATGGGATCGGCCTTCCTCCCTCTTAGGGGCATACCGCTTAGAAGTACATCTCCAAAAACGAGGCGAGGAGCTTTCGGCCATACGAGGGCGGTGGTCCGGAGCCGATCGGATGCCGTGCGGTGATGCTCCACGAGGTGACGGCCCCGGCGGTGCGGGCGCCGGTGGTTGACCTTCACCTTGGGTGAGGCCGCAGCCTCAGGAAGGCCGGGCGGAGGGCTCGGCGTCAGGAACGGTGGTGAGCGGCATGCACTTCGAGTTGTACCGGATCCGTGCTCAGGAACTCATGCGGGAAGCCAACGAGTACCGGCTCGCCCGGCAGGCGAGGAGCGCGCCGCCGGATCCGAGGGCCGTGCCCGCCACGTGCCCCTACGCACGCCGCGCGACGAAGACGAACTCCCTGCCCGGCCGGTCGGGAGCGTCGCGTACCTCCTCCACCACGTAGCCCTGCTCGGCCAGTTCCGTCCCGATCTCCTCCCGCTCACGGAAACGCAGCGTGGAATCCGAGGTCAGCACCTGCCCGTCCGCGGCAAACACGTAGGTCCAGCGGAACGTCACCAGCGGCCACGCCACCTCGACCAGCTCGACCCAGCTCTCGACCGCGCCGGCGCCCGGAACATCCGTCACGCTGTACGAAGCCGCACGGTTCCATCCCTCCCAGGCACGGGCGGCCGGGTCCCGGGTCTCGAAGACCAGGCGCCCGCCGGGTCGCAGTGCTTCGCGAGCGCCCCGCAGGGTCTCCCGCCACCTCCAGGGATCGACGATGGCCTGGGCGACGTTCGCCGTCATGGTCGCCAGGTCGGCCCGCAGCGGCGGAAGTGCCGTCGCGTCACCACAGATCCAGCGCACTCGCTCGCTGCCCGGCTTGCCCCGGGCCACGTCGAGGGACGCCCGGGCGGGATCGACTCCGACGGCCTCGATCCCGCGGCCGGCCAGCAGAAGCGCGAACACCCCCGTCCCGCAGCCGATGTCCAGCACCTGACGCGCCCCCTCCGCTTCCGCCGGCTCGAGGTAAGCGTCGAGATCGCCGCGATCGGGGTCGAGGACGTCATACATCGCAGCGAGGCGCGGATGCCCGAAGCACTCATCAGCCATGCGTCCGAATGTAGGAGGGGCGAGCTCGAACTGCCCACTGAATTTCCCGGCCGGGACCGGGACGCGGGTGTGACGCCAGGGACAGAGGGTCTAGAAAGCGCGGTGCCGCTGTTGGGCGCGGGCCGCGCGGGCCCACTCTCCGATGATCGGAACGCAGTGCTCGGCGAAGTACTCGTAGTCCTCGGCGGTGTTGTAGACGTGGGCGGAGAGCCGCAGATAGCCGATGCCGTCGAAACTGGTGAAGGCGGCCTCCACCCCCAGTTCCCCGGCCGCCCGGTCGCGCAGCGCGTCGGCCGAGACGCGGCTGTCGGCCAGGCCCTCGGGCAGCCGCACCAGCCGCATCCCGGGTACGGGCATGCCGACGTCCACCGGGCCGTCGAAGCCTGTCAGTGCGGCGAGCGCGGCGCCGATGGTCCGCTCGGCGTAACCGGCCAGGTCGTCCATGTACCGGCGGGCGGCGGGCCAGCCCCAGGTGCTCTCGACGAAATCAATCGCGGTGGCGGCGGCGAGAGGGCCGGTGGCGTCGATCGTGCCCTGCTGGTCGAAGCGGTCGGGGTACGGGTCCTCGGCCCCCCAGGAGTCGATCAGCGGATACAGGTCGTCCCGCTGCGGGCCACGGGCGACCAGGGCGGCGGTGCCGCGCGGCGCGCAGGCCCACTTGTGCAGGTTGCCGACCCAGAAGTCGCAGGCCGGCCCGGCGAGCGGGGCGGCGATCAGTCCCGGCGCGTGCGCGCCGTCGACGAGCAGCGGGACACCGCGCCGCCGCGTCTCGGCGCCGATCCGTTCCACCGGCATGCGGCGGGCGGTCGGCGAGGTGATCTGGTCGACGACCACGAGGTCGGTGGCGTCGCTCAGCTCGGCGGCGACGGCCTCGTACGCCTGCTCCTCGTCCGCGTCCAGCGGCACCGTGGCCGTACGGACCCGGCCGCCCCAGCGGCGTGCCAGGCGCTCGGCGCTCATGGTGACGGCGCCGTAGCCGTGGTCGGTGACGACGATCTCCCCGCCGTGGCGGCGCTCGAGGTTGGCGTGGACGACGCTGGCGCCGGCGCTCGCGTTCGGCACCAGGGCGAGGTCACCGGGGTCCGCCCCGAGGAATGCTGCGAGGTCGCCCCTGGCCTCCGCGAGCCGTTGCGGCAGCGCGGGGAACCAGACCACCGGCGCGCTCTCCATCTCCTCCCGCACCCGCTGCTGGTGCTCCTGTGCCACCAACGGGACCGCCCCGAACGAACCGTGGTTGAGGTGCCGCAGGGCCGGGTCCAGTGACCACGCGTGGAGGGCCGGCCGGCCGTCGGCCAGCAGCAGGGGGCGCGGTGCGGTGGTGACCTCGGTCTCGCTCACATGACTCCCCTCCGGGTCCCGGGAGAGGCCCCGGGTACAGCCTTCTCGCACCGGCGGTCATCGGATCCCCGGAACGGGAAGGCCCAGGACGCAGGACGACTCGGGATGGTGGCACGGGATGTCCGGCCATGACAATCCCTCGCCGGCAAAAGGGGCGGTGGTACGGGTCGGCAGGCCCAGCGTCCCGGTCGCCACCGCCAGCGTTATGGCGTAGGAGTCCACCGCACGCTGGACGTTGGGGGCGTCCAGGCTCGCTCCGGTCACGATACGGTCGAGGTCGATGTAGGCGGAGCGCACGATCTCCAGCCAGCGGTACACCTGCCAGTCCCTCTGCCAGTCCCGGGTGCATTCGGGCGGCAGCCGGCGTTCCCAGCGGCGGAACATCCGCTCGCGGATCTCCGGGCGGGTGGGCGTCAGGTGCATGTGGCGCACCAGGTCGTAGAGGGGGTCGCCGACCAGGGCCATCTCCCAGTCGATGATGGTCAGCGCGAAGGCGTCGTCCCTGCGTACCAGGTTCCACGGGTTGAGATCGCCGTGCAGCAGGGAGGGCTTGCGGTGGCTCACCTCGTGGCGGGACAGGAGCTGCCGAAGGCGGTCGGCGTCCGGGAGCCCGAGATGCCGCGCCAACCGTTGTGAACGCTCCGGAAGTTCGGCCACCAGCAGGACCAGTCGCTCTTTGAGCGAGGGGTAGGACCCTTCGGCCCCGACCAGCGGATCGAGTGGTGTGCAGTCCACCCGTGTCAGGGCGCAGAGCTGGTCCACGAGACCGTCCGCCTCGTGCGGCAGCAGACCGTTGACCGGGTGGTTCGGGGGGCTGCCGGCATCGGCGGGGCCCTCGTAGGTGTGAATGGTGAAGGGATCGTCCGAATGGCTGACTCCGAGCGCCAGGGCCCTCGGCGCGGCCACCGGGACGGGCGCTTGTTCGATGAGCCGCAGGACGGCGTGCTCGCTGAGGATGCCGCGTTCCCGGCCGCATACGTCGGGCAGCTTCCGGCGGACGACCACGGGGCGGTCGATGCTCGGCACCCGCACCACCGTGTTGAGGTGAGCGGTGCCCTTGAAGACGCGGCCGGCCGGAGCCGCTCCCTCGAGCGCCAGGGCCTCCCGCACCGCCGCTTCGGGGAAGTCCGCGGGCTGCTCGAGGCGCCGGTCCGGTTCCCAGGTGAAGGCTCTGCCCCTCGGGCTGCGGCCGGCACCGCTCTCCTCAGGGCGGGCGGCGAGCCAGCGGAACAGCGCCCGCTCGATCTCCCTCTTCCCCGGCACACTCCTGAGCCGCAGCGGCTCGGCGGCCGCCTCCAGGGCCCTGCGCACCTCCGCCGTCGCCTCGTCCAGTCTGTTCTGAGTGAACGACTCCTCGAGGGACCGCGCCGCCCGTATGACGTCGGGGTACACGGACTGGGCGCGCTCGAAGGCCAGGTAGTGGCACAGGTCCTTGCCCAGGCGGTTGACGGCGTTCGGGCGGACCTCGCGCATGGCGTCCGCCCAGGCGTCCACCACCTCGGAGAACTGATGGGCCGGATACCGCATCCGCACCAGATGAGTCGCCAGGTCGTGCAGCGGATCACCGTAGGTCGCCAGTTCCCAGTCGACGCAGATGGGCGGCCGGTCACCGGCATACGACAGGATCAGGTTGTCGCGGTGCAGGTCGGCATGGAGCAGGCTGTACGGTCGCCGCCCCATGACGGGGACCCGCTCGGTCAGCCTGAGCAGAGCGTCCTCGGGAATGCCCAGGGCCACGAACAGTCCACCGAACAATGCCCAGTTGGGCTCTCTGATCTGTTGATCCGCGAGATGTGCCAGCGTACGCAGAAAGCCTTGGCTGTCCGTGTCGTTGCGGGGCCAGGCGGGCGGCAGCGGAGGAAGTCCGTTACGGCGCACCAGCGCCATACCGGCCAGAAGCCGGGCCAGTTCCCGGACGAGCAGGGAGTCGACGGGTTTACCGTTCCCGCAGACGCTGGAGAGCGGGACTCCTTCCACATAGCTGTGGATCGCGAAGTCGTCTCCCCTGGCCAGGACCTCCGGCACGTACGGCAGGGTCCCTCTGATGGCGTTGAGGATCTCCTGTTCGTTCTGCCATGTCCTGATCACCACCGACAGCGCTCTGGTACGACGGATCCGCACGGTCACGGACGTACCGGCCGCGCGGCCCAGCGGTTTCGCCATGGCTGGTGTGACCGGCATGACGTAGTTCTGATGGTGGTGGCCGCTGATCGCCTGCCCCACCTGTACGGCCAGACTGACGAAGGTGCGGTATCCCGGCGAGGGCGTGGGATGTTCCCCGAGGACGGGACGGGGAAGGGGGGGTGCGCCCACTGGCCACTCCGGAAGGTGCGAGGGGAGTCACGACATGGCAAACGGTAGGCACGAGGCCGGTACCACGCATGAGGAACGGCGGGCGACGGAGCGGCCCGCCGGGCGCACTGGGTGGTGTACCACCGCTCTGCGGGAGGACCTCGCGGGCTCGTCGGAGATTGGCTTGTCAGCCTCTTGATACGAGCTCCGGAGAGCGTTTGCTCAGTCGGTGCGGGCATGCTACCGGAAGCGGGCTCCGGTCCGGCTCAGACATCGGTGGAGAGCAGGTTCCACGCCGGGTCGAACCACTGCCGCACACTGCGGACCCGGCAGGACGGGCGGGCCGTCGGCACCGCCCTGCTGCCGGCCCTGCTGCCGGCCCTGCTGATGCTTCAGGCCTGAGGTGCCGTGCGGAGCAGGGTGAGTACGGGTTCCAGGGAGGACAGGATC
This sequence comes from Streptomyces sp. NPDC005774, assembly GCF_042871645.1. Taxonomy (NCBI): domain Bacteria; kingdom Bacillati; phylum Actinomycetota; class Actinomycetes; order Kitasatosporales; family Streptomycetaceae; genus Streptomyces; species Streptomyces sp. NPDC005774. Next base: position 61,721 of record NZ_JBIAIV010000027.1, on the reverse strand, counting down.
ACGGTGGCGCCGGCGGCTTGCAGGATCTTTTCCTTCTCCTCGTTGCGGGCGTAGCCGAGGAAGGGCACGCCGGCCGCCTCGGCGGCGTGGAAGTCGGAGGGGGTGTCGCCGATCATCAGGGCGGAGTCCGGGGCCGCGCCCATGGCGTTCAGGGCACGGTTGATGCAGTGGGGGTCCGGTTTGAGCCGGCTGAGCTGCTGGGTGCGGCCGTAGATGTGGGGGGCGAAGCAGCCGAGGAGGCCGCGGTCGGCGAGGTACTTGCGGGCCACGTGGGGAGAGTTGTTCGTCGCGATGGCCGGCCGGGAGCCCACCGCCGTCCAGGTGCGGATCAACGGGTCGGCGTAGGCGGTGGGCCGTGCCGAGGACGCGGCCAGCATTTCCTCCTGAGTGAGCCGTGCCTCCAGCTCGGCCACCAGGTCGCTGCCCGGGTGCCTGCGGTCGACGGCGCGGAGCACCGCGTGCGGGTCCAGCGACTCGCGTTCGGGCTCTGTGAGCAGCCCGTGCAGGCCCCTGCCCTCCAGCCATTCGACGAGGTCCGTCGCCACCCGTTCCGCCGAGTGGCCGGCGAACAGGCGGCAGATGGGCCCGTCGAAGTCCCACAGCACGACGCGGGCGCCACTGATGAGTTCGTTCAGTTCGTTCAGTTTGTCCGGGTCGTTGAGGTCCTTCCGGTGGTTCTGGTCCTTCCGATCGTTTTCGGTCTCGTATGTCACCGATTCGGTCTGAGTCGCGTCAGAAGTCACTAGGAGAGTGTCAGGTCCGTCGTGATGGTTTCCCAGAGGGCGTCGAACCACTTCTGGGATTCCTCCACGAACGACTGGTCCCGCTGCCCGGCCTGCTTGGCGAAGGAGAAGAGCAGGGACTGGGAGCCGAGGGCGTCGTACATGTCCAGGGTCTGGGTGCCCCACTCCTCCTCGCGCCTGGCGAGCATGTAGTAACCGAGCAGCGCCTCCTGGCCGTTGAGCAGGTAGAGCTTCATCGGCGGAGTGAAGGGCAGGGCACGGAACCTGACGTGGACGTCGATGCCGTGGGTGTGGCGGACGGCCTGCAGGTTGTGCTGGAGCACCTGGGCCTGGGCGTTGCGCATCTGCAGCCAGCGCTCGTGGACCGGGTCGTCGCCGTCGGCGTCCTCGTCGACCAGGACGGGGAAGGCCAGGTTGATGGTCCGGGACGGCAGGAGGACGCGGAACTCGATCGACTCGGGGCGGAGTCTGCCCTCGTGGATCAGCCGGACGGGTTCGCCGACGGCGACCATCAGCGTCTCGGAAGTGTGGGACACGACGTCGATACGGACGTGTGCCGCGGAGAAGGCCTCGGTGAGACGGGGGGCGAGACCGACCATGGTCGGCTGGGGCTCGTCCGACGCCGGGGCCGGTTCGGCGATCCGGGGCGGGCTGCCCTTGCTGACGTTGCTCAGCAGGCCGTCGTCCGCGAGAACGCGCAGCGCCTGGCGGACGACCCCGCGCTCCACGCCGAACTCCTCGGCGAGCTCGGCCTGGGTGGGCAGGCGTTCGCCGGCCCTGAGCTCCCCGGCGCGGATACGTTCGCGCAGGATGTCGGCGATTTCCTGGGGCGATTTCCTGCTGTTGCCGTTCACTGCGACGTTCTCCTGGGTCACGACCAAACGCTACAACTTTGATCCATCTATGGTGAGTTGTTTGAGAGTTGTTTATAACTACCTGCCAAGTGGGGACAACCTAGCTAGAGTTGGTTACCAACTTGACCGAGTTGGCGGAAGTTCCGCTTCCGCTCACAGGAAAGCACGAAGCAGCACGAAGCAGCACGAAGGGGGAACATCGTGCCAGTCCTCGCTCTCATCTCCGCAATCCTCGTCGTCACCCTCGAGCAGTACGTCGAATGGAAGTACGGCATCGCCGGCATCATCGGCCTGCTGCTGCTCACCGTCGGCATCAAGGCCCGCAGTCCGGGCGTCAGCTCCGCCGGAGCCGTCCTGCTCGCACTGCTGATGACTCGGCCCGCACTCTGAACCACCCGTGCCCGCCGAGCCCCTGCCGAGCCCTGTAGAGCACCTGCCGAGGGGGCAGGGAGACGTCAGCTCGTGAGCTGCAACTCCGAACTGATCGTCTCCCACAACGCGTTGAACCACAGCTGGGACTGCGTCACGAAGGCGTTGTCCCGCATCCCCGCGCCCTGCTCGAACGCGAACAGCGCGGAGCGGGTGCCCTGCGCGTCGTACGTCTGAACGTTCTCCTGGTCGATCTGCGCCTCGCTGCGGGACAGCGTGTAGTAGGCGAACAGCGCCTCCACGCCGTTGAGCAGATACAGCTTCACCGGCGGGGTGAAGGGCAGCGCCCGGAAGGAGACCCGCACGTCGATGCCGTGGGTGGCGCGCAGGGCGAGCAGATTGTGCCGGAGCACCTGCCCCTGGGCGTTGCGCATCGCCAGCCACCGCTCGTGCACGGGGTCGCCACCGCGGCCGGCGTGACGGTCACCGTCCCGGCCGTCGCCAGGACTCCCGACCGCCACCGGGAAGGCGAGGTCGATGTTCCTGCCGGGCAGCAGGACGCGGACGTCGACCTTGGCCGGTTTCATCCGCCCGGCATGGATCCGGCGCAGCGGTTCGCCGATGGCGAGGGTGAGGGATATCGCGGTCAGGCAGACGGCGTCGATCTCGACGTGCTCGGCTTCGAAGGCGGTGGCGATACGGGGTGTGAGGGCCACCGTGGTGGGCTGGGGCGGCGCTCCCGGGCCGGTCGGCGCACCGCCGGGGTGGCCGGCGACGGTCGCCGGGGCACCCTTGGCGACGTTGGTGAGCAACTGTTCGGACTGCAGGATGCGCAGCGCCTGGCGTACGGCACCGCGCTCGACGCCGAACTCGTCCGCGAGCTTCGCCTGAGTGGGCATGCGCTGGCCAGGTCGCAGCTCCCCGGACCTGATCCGGGCGCGCAACTCGTCGGCCACCTCGCGATGTGTCTTCTGTGGCCGCTGTGGCCTCTTCCGTCCATTGACGGTGGCGTATTCCGGGTCCACGCCGAAACCCTACAACTTCTCGCCATCTTTTGGCAGTTCAGTGGAAGGTGGTTATGAGCCGCATCCAAGCGGAGATAACTTAAGAGAAGTTGGTCGCCAACTTGAGCAACATGGTCGGACCTCCCAGGAGGTTGGCCATCACGGTGACGGTGGGGACCACTCCTCGAGCCGCCGACCGGGCTTCCCCTCCGGAGGGGAGCCGGGAACCCGGTCGGTCAGCACCAGCGCAACAACCACAACTGAACAGCAGGAACAGAACAGCGAGAACGGCTACGGATGCACAGACACCCGCCGAACGAGGGAGAGGAGGAGAGAGCCACACCGAGGGAGCGCGGCAGCGCTCAGAACAGGTCCGGGCACCATGGGCGCCTGGACGTACGCAGCAGGGCGTCGGCCTCACGGGCGGCGCCCGCTCGTTCTTCCCGGACCCGGCCCAGCGCCGCCAGCCGCACCGCCGACTCGTCGCCCAGCCACAGCGGCGCCAACTCGGCGACATCCAGGATCAGATCGACGTCATCGGTGGTCGCCGCGCACGTCCCGGTGCCGTCCGCCGACGCCTGGAGCCGGTAGCGCCCGCCGGCCAGCCCCGCGCCGTCGGCCACCTCCAGTACCAGTGACCCGGCCGCCTCGTACGTCCGGGCCTCCAGCGCCCGTACGACGTCCAGGACGCGCACCCACAGCCAGTCCGCGTACGCCGTCACGACGGCGGCGCGCGGGTCCGGCAGGAGGAACGGAAGCAGGTCGTCGGGGGCCCGCCAGCCGCTCTTCACCTTCACGATCCAGTCGATCGAGCACAGGTAGCGCCACAGCGCCCGCTCCGCGGCCGGGCTCACCGCGAGCAGCCAGTCCACCCGCGCCGTGTTCAACGGCTGCTTGGAATCGCCCCACGTGTCGTCCGCCGTGTAGGAGACCATGCCCTCGACCTCGCCGTCCGCCGAGCGGTACACCGCGAAGAAGGGCTCGTTCCACGGCGTGGAGGAGCGAATGGCTCCGGTGGCGGTCTTCCACCACAGGTCGGCCCGGCCGACCGCGCCCGGCTGGACCCCGCGCACCCGCTCGTGCAGCTCCGGGCCGAGCTTGCTCACGTCCTCCGCGTCCACGAGGTCCACCCGCCCGCCGTCCTCCGGGCGGGACCGGCGCGGATCGAGACCGGTGCGCGGGACGTCGACGGTCCACTCGGTGGCCCAGGTGGCGGGGCCGAAGCAGTAGCGGCCGTAGATCGGGTACTCGGCGGAGATGAGGGTCGCGACGACGTCCCCGCGTTCCTTCGCGGCGGCGAGGTCCTGCGCCATCATGCGGGTGAGCAGACCGCGCCGGCGGTGCGTGGGGGTCACGCTGACGTTCGTGATGGCGTCGGCCGGCACGGCGGCCCCGCCGACCGCGGTGAGCTCCTGCGGGAAGGACCGGAACGTCGCGACGCAGCGGCCGCCGTCGAAGGCCCCCAGCGACCGGCCCGGCAGGAACTGCAGACGGCGTACGTCGAGGGCCTCCGGGGAAGGGGTGGGCTCCCGCAGGAACCCGATGTTCAGGGCCCGGTTCCAGTCGGCGAACTCGGTCTCGGTGATCGGGCGTACGTCGAGGTCGGTGCGGGGCGTTCCGGCGCTGGGGGTCATGACTTCACGGTAGGTCGCCTCCCGAGGAGGTGTCGCGCGCTTTTCCGACCGTCCCACGGCCCCGGCCCGGCCCCGGCCGGATGCGGCTCCGGTCACCGGATGCAAGCCGCCCGCCCGGCATCCGTCCCTGCCCCGCCCCGTCCCGCCCGCCTCACACCAGCAGGTCGTCGACCTGGGCCTCCCCCTCGCGGTACCGGCGCGCGATCTCCGCACTGCAGTCGTCGGCGGTGCGCTGCAGGAGCTGCCGGCTCCGGGACACCTGCTGCTCGTACCCCACCAGCCGCCCCATCGCGGCCGTCAGCTCCCCGTCCGTACGCGCACCCAGGTCCGAGAGCTCCACCTCGGCGAGCATCTCCGCCGCCAGCCGCCCGTACTCCTCGCTCTGCGGCGTCCCCAGGGTCACATGGCGGGCGGACGAACGCCGGCGCACCGGGGTGTCCCGCAGGATCTCCGCCAGCCGCTCCACCACGGACGCCTCCGCCGGCGCGGTGACCGAGGACGCGCCCACCGGTGTACGCCGGGCCAGTTCCGCCCGCAGGATGTCGATCCGTCCCTGGAGCAGCCGCCGTACATAGCTGAGGTCGGCCTCGTCGCGCTGGGCGTTGCGGCGCAGCGTGCGCAACTCGGGCAGACCGCGCACGGTCAGGGCCGGCCCGGGCCCCGGGTGCTCCTCGGGCAGTGCCGGGCTGTCCGTGCGCTGTGCGGGCGGGCGGTGGAACTCGCGTTCCCCCACCCCCGCCCGGGCCGGCAGGACAGGCCCGGACTGCTGCCCGGTTCCTGGTGTGCTCATGTGCCTCAACCGTCCCCTCGACCGGTGTGTGCCGGCATCGTGTCACCTCTGAGGGCCGCTGTGCGACCGAGTGCTCCCGATCCGCCCCAGATGGGGGGTAAGGAGTAAAAATAGCCCGCCTGGGGGCCTTGCCCGGACCATCGTCGGTCAGCTGTTCGCGGACCGGCATGATGGACGTATGCGTGCAGTGGTGCAGAGGGTGGACGGCGCGAGCGTCGTCGTGGACGGCGAGACGGTGGGGGCGATCGAGGGCGAGGGGCTGTGTGCCCTGGTCGGCGTCACCCATGAGGACACCAAGGAGAAGGCGGCCCAGCTCGCCCGAAAGCTCTGGTCGGTGCGGATGCTCCAGGACGAGAAGTCGTGCAGCGACATCGACGCCCCGATTCTGGTGATCAGCCAGTTCACCCTTTACGGCGACGCCCGCAAGGGCCGGCGCCCCACCTGGAACGCCGCCGCCCCCGGGGACGTCGCCGAACCGCTGGTGGACGAGGTGGTCGCCCAGCTGCGTGCGCTGGGCGCGACGGTGGCGACGGGCCGCTTCGGCGCGCGGATGCGGGTGTCGCTGACCAACGACGGCCCGTTCACCGTCCTCCTCGAGATCTGATCCACGGCACATCCGCACATCCGACATGACCCGCCTCCGCCGCGGATCAGGGCCCGCCGCGGAACGGATCTCGACGCGGATCAGGGCTCGACCACGGTCTCCTGGGCCGCCGCCGTGTCCCCGGCCATCAGACGGGCGTCGACCGGAACGTTCCGCTTGACCAGAGCGAGGGCGACCGGGCCCAGCTCGTGGTGGCGTACGGACGTGGTGACGAAGCCGATCCGGCGGCCGTCCGGACCGTCGTCCGCGATCCGCAGATCGGTGCCGGCCGGCGGCAGATGGACCTCGCTGCCGTCCAGGTGCAGGAAGACCATCCTGCGCGGCGGCTTGCCCAGGTTCTGGACCCTGGCGACCGTCTCCTGACCCCGGTAGCAGCCCTTCTGCAGATGCACCGCACCGCCGATCCAGCCCAGCTCGTGCGGGATGGTGCGGTGGTCGGTCTCGAAGCCGAGCCGGGGGCGGTGCTGCTCGACCCGCAGCGCCTCGTGGGCGAGGATCCCGGCGGGTGACCCGGCCTTCCCGGCGTACGACTCCAGGTCCGCGCGGGGCAGGAACAGATCACGGCCGTACGGCATCTCCCGGACGGCGACGCCCTCCGGCACCTCCGCGATGGAACCGGCGGGCAGGTGCACCACCGCGAAGTCCGCGGTGCGGTCGGCGGTTTCGACCCGGTAGAAGAACTTCATCGACTCCAGGTAGGCGATCAGCGCCTCCTGGGTGCCGGGTTCGACATGGGCCCAGACGGTCTCGCCGTCGTCGACGAGGTAGAGCGCGTGCTCGATGTGGCCGTTCGCGGAGAGGATCAGCGCCTCGGTGGCCTGGTGCGGCGGAAGGTCGCTGACATGCTGGGTGAGCAGCAGATGCAGCCAGCTCAGCCGCTCCGGCCCGGAAACGGTGACGACCCCGCGGTGGGACAGGTCGACGAAGCCGGTGCCTTCGGCGAGGGCACGCTGCTCGCGGAACAGGTCACCGTAGTGGGCGGCGACGCCTTCGTCCACGCCCTCGGCGGGAACGGCGCCGGGCAGGGTCAGCAGAGGGCTCTTCATACCCCTAGCCTACGACTCGGTAGTTGAACCCTTCAGGGAACAGTCCTTACAGCGGCCGAAGATCGCGAAATGCTTCAGGTCGGTGTCGAATCCGAAGGTGTCGCGCAGCTTCGCCGTGAAGTCGGCGGCCACCTCCACGTCCGCCTCGATGACCTCGGTGCAGTCACGGCAGACGAGGTGCAGATGGTGGTGCCGGTCGGCGAGGTGGTAGGTCGGGGCGCCGTGCCCGAGGTGGGCATGACTGACCAGGCCCAGCTCCTCCAGGAGCTCCAGGGTGCGGTAGACGGTCGAGATGTTGACCCCCGACGCCGTTCTCCGCACTTCCACGAGAATGTCGTCGGGGGTCGCGTGCTCCAGCGTGTCGACGGCTTCGAGCACGAGTTGGCGCTGCGGCGTCAGCCGGTAGCCGCGCTGCCTGAGATCGCTCTTCCAGTCGGTGCTCACCACACCACGAGTCTAGGGCCTGTCGTCTGGATCACGCCGGGATCCGGAAGCCGGGGATTTACCTGAAGAAGGCGATCCCGTCGTCCGGCATGTCGTCGGGCAGGGCCTTGGCCCAGCGCTCGACGTCCTCGGGGGTGACGACCTTCTTCAGGTGCGCCGACATGTAGGGGCGCAGCTCGACCTCGGGGGTCTGCTTCTCACCGACCCACATCAGGTCGCTCTTGACATAGCCGTACAGCCGCTTGCCGCCGCTGTAGGGCCGGGCGGCCGCGGTGCGCGCGACGGCGTCCGTCACCAGGTCGATCTGCGGCTTCTGGTCGGCCAGCTCGCCGTACCAGATCTCGATGACGCCGTCGTCGCGGGTCATCGTGATCTCGACCTTGCGGTCGGCGTCGATCCGCCAGAAGCCGTGCTCGGACTCGAGCGGCCGTACCTTGCCGCCGTTCTCGTCGAGCACCCAGCTGTGGGAGGAGTACTCCAGGAAGTCCCGGCCGTCGTGGGTGAAGGAGACCTCCTGCCCGAAGTTGCACTTCTCGGAGCCGGGGAAGTCGTGCACGCCTGCGCCCGCCCAGTCGCCGAGCAGAAAAGCGAGCGGTACGAGGTCCTTGTGGAGGTCGGACGGGATCTCGATCATCAGTGACAGTTCCTGGACGTGGTCGGGCAGGGTCAGCGCTGGCCCTGGTACAGCTTCTTCACGGCCAGCCCGGCGAAGGCGAGAACGCCGACGGCGACCAGGACCAGCAGGGCTTCGTAGAAGAGAACCACGGGATGCTCCTTGAGCGGGGGTGCGGTGCATTACGTGTGCACAGGGCGGCCCCCAGCTTACGCGGCCGACCCCCGGCCCCGACGTGCACCCACCCGGCGGCAGGGGCGGTGGGACCGGTGGCCCGGGTGGAGACCGGGACCGGTGGCCGGTCCGGCGACAGGCTTCCGGGCACGGACTTCCGGGCACGGGCAGGACGGGGGTGACTACGATCCGGTTATGGCGAAGAAGCTCGTGATCAAGGTGACCGCCGGGGCCGACGCCCCGGAACGCTGCTCGCAGGCCTTCACGGTGGCGGCGGTGGCCGTGGCCAGCGGCGTGGACGTCTCGCTGTGGCTCACCGGGGAGTCGGCGTGGTTCGCGCTGCCGGGCAGGGCCGCGGAGTTCGAGCTGCCGCACGCGGCGCCGCTGCCGGACCTGCTGGACTCGATCGTCGCGGGGGGCCGGCTCACCCTGTGCACCCAGTGCGCGGCGCGCCGGGACATCACGGAGAAGGACGTCATCGAGGGCGTACGCATCGCGGGGGCGCAGGTGTTCGTCCAGGAGGCGCTGGCGGACGGCACGCAGGCGCTCGTCTACTGACATGGAGGGCCGGAGGGCTCACCGGGGTCCGGGCCTCTTCTTCCCGTCCAGTTCGTCCCACCAGGCGTCGGACTCGGGGTCGCCGGAGGGGTCGTCCCACCAGCGGTCGTCGGGGCCGCGCCGGTTGGCGACGATGGCGGCGAACGGCGGGATGATCATGGCCACCACGCACATGCCCACGGCCACCGGCACCGACCAGAGCCGCACGACGGCGCAGGCCAGGACGAACAGCACAATGCACGTGCCCATCATGGCGAAGTAGGTGTGCCGCCTACGCGCGTACATACTCTCCAGCGTAGAACCGGACCCGCAGACATGCAGGGGCGCGGATACACGGGCACGCAGGCACGCCGAAGGGCCGCATCCCCGGTGCCGGTGGTCGGTGCCCGACCCGGGATGCGGCCCTTCGAAGAGCCCTCAGACCGCGATGGCGACCTCGGCCAGACCGCCCTGCTGGGCGACGACCGTGCGGTCGGCGGTACCGCCGGGCACCAGGGCGCGGACCGTCCAGGTGCCCTCCGCCGCGTAGAAGCGGAACTGCCCGGTCGCGGAGGTCGGAACCTCCGCGGTGAACTCGCCGGTCGAGTCCAGCAGACGGACGTAGCCCGTCACCGGCTCGCCGTCACGGGTCAGATGACCCTGGATGGTGGTCTCGCCGGGCTTGATCGTCGAGGCGTCCGGGCCACCGGCCTTCGCACCGCACATGGCGTACTCCTGAACTGGTCTCGTGGTCTGGTCAGGTCGGGTCGTGGTGCGGGCGGGGGCCTACTTGGCGGGGCCGAGCTCGATCGGCACGCCGACGAGGGAGCCGTACTCGGTCCAGGAGCCGTCGTAGTTCTTGACGTTCTCCACGCCCAGCAGCTCGTGCAGCACGAACCAGGAGATCGCGGAGCGCTCACCGATGCGGCACAGGGCGATGGTGTCCTTGGCCAGGTCGATCTCCTCGTCCTCGTAGAGCGCCTTGAGCTCGTCGTCGGACTTGAAGGTGCCGTCGTCGTTGGCGTTCTTGGACCACGGGATGTTGCGGGAGGTCGGCACGTGGCCGGGGCGCTGCGACTGCTCCTGCGGCAGGTGCGCCGGGGCGTTCAGCTTGCCGGAGAACTCGTCGGGCGAGCGCACGTCGACGATGTTCTGCGCGCCGATGGCGTCCACGACCTCGTCGCGGAAGGCGCGGATGGACAGGTCCTGCGGCTTGGCCTTGTACTCGGTCTTCGCCCGCTGGGGCACCTCGTCGCCGGCGACCAGCTCGCGGGCGTCCAGTTCCCACTTCTTGCGGCCGCCGTCGAGGAGCTTGACGTTCTCGTGGCCGTACAGCTTGAAGTACCAGTAGGCGTACGCGGCGAACCAGTTGTTGTTGCCGCCGTAGAGGATCACCGTGTGGTCGTTGGAGATGCCCTTCTCCGACAGGAGCTTCTCGAAGCCCTCCTGGTCGACGAAGTCACGGCGGACCGGGTCCTGGAGGTCCTTGGTCCAGTCGATCCGGATGGCGTTCTTGATGTGGTTCTTCTCGTACGCGGTGGTGTCCTCGTCCACCTCGACGATGGCGATGGTCGAATCGTCCAGGTGCTCCTGGACCCAGTCGGCGTCGACCAGTACGTCGTGACGGCTCATGCTTTTGTCTCCTCCGGGGCAGTTACGGCGAGGCGTGCGGGTATGCGGGTATGCGGGTGCGCGGCGCTCCTGCGGGAGCGGGCGCACGGATGCCCCTCGGCGGGGCGAGGTGGGGATGCGGGCGGCGGGGCGCCCGCTCAGAAAGGTCGACAGAGCATGGCGGCGACGCGGCAGAGGTCCACTGCCCGCCGCTTCGTGAGATCCGCCTGTCCCCGCGCTCGGAGGACGCTCGTCTGACACTGCATGCCGTCGATCGTAAGGAGGACAGGGCGGACATGTCACCGTCGTGTCGCATACTGAGACAAGATTGTCCGCACTGCGGGATCACAGGAGGGGCGGGCCCGCTCCCGCCCGCCCCGGACCCGGCTGCGCCCACCCTCGCATCTGCCTCGCGGACGCCTTCGTCTCACCTGTCGGACACCCTGGGTCCACCGGGCCCCTCAGGGGCGAAATGGTCCTGCCGACCGCCTACTTACCCGGCAAGCCGGACGTTGGAACCCTGCACGGTGATGTCGACGCCGGATTTCCCCGCCTCGACCTTGGCGAGCTTGATCCCGCCGGGCAGGCCGTCGATCCTCTGCTCGAAGTCGGTGATCTCCCGCACCCGCGCCTCGGCCATCTCGACGCCGCCGAACGAGGGCAGCGCGTCCGCGTGGACCCGCACGGTGTTGCCGTCCACGACGGTCACGGAGCTGAGGACGGAGACCGGCTCGGGCAGCTTGGTGCCGAGCACGGTGGCCTCCACCGCGACCTCGATCTTCCCGTTGCCGCCGTCGGAGAGGCCGACGATGCTCGCGGTGACACCGGGGCCGACCTGGGTGGACTCGGACTTGGCGGTCTTGAGCAGCTCGTCGTAGGTCACGCTCGCGGTACCGGTCGCGTCGGCGGCGGTGGCGGAGCCGAAGTCGCCGGAGAACTCCACGCCCTTCATGTCGGCGCGCAGGTCCTCGATCCGGATGTTCTGCTTGCCGTCGCCGGCGCCGGCCTCGTACTCCTGGATCCCGATCCGCACCTCGTCGAGGGAGCCGCCGGCGAGTTGGGTGAGGAAGGGGAAACCGTTGATGGACACGTCGGGGGTGGCGCTGAGGTTCTCGCTCGACTTGAGCCGGTCGGCCACCTCGCCCTCCGCGAAGTCGACCGCGAGGCGGTCCACGATCACGAAGATGCCGCCCAGGACCACGGCGATGATCAGCAGTATTCGCAATGCGCGCATGCGGTTGGTTCCCCACCTAGGTGCGTTTCGACGACATTCCCCGACGACCGGGCAGCCGTCCTGCGCGAGAGTAGCCCGCACGGCAAGGAGAACCCCGGGATTGTTGATCATCTGTGACAGGCGCCCGGAACGGGTCTCCCCCGCCGACGAGCGTCGGCGGGGGAGACCAGGACAGGAGACAGAACAGGGGCGGGAACGGAGGCCGGGACCGCGGGGCGCGGCCGGGACGTCGGGCGGGACGTCAGCCGGCGACGCGGCCCAGGACGTACACCGCCGGCGCCGCCGCGGCCAGGGGCAGGGCCACTCCGGCGGTGAAGTGAACGAACCGGGACGGGTAGTCGTAGCTCGCGGCACGGTGGCCGATCAGGGCGCAGACCGCCGCGCCCGCACCGATCAGCGCGCCCGAGGCGCCGAACTCCGTCATCCCGCCGGCCAGCGCACCCGCACCGGCCGCCACGAGCAGCGCGGCCATCACGGACACCGGCGTCGGCCACGGCAGTGCCCGCGCCACGACCGCCGCCGCCACCGCGATCCCGCCGACCGTCACCGCGTCGGCGCCGGCCGCCAGGTAGCCGCTCGCCACGATCGCCAGCGCGGCCGCGGCCACCGTCGCCGTCAGGCCGTACATCCGCTCGTCGGGATCCGCGTGCGACCGGAGCTGGAGCACCAGCGACAGCAGCACCCACACGCCGAGCGTGCCGAGAATGGCCGACGGCGACCGGTCGGACGCGAGCAGCGCCACGTCCGCGACCAGCGCCCCGAGGAAGCCCAGGGCGATGCCCTGGCGCGCGGGCCACATACCGTTCAGCCGGAACCAGCCGGCCGCGGTGAGTCCCTGGAGGGCCACCAGCGGCACGAGCAGGGCGTACGTGCCCAGCGCCGCCCCGCCGGCGAGCAGCAGCCCCAGCAGCGCGGTGAGCGCCGCCGGCTGCATGCCGGGCTCGATGATCGGCGAACGCCCCTCCGCGCGGGCACGCTGCGCGTCCGTGACCCGGGTGTTCCCGGCGAGGGTGGCGGGCCCGTACCCGGAACCGCCCGGGGCATCGGGGGCCGAGGACGCGGCGGGCGGGGCGGGTGCGGCGGAGGCGGGCGGGGGCATGGCACTCGCACCGGCACCGGGATGGGCACCGGGGATCGGTGCCCCGTGGGTGGAGGCCACCCCGTACCCCGCGTACACCGCGGGTCCGCCGAGCGCGCCGCCGTCACCCCGACCCGCGTATCCGGCATGTCCCGGAGGGGTCTGCGAAGCCTGCGGGGCGGCAGGGGAATGCTGCGGAGGCTGTCCGGTGTGCTGGGGCAGGTACGACGTCTCCTCCGCGGCCGTCGGCAGGACCGGGGGCTGCATCTGCGTCTCCCAGGTCTGCCCCTGCCACTGCTGCGTGTACTGCTGGGCGGCGTGCTGATCGTCGTACGCCTGCTGCGGCCCTCCGGGCCACGCCTGCGACGGCCCCTGCGCCTGATCTTCAGGCCGCTGATGCCGGGGTTGGGGCCGGGGCCGGCCGTAGGGGTCGTAGCCCTCCTGACCCTCGCGGCGCCCGTCGTACCCGTCGTACCCGTCGTAACCCTGATGCGGCTGGTTGGTCATCGCTCACCCTCCTGCGAACGGTGGGAGCACCTCGACCGTGCCGCCGTCGGCCAGCCGTACCGTCTCATGTGCGCGGGTGCCCACGGGATCACTGTCGACGAGGAACGAGCACCGTCGCAGGACACGCGTGAGTTCGCCCGGGTGCCGCTCGCGCACCGCGTCCAGCGCGTCGGCGAGCGTGACCGCCTCGTACGACTCCTCGGCCACCCCGGCCGCGGCCTTGGCGGCGGCCCAGTACCGCACCGTGACCTTTGCCATCTGCTGGTTCCTCAATCGTTTGACAGTGAACACGGTCAGGCTAGCCCGCCCGGGCCACCACCCGGTCCCCTATCCGGTGCAGCGGCCCGTCGGGGGCCGCCGGTCCGCGCGGCCGCTCCACGCCCCCGTGAACCCGCGTGCGATCACGAACACGAGATCATGGGAAAGCGGCCGTGAGGCGTCCTTCCCGGTCATCCTTTCGGCCGCAGCCGGGTTGTATACGGAATCGATCCGCACACCGCCCACCGTGCGCAAAGACGTCCGAAAAGACGTACCGCCCCAGGTGACTTCACGCGTCACACCACCTGTCTTGAAATGCGGACCATTGAGGGAACGCGCCACATGACCTGACGGACCGGTGCTCATGTCGGCTATTCTCATGGGGAGAGGACTCGGGCAGTGAAGCCCCCGGGTCCTTTTGTGCTTTCGGAAGCGTTGTATACGACGCGGGAAACCGCCGGTGTACGGGCCGTCGAAACGCACGAAGCTGTGCCGTAAACTCCCCCACTGCCCTCATGGCGTGGGAGGTACCCCCATCGCAGGGACCGAGGAGAGACCAGACGTTATGGGCGAGCGAACCGTGCACGTACGAATGACGACCCGGTCGTGGGCAGCACCACGACCCGAGCCCCGGGACCAGGACCACGTCCGTGTCCGTGTCCGTTTCCTCGACGGACTCGAGGGAGGGGTGCGATGAGTTCACTGCTCCTGCTGACCAACGCCCTCCAGCCGTCGGCGGAGGTGCTCCCCGCCCTCGGTCTGCTGCTCCACCATGTGCGCGTGGCCCCCGCCGAGGGACCCGCCCTGGTCGACACCCCCGGCGCCGACGTCATCCTCGTCGACGGCCGGCGCGACCTCCCGCAGGTCCGCAGCCTGTGCCAGCTGCTGCGGTCCACCGGCCCCGGCTGCCCCCTCGTCCTCGTGGTGACCGAGGGCGGCCTCGCCGCCGTCACCGCGGAGTGGGGCATCGACGACGTCCTCCTCGACACGGCGGGACCGGCGGAGGTGGAGGCTCGGCTGCGGCTCGCCATGGGCCGGCAGCAGATCGTCGGCGACGACTCCCCCACGGAGATCCGCAACGGCGATTTGTCCGTCGACGAGGCGACCTACAGCGCCAAGCTCAAGGGCCGCGTCCTCGATCTCACGTTCAAGGAGTTCGAGCTCCTGAAGTACCTCGCCCAGCACCCCGGCCGCGTCTTCACCCGCGCCCAGCTGCTGCAGGAGGTCTGGGGCTACGACTACTTCGGCGGCACCCGGACGGTCGACGTCCACGTACGGCGCCTGCGCGCCAAGCTCGGCCCAGAGCACGAGTCGCTGATCGGCACCGTGCGGAACGTGGGTTACCGATTCGTTACGCCGGAGAAGGGCGAGCGGGCCGCCGAGGAGGCCAAGGCGAAGGCCGACCGGCAGCAGGCCGAGTCCGACCGCCAAAAGGCGGCGGATGCGGACGAGACGGCCCCTCTGGACGCTGCCGAGGCCCCGACCCAGGCGTGAATGGCATCCGCACGAGCGCCGCCCCCGCCCACGCGATCCGTTTCCGTGCTGTTCACAAGGTCGTTCACGCTCTGCCCCGACCGGTTATATCCGCGTAGACTCCGCGCGTGGCCAAGGTGACTAGGGATGATGTGGCTCGGCTGGCGGGTACTTCCACCGCCGTCGTCAGCTATGTCATCAACAACGGACCGAGGCCGGTCGCCCCGGCCACGCGCGAACGCGTACTCGCCGCGATCAAGGAACTGGGGTACCGGCCGGACCGGGTCGCCCAGGCCATGGCGTCGCGGCGTACGGATCTCATAGGCCTGATCGTGCCGGACGCGCGCCAGCCCTTCTTCGGGGAAATGGCGCACGCGGTCGAACAGGCCGCGTCCGAGCGCGGAAAAATGGTGCTGGTCGGGAACTCCGACTACGTGGCCGAGCGCGAGGTCCACTATCTGCGGGCGTTCCTCGGCATGCGTGTCTCCGGGCTGATCCTGGTCAGCCACGCGCTGAACGACCTCGCCGCCGCGGAGATAGACGCCTGGGACGCCCGGATGGTCCTGCTGCACGAGCGCCCCGAGGCCATCGACGACGTCGCCGTCGTCACCGACGACCTCGGCGGCGCCCAGCTCGCCGTCCGCCACCTGCTGGAACACGGCAACGCGTATGTCGCCTGCGTCGGCGGCACCGCGGAGACCCCCGCGGTGGGCGACCCCGTCTCCGACCACGTCGAGGGCTGGCGACGGGCCATGGAGGACGCGGGTGTCCCGACCGAGGGCCGCCTCTTCGAGGCCCCGTACAACCGCTACGACGCCTATCGGGTCGGGCTCGGCATCCTCTCCGGGCCGGACCGCCCGCCCGCGATCTTCTGCTCCACCGACGACCAGGCCATCGGCGTGCTGCGCGCGGCGCGCGAGCTGCGCATCGACGTGCCCGGCGAGCTGGCGGTCGTCGGGTTCGACGACATCAAGGAGGCGGCGCTCACCGACCCGCCGATGACGACGGTCGCCTCCGACCGCTCGGCGATGGCGCGCACGGCGGTCGACCTCGTCCTCGACGACGGGCTGCGGGTGGCCGGCTCGCAGCGCGAGCGGCTGAAGATCTTCCCGTCCGAACTGGTGATTCGCCGCTCCTGCGGCTGCGGGTAGCACCGGACCTCCGGACGGTCCCTCACCGTCTTCATCGGACGGCTCCGTCGTCTTTATGACGACCTCACCGTCTTTATATCGGGCATACGAGGTTCTGTCGGGCTTCTCAGCGGGCACTCAGGTTGTTCTCATCGTCGGGCGCCAGGCTCGTTGACATGACGGAGAGCCATCGCCGCAACAGCGAGCACGAGAGCCCCGAGGCGGGCGGCCACCAGCCCGCCTCCTCCCCCGTGGACCCGGAGTGGCCGGCCCCGCCGGCATACGCACCGGGGCAGCCGGCCACCGCCGCACACCCGTCGGGTCCGTCAGGTTTGTCGGGTCCGTCAGGTCCGTCGGACCCGATGGCGGCGACGCGTCCGATCCCTGTCGTGCACCCGTCGGGCCCCGAGGGCTCGACCCACGCGTCCGAGCCGACCGCCCCCAGGCCCCGCCGGAAGCGGAACCGGGGCCCGGCCGCGCTGCTCGCCGCCGTGGCGATCGTGGCGGCGGCCGTGGGCGGCGGTACCGCGTACGGCATCCAGGAGCTGGTCGGCGGCGCCACCGTCGCCTCGTCTAGCGCGAGCAGCACGAACGTGGTGCCGACCGGCCAGAAGGGCACGGTGGCGGGCGTCGCCGAGGCGGTCAGCCCGAGCATCGTCGAAATCAACGCCCAGTCCAACGCGGGGTCGTCCACCGGGTCCGGTGTGATCATCACGAAGGACGGCGAGATCATCACCAACAACCACGTCGTCGCCGGTGCCTCGTCCGTCGAAGTCCGGACCGGCGACGGGAAGACGTACACCGCGGACGTCGTCGGCACGGAGAGCTCGAAGGACCTCGCGCTGATCAAGCTGCGGGACGCCTCGGGCCTGACGACCGCCGCCCTCGGCGACTCCGACGGGGTGCGGGTCGGCGACGAGGTCGTGGCGATCGGCTCCCCCGAGGGCCTGACCGGCACCGTCACCAGCGGCATCATCTCGGCGCTCAACCGTGACGTGACCGTCTCCACGGACGAGAGCCAGGGGCAACAGCAGGGGCAACAGCAGGGGCAACAGCAAGGACAGCCCGGCGACGGATGGCCGTTCGAGTTCGGCGGCCGGCAGTTCAACGGCGACACCGGCGGGTCCACGACGACGTACAAGGCGATCCAGACCGACGCGTCCCTGAACCCCGGGAACTCCGGCGGCGCGCTGATCGACATGAACGGCAACATCATCGGCATCAACTCCGCGATGTACTCGTCGAACGGCAGCGGCTCCTCCTCGGCCGACGCCGGCAGCGTGGGCCTGGGCTTCGCCATCCCGGTCAACACGGTCAAGGCGGACCTCCCGACCCTGCGGGCCGGCTCCATGAACTGATGTGACGACGCGGCGCCCACTCGAGGAGTCCGACATGATCAAGCAGATCCCGCAGGTCGTCCACCAGGCGCCCGACGCCGGTACCGACCCCGCCGGTCTCGCCCTCGCGCTGGAGGTCGCGGCCGAACTGCACACGCCGGCCCGGCGGGCCCCGGAAGTCGCCCCGCCCCCGACCCGCCGGAAGCCCAGCCCCGGTCGCGGCGGCCACCGCCGTACCGTACCCGGCTGACCCACGGCCACAGCCCCGGCCCCGGCCCACGCACGGCCGACCGGGGCCGACCGCGCCCCCGGGGAATCGTGCGAGCCTGAGAGCTTGGAAGACTGAAGCCCGCAGGCCCCCGGCCGTGCCCCCGCGCCCGCGCCCCGTGCAGACAACAGAGGACCCCGAGCCATGAGCCCCGCAGAAGGCGACCGTGACCCCCAGCGCATCCTGATCGTCGACGACGAGCCGGCGGTGCGCGAAGCGCTCCGGCGCAGCCTCGCCTTCGAGGGGTACGGCACCGAGGTCGCCGTCGACGGCGCGGACGCCCTGGACAAGGCGGCGGTCTACCGGCCCGACCTGGTCGTCCTCGACATCCAGATGCCCCGGATGGACGGCCTGACCGCCGCCCGCCGCATCCGGGCCACCGGTGACACCACGCCCATCCTGATGCTGACCGCCCGGGACACCGTCGGCGACCGGGTGACGGGACTGGACGCCGGGGCGGACGACTACCTGGTCAAGCCGTTCGAGCTGGACGAGCTGTTCGCCCGCATCCGCGCGTTGCTGCGCCGCAGCTCGTACGCGGCCGCCGTGGCCGGTGCCGACGAGGAGAACGACGTCCTCACCTTCGCCGACCTGCGCATGGACCTGTCGACCCGCGAGGTGACCCGGGGCGCGCGCCAGGTGGAGCTGACCCGTACGGAGTTCACGCTGCTGGAGATGTTCATGGCGCACCCGCGCCAGGTGCTCACGCGTGAGCAGATCCTGAAGGCGGTCTGGGGCTTCGACTTCGAGCCGTCGTCGAACTCCCTCGACGTGTACGTCATGTACCTGCGCCGCAAGACCGAGGCAGGCGGCGAGCCGCGTCTGGTGCACACGGTGAGGGGCGTCGGCTACGCCCTGCGGCAGGGCGGCTCGGAGTGAACGGACCGGTCCGCAGGTTCCGCTCGCTCCCGATCCGGGCGCGGCTGTCGCTGCTGGTGGCGGCGGCGGTGGCGTTCGCGGTGGCGGCGGTGTCGGTGACCTGCTGGTTCATCGTGCAGGGGAAGCTGTACGAGCAGCTCGACAACGACCTGGAGAAGGCGACGGTACTCCAGGGCCCGCAGCGGGCCGACGAGATCCGCAGGGCGCTGAACACCTGCACGGACACGCCTCGGGACAACATGGACGGGGCCTTCGGGGAGACCTTCTCCCAGGTGGTCCTGGACAACGGCACCGTGTGCCTGTTCCCCAGATCGGCGGGCAGGATCGAGGTCACCCCGTCCGACCGGGACGTCATCGCGAGCGCGGGAACCGGCTCGACGGGCCTGTACCGCGACGGCACCGACCAGGACGGCGCCGAGGTGCGCGTGCTGACCCTGCCGCTGGTGATCAACGACCCGAGCACGCTGACCAGTTCCAAGGCCGCCGTCCTCGTCGCCGTCCCGCTCAAGGGCACCGAGTCGACGCTCAACGACCTCGCCCTGATCCTGCTCCTCGTCTCCGGCGTCGGAGTACTGGGCGCGGCCGCCGCCGGCCTCGCGGTCGCCCGTGCGGGTCTGCGCCCCGTCGACAAGCTCACCGAGGCCGTGGAACACGTGGCCCGCACGGAGGACCTGGGCATCCGCATCCCCGTCGATGACGACGCCGAGGACGAGGTCGCCCGCCTCTCCCGCTCCTTCAACTCCATGACGTCCGCCCTGGCCAGCTCCCGCGACCTGCAACAGCAGCTCATCGCGGACGCCGGCCACGAGCTGCGCACCCCGCTCACCTCCCTGCGCACCAACATCGAACTCCTCACCCGCAGCGAGGAGATCGGCCGCCCGATCCCTCCCGACGACCGCAAGGCCCTGCTCGCCTCGGTGAAGGCGCAGATGACCGAACTGGCGTCGCTCATCGGTGACCTGCAGGAACTGTCCCGCCCGGACACCGGCCAGCACGCCGACCGTGCGCAGATCGTCGCCTGGCAGGACGTCGTGGAGTCGGCGCTGCGCCGCGCCCGGCTGCGCGGCCCGGAGCTGACCGTCACGGCGGACGTCCGGCCGTGGTACGTCCGCGCGGAGCCCTCCGCGCTGGAGCGGGCCGTGGTCAACATCCTCGACAACGCGGTGAAGTTCAGCCCGGAGGGCGGCACGGTC
This sequence comes from Streptomyces sp. NPDC005774, assembly GCF_042871645.1. NCBI lineage: Bacteria > Bacillati > Actinomycetota > Actinomycetes > Kitasatosporales > Streptomycetaceae > Streptomyces > Streptomyces sp. NPDC005774. The sequence goes on along the minus strand of NZ_JBIAIV010000027.1, from coordinate 41,941 downwards.
GAGGTCCGCCTCGCCGACGGCGCCCTCACCGTCCGCGATCACGGGCCCGGCATTCCCGCCGACGAACTCCCCTACGTCTTCGACCGCTTCTGGCGCTCCCCGACCGCCCGCGCGCTCCCCGGTTCGGGCCTCGGCCTGTCCATCGTGGCCCGCACGGTCCAGCAGGCGGGCGGCACCGTCACCCTGACCCGTGCCGAGGACGGCGCCGGGGGAACGACGGCCACGATCCGCCTCCCGGGGGCACCGACCCCGCCGCCCGAGGTGCCGTAGCCGGAGGTTTGGCAGCCGGAGGTGCCGCAGCCGGAGGGGGAGGGGCGGCAACTTTTCGGTGCCGGGCGGCAACCGACCGGCGACTCATCCCCCACACGGATCGGATCGCCGTATGAGCGAGCACTCCAGCAAGATCCGGCCCCGCCCGGCCGGAAGGCCCCTGGCGATCGCCCTCCCGCTGGCCCTGACGTCCGCCGCCATCCTGGCCTACGGAGCCGCCCCGGGCACGGCCGCCCCCGCCCCCACCGCCGGGTCGCCGGCCGCAGCGCCCACCGCGGCCGCCGCACCCGCCTGGGCCACCGCCACCGCCGACGGCTTCGCCTCCGTCGACGCGCTGGGCCAGGACGGCACGTACGGCGGCCGGGACGGCGCGATCGTCACCGTCCGGACCCAGGCCGAACTGGAGCGGTACGCGACCGCCGCCGAGCCGTACGTGATCGTCGTGGCCGGGACGATCACGATGAACCCGGTGGGCAAGGAGATCAAGGTCGCCTCCGACAAGACGATCGTGGGCTCGGGGACGTCCGGGCACATCGTCGGCGGCGGCTTCTTCCTCGGCCAGGGCGTGCACAACGTGATCATCCGCAACCTGACGATCCGGGACGCCTACCAGGGCGTCTGGAACGACAAGGACCACGACTTCGACGCCGTGCAGATGGACGGCGCGCACCACGTCTGGATCGACCACAACGACCTGCGGAACATGGCGGACGGTCTGATCGACGTCCGCAAGGACAGCACGTACGTGACGGTCTCCTGGAACGAGATGAGTCACAACAACAAGACGTTCGGCATCGGCTGGACCGAGAACGTGCTGACCGACATCACGATCCACCACAACTGGATCCGCGAGACGGAACAGCGCAACCCGTCCACGGACAACTGCGCGCACGCGCACCTCTACAACAACTTCCTGGAGGACGTCGCCGGTACGGACATCACCTCCTCCTACGGCAACTACTCGCGTGGCGGCACACGCATGGTGCTGGAGAACAGCTACTTCCAGGGCTTCAAGAACCCGGTCATCAAGGACGCGACGGCGACCGTGGTGCAGCGCGGCAACATCTTCTCGGGAACGTCGGGCCGCAACGAGAGCGGCGGCACGGCCTTCGACCCGAGGACGTACTACGCGTACACGCCGGACGCGGCGGCGAACGTCCCGTCGCTCCTCAAATCGGGTGCCGGTCCCCGCGGTTCCATCGGCACGACGGCCGCCGCGGGAACCACCACGGGAACCTCCACCCGGGCAGCCGCCGCGACGACCCTCACGGTCGCCAAGGACGGCACCGGCCAATACACCACGGTCCAGGCCGCGGTGAACGCCGTACCCGCGAACAACCCGTCCCGCGTGCTGATCTCCGTCAAGCCGGGCACGTACCGGGAGACGGTCCAGGTCCCCTCGAACAAGCCGCACATCACGGTGCAGGGCACCGGCGGCAGCCGCAAGGACACGGTGATCGTCTTCAACAACGCGGCGGGCACGGCGAAACCGGACGGTTCGGGGACCTACGGCACCTCGGGCAGCGCCACGGTCGCCGTGCAGGCCGACGACTTCCAGGCCCGCAACCTGACGATCGCCAACGACTTCGACGAGCGGGCCAACCAGTCCCTCGCCGGACACCAGGCCGTGGCCCTGCGCACCGCCGCCGACAAGGTCCTCCTCGACGGCGTCATCGTCGAGGGCGACCAGGACACCCTTCTCCTCGACACCGCCGCCAAGGAGCGCCTCGGCAGGGTCAAGGTCACCAACTCCTACGTCGTCGGCAACGTCGACTTCATCTTCGGCCGGGCGACGGCGCTGATCGACCGTTCCGTCATCACGCTGAAGAAGCGCTGGGACGGCAGTTCCGCGGGCTACGTCACCGCCCCGAGCACGGCCGCCGGCCGCAACGGCATCCTGATCGCCAACTCCACGGTGAACGGCGACGTCGCGGACCGCACCTTCCACCTCGGCCGTCCCTGGCACGCGGGCGGCGACGCCTCCCTAGACCCGCAGACCACGGTCCGCAACACCACCCTCAGCGCTGCCGTCCGCACCGCTCCCTGGACCGACATGAGCGGCTTCTCCTGGAAGGACGACCGCTTCGCCGAATACCGCAACACCGGCCCCGGCGCGGGCTCCGCCTCCTCCGACCGCCCCCACCTGACCGATGCCCAGGCAACGGCCCAGGCCGTCGACACCTGGCTCGGCGACTGGACCCCTACGACATCCTGACCTGCTCGCCCGGGGCCTGGAGACGACGCGCCGGGCCCCTCAGCAGCCCCCACGCCCCGGGCTCCGCCCCTCCGCCCAGCCGGTGGTGCAGCACGGCCCGGCCACCCCGGCCGAGCCGTGCGGGCGGGGATACCGCGGGGGTTCGAGGCGGCGGGGACGGTGAGGTCTCGTCGCACGGACCGGACCGAGGTGAACAGCGTGACCGGGCCGTGCTCGGCGCCCGGTTCCACTGCCTCCAGGAGCGGGGAGTCGGTGCGCTCCGGACCCTGACCGGCGCCGAGCAGTCACCGCGCTTCCGTCAGCGCTTGACCTGCGCCGTGAACAACGCCCACGCGGCCGGGCCGAAGACGAGCACCTTGCCGTCCCGCACCTTGCTGTCGCGGACCGGAACGAGGCCGGGGCAGCCGCCGGCGACCTCGACGCAGTTGTTGTCTCCCCCGTCGCTGTAACTCGACTTGCGCCAGGCGGCGGTGCTGAGGTCGGGAGTCTGCTTCATGATCGGTGCTCCTCCAGTACATCCCGGATGAACGTCAGCGAGTCCGACGGCGACAGCGCCAGATCCCGCAGCCGATCGTAGGACAAACGGTGGCGCAGGACGTCCCCCGAATCGTCCATCAGTAAGCCTCCGCTGTCACCTTCCGTGTACGCCACAGCGCTTCCGTCCTTCTGCCACAGCAGGGTCAGCGAGCCCTTTCCCATGAGGTCGTGGATTCCGGCCGAGAACGGCAGCACCTGAACGACGACATTGGGCCACCGCGCGATCGACTCGATGTGCGTCAGTTGGCCGTCCCACGTCTCCGGGCCTGCCGCGGGACGGCGGAACGCGAGTTCGTCGATGACGAAACGGACGCTCGGAGCCGGGCTCTTGCTCAGCAGAAGCTGTCGTCCCAGGCGGGCAGCGACCTGTTCCTCAACCGCCTCGCGCTCCTGAACCGTTGTCCGGGAGCCGGACAACACCTCCCTGGCGAAGTCTTCGGTCTGCATCAGGCCGGGCACGTTCGGCGTGTACTTGTGCATGATCCGTGCCATCGCCTCCAGGCGCATGAACTCCTTGTACTTGTCCTTGAAGGCGTCGATCCGGGCCAGTTTCCAGAGACTCACCAGCAGGTCACCGGCACCGTAGTACCCGTCGAGGTCCTCCATCACCGTCACCTTGGACAGTCGCTCGCCCGACTCCAGACGGCACAGGTAGCTCTTGTCGTACCCGGACTCGTCGGCCAGCCGCCCCAGCGACTTGCCCTCCTTCTCCCGCAGGAAACGAAGCGTCCGCCCCAGCACCGCACGGCCCGACTCCGCCTGAGTGTCCACCTGTTCGGCCATGTCACTCCTGTCCGTGGTCCGGGGTGACGGACAACGCCTGCCCTCTTCCGCAGCGTACGCGCCGTCAGTGACGATCTAAGCGCGAAAAGTAATCATCGTCGTCGCGCGCCCTTGTGTACCCGTTCCGGAGGAACGACACCGTCGCCGCCCGAGAAGGGACGTCCCCCCATGAGCCCCACCCCGCTCCGCCTTCTCCCCTGGACCACGCCCGAAGGCAACCCCTGTTACCTGAGTACCGACAGCAGCCAGAGCCGGTTGTCGCTGCTCGCCGACGACGTCGAGGCGGACCAGTTGGACTCGGGTGAGCAGGTGCTCGGGGGCGCCAGGGCCGTGCTCCGCGACCCGGAGGCCGGTGAACGGGCGTTGCGCTTCGCGCTCACCAGGGCGACGGAGTCCCTGGAGGACGTGCTCCGCGTCGCGGTCAGCCGGGGAGCACGCGTCGAGGCGGGCGGCGGGTGACACGCACAACCGGGGCCGCCCGTCGCCCCTCGCGTTCTACCGTGGACCTCCGGCCCTCCCCCTGCCGCACCCCGGCCGGAGACGAGGAGCCGGCCATGACCCGCGAGGTGGATCCGAACTCCTGCGAAAGGACGCCCGAGGCGATCCGAGCGGCCCTGCAACGGCGCCGGGACTGGTTGCAGGCCTTCGAGCAGGAGTGGTTGAGCGCCGCCGCCGACTTCGACCAGTCGGCCCTCGACGCCGTGATCGACAAGTGGTTCCCCTTCGCCTGTGCCTGCGCCACGCCGGGCTACCTCGACGACGTCGAGCAGACCGTCAAGCGCATGACGGAGGACGACACCGAAGGCCTCGTGTTCCGTGACGCGGAGGGCCACGGTTATGACGCGGACGGTCGGCCCGTCGACACGGGCGGGCACCGGTGAGCGCGTACGCCATCCGGTACGTGGACCGCGCGGCGGCGCGAAAGGCCGCCTTACCGGACTTCCGGCGAACGTCGCTCGAGAACCTCGAGAAGCTGCTCACGCTCAACCCGTTCGGTCCGCCGGCGCTCAGCAACCGCGACAACAGCTGGTCGGCGGCCTTCCGGGGCGGCTTCGTCACCTACGTCGTCTCCAACCGCCACGTCGTCGTCAACGTCATCGACCTCGTGGCCCTCTGACACCGAGGGCCCGTATGACACGCTGGGATCATGAAAACACCACCGGACGGGCTGCCCGCGTACCGTGTACTGACCGGTCCTGATGATGCGGCGTTCTGTCATCGTGTGAGCGAGGCCCTGGCGATGGGCTACCGCCTCCACGAAGGGCCGTCGGTCACGTTCAACGGCGACCGGGTGATCGTCGCGCAGGCGGTTGTGTGGCCCGGGGCGGGGGATGCCGCCTCGGCGTGACGGGTCCGCGCCGGGCGTGCGCGCGGGATCGGCACGCGTCCGCCCCTCCCTCTCATTTCCCGTCGGTGTCGGCGGGAGATGCCTCGTCATTGTCTGTCAGGGCTGCCGCCACCGCACGGTGACGGCAGCCCTGTTTCCCCTCGTCGGACACCGGGGCCAGGGCCTCATCCGATCGAGCGAGAAGAAGACGTTTCCCCTGATCGGCTGTAACGCCGTGCCTACCGTGATCACGTTGCTTGTGCCCTGGGCACGCTCAGCCCACACTTGAGGAGGTGACGTCACCATGACCGCTCTTGCGTACGAGAGGCCCGAGACCATGTCTGAGATCAGGACCGCGGCCGGGCCGGAGAACGGAACCGAGAACGGGCCCGACCTGGACGAGGTCGTGTGGCAGGCATGGAAGGCCGTGGAACTCCCGGAGGGCTACCGCGCCGAGATCATCGAGGGAGCCATCGAGGTGTCGCCCACCGGCCGCCTGTCCCATGCCCAGATCGCCAACCGGCTGCGCAACGCGCTGGTGCGGTTCCTGGGAGAGGGCGAGTACTCGGCGTACCAGGACGCCAATGTCATCTTCCGGCGCAAGGGGTGGATCCCCGATGTCTTCGTCGCGCCCGAGGACCTGGAGCCGTACGCGGACGAGGACGGGCTCGGTGTCGATGCGGCGGCGGTTCGTCTGGTGGTCGAGGTGGTCTCGCCCGGAAAGCGCCACGAGGACCGCGACCGGGTCAGGAAGCGCCGTGAATACGCCCGCGCCGGCATCCCGGTATACGTGATCATCGACGACTACGACGCGCAGGGCACCGTGACCGTCCTCACCGAACCCCGGCCCGACAAGGCCGACTGGCTGGGCGTCGTGCGGGTCCCCTACGGAACCGACGTCGATATCCCGAAGGGCCCCGCCACCGGCTTCGTGATCGGAGAGGCGATCACCGGCCCCAAGCGGACCTGAGCCGGAACAGGAAGAAGGGACCCGGTACCCGTAAGGCCTCGCACGGCCTGCCAGGTGCGCCGGGCCCCTCCCCGAGGCCGTCGGTCTGCTACTGCACGATCGTGATGCGGTCCGCCGCCGGCGGTGCGAGCGGGTTCGAGGCCGAGGAGTTGGCCGTCAGGTACCGCTCCAGGGCCGTCAGGTCGTCCTCGCCGACCACGTCGCCCGTGCCCTCGCCGAGGGTGGTGAAGCCGTCGCCGCCGCCCGCGAGGAAACTGTTCGTGGCCACGCGGTAGGTGGCGGCCTCGTCGATCGGCTCGCCGTTCAGCTCGATGGAGTCCGTGACCACCCGGTCCGCGCCCGTCTTCGTCAGGTCCAGGGTGTAGGTCAGGCCGGAGGAGACCTGGAGGATCTTCATCGAGGCCTCGTTCGGGCCGCTCACCTGCTCCTTGAGGACCTGGATCAGCTGGGCGCCGGTGAAGTCCTGGAGGTTGACCGTGTTGGCGAAGGGCTGGACGGTGAAGCCCTCGGCGTAGGTGACCACGCCGTCGCCCTCGGCGGCGCTCGCCGCGTAGGTGAGGGAGGCGCGGATGCCGCCCGGGTTCATCAGGGCCAGGTCGGTCTCCGGGTCCAGCGTCCTGCCGTACTCCAGCTGGGCGTCGGCGATCAGGTCGCCGAGCGGGGACTCGGTGCCGTCCTTGACGATGTCACCGGAGATGTGACCGATCGCGCGGTTGCCGATGGGGGCGGCGAGGGTGTTCCACTGGTCGATCAGCCGGGTCATGTCCGGCGCCTTCGGGACGTCCCGCGTCACCACGTGGTTCGCCGACTTCACGGCCGTACGGGCGATGTCACCCGTGCGACGGTCGTACGTCAGCGTCGTGTCCGTGTAGAGGCGGCCGAAGGACGCGGCCGAGGTGACCATGCGGGGGTTGCCCGCCGGGTCCGGGATCGTGCAGACGTACGCCGCGTGGGTGTGGCCGGTGACCAGCGCGTCCACCTGGGGCGAGACGTTCTTCGCGATGTCCGCGATCGGGCCGGAGACGCCGTCGCCCGCGCCCGGGGAGTCGCAGTCGTAGTTGTACGCGGACGAGGCCGGGAAGCCGCCCTCGTGGACCAGGGCGACGATCGACTTCACGCCCTGGCGCTGGAGCTCCTTGGCGTACTTGTTGATCGTGTCGACCTCGTCCTTGAAGGACAGGCCCTTGACGCCCTCGGCCGAGACGATGTCCGGGGTGGCCTCCAGCGTCACGCCGATGAAGCCGACCTTGACGCCGTTCCGCTTCCACACCCAGTACGGCTTGAGGACGGGCTTCCCGGTCTTCTCGTTCAGGACGTTGGCCGCCAGGTACGGGAAGTCGGCGCCCTTGAACTTCTTGTCCGTGTAGCAGCCGTCGACGGGGTGGCAGCCGCCGTTCTGCAGCCGGGCCAGTTCCTGCGCGCCCTCGTCGAACTCGTGGTTGCCGACGGACGTGACGTCCAGGTCGAGCTTGTTCAGCGCCTCGATGGTGGGCTCGTCGTGGAACAGGCCCGAGATCAGCGGGGACGCGCCGACCATGTCGCCGCCGGCCGCGGTGACGGAGTAGCGGTTGCCCTTGCGGGCCTCGCGCAGGTGCGTGGCGAGGTACTCCACACCACCCGCGTCGATGTTCTCCGTCGTCCCGTCCTCGTGGAGGTGGGTGACCCGGCCCGAGGATCCCGCCGGGGGTTCGAGGTTGCCGTGCAGGTCGTTGAAGGACAGCAACTGCACGTCCTGGTAACGGCCCTTGCCACCGTGGCCGCCCTTGCCGCCGTCGTGACCCTTGTGGTGGCCGTGCGACGTGCCGCCCCTGCCCTCACCGGCGCTCGCCGCACCGGCGGGCAGGGCGGCCGCGGTCAGCGCGCCGACGGTGAGCACACCGGCCGCGGTCGCGAGAAGACGGTTCGTACGGCGTCTGCGGCGCTGTACCGACGAGGCCGGCGACGCGGGTGTGGCTGGCATGTGCCCCCCAGTGGGTCTGCGTGGGTCCGGATGAGTGTGCGTGCTTCGAGATGGCGTCGGGGTCGGTCGGGGCCAGTCCACGTCGGTCCTGAGGGGATCCGGGTGAGGCGCGCCGACCGCCCGGAAGCCTAAGGTCAACGCGCGTAGCACGACAGGGGTTTCGCGGTTACATCCTGGTTATCTTTTCCGCCGCCGGGGGCTGCCCGGCCCGATCGGCCGTCACGGCGTGCTCCGTGTCCCGTCCGTTTTCGGCGGGCTCGGCTTACCCTCGTACGCATGACCAGCGACGACATCGCACGCTCCGGCCGCACCCGCTCGCTCCAGACGCACGCCGCGCTCTCCCCGGAGCAGATCGAGGCGATTCTCGTCCTGCTCGACGAGGCCGCCGGTACCGACGGACAGCAGGCGGTTTCCGAACAGGGGCGGTTGCAGTTGCGCGGCGGGGAGCGGGGGGGCGTCTCGCACCTGCTGCTCTTCCTCACGGGCGAAGGAGACGACGCCGGCGCCGGTGAACTCGTCGGCTACGCCCAGTTGGAGGACACCGACCCGATCGAGCCCCCGGCAGCCGAACTGGTCGTGCACCCTTCGCACCGGGGGCAGGGGCACGGGCGGGCACTCGGGTCCGCGCTGCTCGCCGCCTCCGGCAAGCGGATGCGGGTGTGGGCGCACGGCGGTCACTCCGCCGCCCGGCACCTCGCCCAGGTCCTCGGCCTCACGCTTTTCCGCGAACTACGGCAGATGCGGCGCCCGTTGGCAGACCTGAACCTGCCCGACCCCGTACTTCCCGAAGGCGTGACCGTACGCGCCTTCGTCCCCGGCCGGGACGACACCGCCTGGCTCGCGCTGAACGCCGCCGCCTTCTCCCACCACCCCGAGCAGGGCTCCCTCACCCAGCGCGACCTCGACGACCGCAAGGCCGAGCCCTGGTTCGACCCGAAGGGCTTCTTCCTCGCCGAGCGGGACGGCCGCCTCGTCGGCTTCCACTGGACCAAGATGCACCGGACGGAGAACCTCGGCGAGGTGTACGTCCTCGGGGTGAGCCCGCAGGCCCAGGGCGGCGGGCTCGGCAAGTCCCTCACGACGATCGGGCTGCGGCATCTGGCGGAGCAGGGACTGCCGACCGCCATGCTGTACGTCGACGCCGACAACAAGGCGGCGGTGGCCGTATACGAGCGGCTGGGCTTCCTGACCCACGAGACGGACCTGATGTACCGCACCGAGACCTGAGATCTGAAACCTGAAACCTGAGACCTGAGACCTGAGACTGAAGCCGATCGGCCGCGAGCCGGGGCCGGGACCCGGGGCCGGGACCCGGGGCCGGGACCCGGGGCCGGGACCCGGGGCCACCTTCTCGGCCCCAGGCCCCGGCGCCCAGCCCGACCCGGCCCGGCCCGGCCCGGTTCCACTCCCGCAGGCCTCAGGAGCGGAACCCCGGACCTCCGCCGATCCGCCTCCGTACCGGCTCCGCCCCGCACGCCGCCCACACCGCCAGGGCCGCGCACAGCAGAACCGTCCACCGGTCGTGGGCCGCCGCCCACTTTTCGTCGTCCGGCGCCACGAACAGTGCCCACCGCTCCGGCCACAGCACGGACGCCAGTACCGCCGTCGTGAACAGGGCGCCCGCGACGGCCTGGCCCGGCCGCGTGCTGTCCGACCGGCGAACGGCGAACGCCGCTCCGGCCAGGGCGAGGGCGAGGGTCGCCGCCGCTTCGAGGGTGATACCGCCGACCGGGGGCCGTACGCCCGCCGGGACCAGCAGCAGCGTGCCCGTCCACCACAGGGCCGCGACCGGGACGACGAGGGCGAGGCGCAGAGTGTGCCGCACGGCACGCCGGGTCGGTACGGCGGCGGTGGTGTGCCGGGCCGGATCGTCCAGCAGGAAGGCCGCGCCGAGCGCGAAGGCGACGGCGGACATCCGCAGCGCGTTCAGCGCCAGCCGGCCGGTCGCGTCGTCCCCCATCAGCCGGGGCGCGGCGGCGAACAGCAGCCCGAGTCCGCCCGCCACCCCGATCGCCCGCCACGGCAGCGTCCGTACGACCGGCCGCAGCAGCGCGCGCCACGCCCCCGTGGCCCCGCTCGCGTCCCCGCTCGTGGCCCCGCTCACTCCTGGCATTCGTCCGCCTCCTCCGGCGCGTCCAGACCCAGCAGGTGTGCGGTCCGGTCCGTCGTCACCTCCGGGGTCGTCAGCTCGGCCCAGTGCGCCGTGACCTTCGCGCCGATCTCCTCCCGCGGCCGGTCCAGCAGTTCGCGGACGAGTTCGGTGTGCGCCGCGGTCATGGACAGCGGCTCCGTCTCCGAGACGACGACCGCCGAACCGGACGTGCTGTCGTCGATGCGGATGTCCCTCAGGTCGGACAGCGGGTCGGACCCGCCGGCCAGCGCCAGCCACATCACGGTGACGAGCCGGCCGTCGCACAGGGTGCCCGCCACCGCCTCCTTCCCGGTGACCAGCACACCGGCCACGGCGACGGCGAACTCGGGGACGCGGTTGCCGCCCCACATCGTGCCGACGCTCACCTGGTTCGGGGCGGAGAGCGGGTCCATCGCCGCGTCGCTGGTCAGTCCGTACCGGGCCTCGACCCGCTGCCGTACGACCAGCGACCGGTCCTGCACGGCGTCGCCCGCGAGGGATTTCACCCGGTCCACGACCTCGGCCCAGTCGTCGGCGCGCGGGGTCCACTCCGGGAAGGCGCAGTACGTCGTGCCGTCCCGTTCGACGCACTGCTGCAGGTCCTGCGGGGCGGTCGAGTACCGCGTACGGGCCTTCTCCGTCTCCGCCGGCACGCCGCCGGTCTGCATCACCGCACCCAGCAGCGTCAGCGCCACCGCCCCGGCGAACCCGGCGTGAACACCCCGGTTGCCGACGAACCGGCCCCGGAGGGCCCGCCCCGTGCCGGAAACGGAACCGGAACCGGGGCGGGCGCCGGCGCCCTCGCCGGAGACCAGCACCGCCGCCAGCGCCACGCTCAGCGCGAGCCCGGCGAGGTACAGGGCGTGCCAGGCGGCCGGACGGCCCAGCAGTTCGGACGGCAGGGTCCTGATGCTGTAATCGTCGACCACCGGCATCAGCCACCGGGTCGCGTCGCCGTTCTGGGGCATCGCGGCGAACAGGGAGAAGAAGAGCAGCACGACGAGCAGCAGCGGCGCCGCGAAGGCGAAGGCGAACAGCCGGGCGAGCAGCACCCCGAGCGTCCCGAGCAGCAGTACGCACAGGGGCCCGACGAGGAGTTCGCCCGGCGAACCGTTCCCGAGCGCACCGGGCTTGAGCGCCTCCCATCCGAACTGCCCTCCCACGCACACCGCGACGAGCAGCGCCGCCGGTACGAGGGACAGCAGGTGCGCGACGGTACGGCGCCACGGCGGCAGCACCAGCACGGCGAAGTGCCCCTCGGTGTCGTACCGCCGCGAACGCAGCATGGCCTGGTTGACGGAGAGCAGCACCGCGAGTCCCACGAGCAGGGGGGCGGCCTGGGTGGCGCGGTCGGCGTCCTGGAGGGCGGGGAAGCCCGCGAAGGAGGTGCGCGTACGCCATACAATCCAGCCGACGTACACGGCGAAGGCGAGGAGGACCGACAGGCGCGTCAGCAGTCTGCGGGCCTCGAAACCGGCCAGGGCGAGCACGGCCGCCCAGGACGCGCGCGGTCCGGCCGGCACGGTCGCCGCGGGCGGGGGCACGGTCGCGGTGGTCGTCGTGGTCATGCCGCCACCTCCGCGCCGACGTCGTCGAGGGTGAGCAGGTAGCCGTCCTCCAGGGTGGGCTCGAGGAGGTCGGCGCCGTCGGGCGGGTCGCCCACGTTGCGGTAGGTGCCGAGGCCGGTGCGCCACCCCGCCTTCGCGCCGGGGTCGCGTTCGGCACTGCTCCACACCCGGCCGCCGGCCTGTGCGGTCAGTTCGGCGGGGGTGCCGTCGAAGTGGACGCGGCCGGCGGCCATGACCACCACCCGGTTGCAGAGCATCGCCACGTCCTCGGTCTGGTGGGTGGACAGGAGCACGGTCCGCCCCTCACCGGCGTGGGCGATCGACTCGCGGAAACGCATGCGCTGTTCGGGGTCCAGGCCGACGGTCGGCTCGTCGAGGACGAGGAAGGCGGGGTCGCCGACCAGGGCCGCGGCGAGGGCGGTCCGCTGGCGCATCCCGCCGGACAGCTTCCGCAGCCGCTTCCCGCGTACGTCGGTGAGCCCGACCTCGTCCAGTACGCGCCGCACCTCGCGGTGCCGGACGGTGCGGTCGGCGAGTTCCTTGAGGATCGCCACGTAGTCGACGAACTCGAAGGCGGTGAAGTCGGGGTGGAAACCGGGCACCTGTGGCAGATAGCCGAGCCGGCGCCGGACCTCCTGACGGCCTCGCGAGGTACCGGGGTCGTGGCCGAGCACCGTGAACACGCCGCGGTCGGCCGGTACGGCGGTGGCGAGCACCCTCAACAGGGTGGTCTTGCCCGCGCCGTTGGGCCCGAGCAGGCCGGTGACACCGGTGGTCAGCCGCAGCGACACGTCGTCGAGGGCCCGGGTGCCACCGAAGTGGAGACTCAGCCCGGAGGCGGAAACGGTCGGGGTCATGCAGAACTCCCGTACAGGTCGTGGAAGAAGTGGAAGAAGTGGAAGAAGCAGAAGGGGTGGAACAAACAGAAGAAGCAGAAGGAGGGGAGCGGCGGCCTTCAGGCCGTGCTGCCACCGCCACCGCCACCGCCCGTGCCCCTCGCCCGGCTGAGGTCGAAACGGTCGCGGAACAGGAAGAGCAGCCCCGCCGCGAGGACGGCGACCAGCGCCGACACCCCTTGACCGGCCGCGGTGAATGGGGCGAGCGGGTCGGTCACGGCCTCCCGGCCCGCCCGCGCGGCGAGCAGCAGCGTGACCCAGCCGCCGCCGACAAGGGACGGTGCCAGGACCGGACCCAGGCGGGCCGTCAGGGCGAGGCCGGTGGTGCTGAGCGCGAGGGCGGGCAGCAGCCACGCCAGCGCTGCCACGCCGTACCAGGGCAGGGCCAGCATCGCCAGGCCGTTGAGGCCGAGCACGGCGCCGAGCACCGCCACCGTACGGATCATCAGCAGCCGGAACCCGTGCATCGGGGCGACGACCGCCATCTCGTAGGTCGGGTCCAGCACGGGCCCGTACGACAGCGCCACCCCGAGGAGCGGCAGCAGCGGCGCGAGGGCGAGGAAGAGGGTGGGCGAACCGGTGGCCGCGCCGGAATGGCCCGCGGCCACGGTCAGCAGCAGTACGGCGACGACCGCGCCCAGCCAGGAACGGCGCAGTACCGGCGTGGCCGCGAGGAGGCGCACGGTGTGATCGGCGACGCCGAGGCGCAGCAGCAGGGACTCCATGAACCCCGGTCGGGGTGCGTCCAGTTCGGCGTCGAGCCGTTCCCAGCCCGCGTCGAGCGCGACGGGGTCCGCGGCCTCGGCGAGGACGCCCCGGCAGTGTGCGCAGGCGGTGAGGTGGGTGTCGGCGGACCACAGCATCGGCGCCGTCAGTTCACCGTACGCGTAAGCCCGCAGGTCCTCCGCCGGCACATGCCACCGCGAGCCGCCTCCTGTCCTCCCGGGGCCATCGGTCGCGCCACCGGCCGGGCCACCGGCCGGGCCACCGGCCGGGCCACCGGTCGGATCACCGGTCGGATCACTGTTCGCGCCCTCCGCCACGCCACCGGCCGCGCCGTCCGTCGAGTCGTCGTACGTCATGCCAGCGCCTCCCGCATTTGCTTGCGGGCCCGCATCGCCCGCGTCTTGACCGTCCCCGGCGGTATGCCGAGCAGCACGGCCGCCTCGCGGGTGGTCAGCCCGTCGACGACGGTGGCCTGGAGCACCGCGCGCAGCTCCGGCGACAGCCGGACCAGCGCACCGGCCAGGTCCCCGTGCTCCACCCCCGCGAGTACGCGTTCCTCCGCCGAGACCTCGTCCCGGTGCCGCAGCCGGGCCAGCGTCTGCCGCAGCCGGCCGCGCGCGCCGGCACCGCGCAGCGCGTCGATCAGCCGGCGCGAGGCGATCCGCCACAGCCACCCGGCGGCGTCCCCGCGCGCCCCGCCCGCCGCCGCATCCGCCGCGTCCTGCCGGTACCGGGCCGTCCCCCGCCACACCGCGAGGAACGTCTCCTGCACGACGTCGTCGACGATCCCCGCATCGGCGCACCGGCTGCGCATCCGGGCCGTCAGCCACGGCGCGTAGCGCCGGTACAGCTCCTCGAAGGCGCGCCGGTCGGCGTCCTCGGCGACGGCACGCAGTAGCTCACCGTCGCTTCTCGTTTCGCTCACGTCCCCTCATCGGACGAGCCCCGCGGATCGGTTCACACCCTCACAGCCGTCTTCCGCGATCCGTCCGAGCCCTTACCCGAGCCCCTTGCCCAAGCCCTCCCAAGCCCCCAGGCCCGCACCCCAGCCCTCGCCGCACCCCGCTCCAAGCCCTCGCCGTACCCTCACCTCGCACCCCCGGCCTCACCCCTCCCTCCGCCCAGCGCATACGGTCGGCCCAAGGACAGCCGCCCGGAGCGGCACACCACCGGCGTGCGTGCGCCCGGTGCGGACGCCGGGGCCCTGCCTCCGCGTGCCCGCCCCGGCCCCCGCGGGCCGTGTCCCGATAGCCCGCACGTCATGTCTTCGTAACCGGAGATTCAGACAGTCTTGCGACGCTCGGCGAATGCATCCCGTCGTGCCAGAGCCGCCCCCGTCCCGCAGGGGGAACGGGGCCGTCCCAGGGGCACGCTCCCTCCCGCCCTCGCCGTCCGGCGCGCTTATGAGGCCTGTGGCGCGGAACAATGGATTCATGAGCCAGTCGAACGCCAAAATTGGCGGCAACGCCAAGGGTCAGGTACAAGCCAAGGGCCAGGTGCAACACGCGCAGCCCTCCGTGGGCTCGATCGCCGCCCACCGGCCGCACACCATGGCCGGGACGGTCTCCGATCTGGAACCGGACATCGACTCGGACCTGGACGTCTACGAGGAGTCGGACACCGGCGGCGACCCGCTGCCCCAGGGCAGGTTCCTCGACCGGGAGCGCAGCTGGCTCGCCTTCAACGAGCGTGTTCTGGAGCTCGCCGAGGATCCGAGCACCCCCCTCCTCGAGCGGGCCAACTTCCTCGCGATCTTCGCCAGCAACCTGGACGAGTTCTTCATGGTCCGGGTGGCCGGTCTCAAGCGCCGTATCGCCACCGGTGTCGCCACCCGCTCCGCATCCGGCCTCCAGCCGCGCGAGGTGCTGGAGATGATCTGGGCCCGTTCGCGCGAGCTGATGGCACGGCACGCCGCCTGCTTCCACGAGGACGTCCTCCCCGGGCTGGCGGACGCGGGCATCCACCTGGTCCGCTGGAGCGAGCTGACGGAAAAGGAGCAGGCCCGCCTGTTCACCCTCTTCCGGCACCAGATCTTCCCCGTGCTGACCCCCCTGGCGGTCGATCCGGCGCACCCCTTCCCGTACATATCGGGACTGTCGTTGAACCTGGCCGTGATCGTGCGCAACCCGGTCACCGGTCACCGGCACTTCGCCCGGGTCAAGGTGCCGCCGCTGCTGTCCCGCTTCCTGGAGAGCTCCCCGGGCCGTTACGTCCCCGTCGAGGACGTCATCGCCGCTCACCTGGAGGAGCTGTTCCCGGGCATGGAGGTGCTCCAGCACCACGCCTTCCGGCTCACCCGCAACGAGGACCTGGAGGTCGAGGAGGACGACACCGAGAACCTCCTCATCGCCCTGGAGAAGGAACTCATGCGGCGCCGCTTCGGGCCGCCGGTGCGCCTCGAGGTCGAGGAGTCCATCGACCGTGACGTCCTGGACCTCCTGGTGCGCGAGCTGAAGATCAGCGAGGCCGAGGTGTACCCGCTGCCGGGGCCGCTCGACCTCACCGGTCTCTTCCGCATCCACGGGCTGGACCGGCCGGAACTGAAGTACCGCTCGTTCATCGCCGGCACGCACCGCGATCTCGCCGAGGTCGAGTCGGCGTCCCCACCGGACGTCTTCGCCGCGCTCCGCAGCCGGGACGTGCTGCTGCACCACCCGTACGACTCGTTCTCCACGTCCGTGCAGGCCTTCCTGGAGCAGGCGGCGGCCGACCCGGACGTCCTCGCGATCAAGCAGACCCTGTACCGGACCTCCGGCGACTCCCCGATCGTCGACGCGCTCATCGACGCGGCCGAGTCCGGCAAGCAGGTCCTCGTCCTGGTCGAGATCAAGGCCCGGTTCGACGAGTCCGCCAACATCAAGTGGGCGCGCAAGCTGGAGGAGTCCGGCTGCCACGTCGTCTACGGCCTGGTCGGTCTGAAGACCCACTGCAAGCTGTCCCTGGTGGTCCGCCAGGAGGGCGAGACGCTCCGGCGGTACAGCCACGTCGGCACCGGCAACTACCACCCGAAGACGGCCCGGCTCTACGAGGACCTCGGCCTGCTCACCGCCGACCCGCAGGTCGGCGCGGACCTCTCGGACCTGTTCAACCGCCTCTCCGGCTACTCCCGCCGCGAGACGTACCGGCGGCTGCTGGTCGCCCCCAAGTCCCTGCGCGACGGCCTGGTCTCCCGGATCGACAAGGAGGCCCAGCACCACCGCGCCGGACGCCCCGCGTACGTGCGCATCAAGGTCAACTCGATGGTGGACGAGGCGATCATCGACGCCCTGTACCGGGCCTCGCAGGCGGGGGTGCCGGTGGACGTGTGGGTGCGTGGCATCTGCGCGATCCGGCCGGGCGTCGAGGGGCTGTCGGAGAACATCCGGGTCCGTTCCGTCCTCGGCCGCTTCCTCGAACACTCCCGCATCTTCTCCTTCGGCAACGGCGGCGAGCCCGAGGTGTGGTTCGGCAGCGCGGACATGATGCACCGCAACCTGGACCGCCGTATCGAGGCGCTGGTCAGGGTCACCGACCCCGCCCACCGGGCGTCCTTGAACCGGCTGCTGGAGTCCGGCATGTCCGACACCATCACGTCCTGGCACCTCGGCCCGGACGGCGAGTGGACACGGCATGCGACGGACGCGGACGGCCGGCCCCTGCGACACATTCAGGAGATGCTCATAGACGCCCGGAGGCGCCGGCGTGGCACAGCGACACCTTGACCCGACGGACCCGAGGACCGGCTCAGGACGGGGCCCCGGCCCCGGCTCCATGACCGGCCCGACGGCCGGCCCGGCAACCGGTCCGACGGCCGGTCCGGTGCCCGCGGAGGCCCTGGCGGGCTATCTACGGGCCCAGGCCACCGAGTTCCTGCGCGCACTGCGTCTCCACCGGGAGTCGGGTGCGGGCGCGGCATCCTCGGAGGGTTCCGTCGAAGCGGCGCTCGCGCTGCGCCGGTCGGCCCGCCGGATCAGCGGCAGCCTGCACACCTTCCAGGCGGCCCTGGACCCCGACTGGTCCGAGGCGATGCGCCCGGAGCTGGCCTGGGTCTCCGGCACCCTGGCGCTGGAACACGCCTGCTCGGCGCGCCTGGAGCGACTGCTCCAGGCACTGCACCGGCTGTCCGGCACGGCGGCGCTCCCGGCCCAGGGCCCGGCCGGGGCCGGCTCGGCGAGCGGACCCGGCGGACCCGGCGGATCGGCCCGGTCCTCCGTCCCGGCCTCCGTCGCCGCCAGGGGTGCCTCCGTCGCCGCCTCCCCCGCCACCACAGCCGGAACCAGGACCACCGCCGCCGCCGAGCGTGGCAGCCTCACCGTGGGTGCCGCCAAGGCCGGCGCCCTGCTGGACCGGCAGCTCACCCTGGCCAGGACCCGGGCGCACTCCACGGCGCTCCAGGCCCTCGGCTCCTCCCGGTTCCACGCTGTCGCCGACAAGGTCGCCGTGCTGGCCAGCGAGGTTCCGCTGACCCCGGCCGCCTCCGCCGCCGACCTGCGCCCGCCGGCCGAGGCCGCGCGGGAGCGGCTCGTCGACGCCGTCGCGGCGCTGCCCCTGCTCACCGCGGGCAGCCCGTACAACGCCGAGGCTCTGGTCCACGGGCTGTCCCCGGACCTGGCCCCGCATCCGCAGGACGCCCCCTGGCACCAGGTCCGCCTGCTGTTGCGCCTGCACCGGTACGCCCACGAGGTGCTGTACTGCGCCGCCACCCCCGCCGCCCCGCCCCCCGACCTTCCTCTGCTCGCCGCCGGCGAGGCCCTCGACCGGCACCGGGACGCGTCCGAGGCGTCGGCGGCCGCGGCGCACGCGGCCCGTACCCCGCGCATCGCCCCGGCCACGGCGTACGCGCTCGGGGTGCTCCACGCGGACCAGCGGCACGAGGTGGAGGCGGCGCGGTACGCGTTCCAGCGCATTTGGCAGAAGGACGTCCTCGGCTCGTTGTAGGGAGGCCCCGGTGGACTCGACCCCGTCCGACCACGGCCACCGCGGCCCGCATACGGCCGGCCGCCTGACCGTCCAGGCGGCCGGCTGTGTCCTGTGGCGCCGTTCCCCGGTCACGGGCACGCTCGAAGTGTGTCTCGTCCACCGTCCCAAGTACAACGACTGGTCCTGGCCCAAGGGAAAGCTGAAGCGCGGCGAGGACGCACTCGCGGGTGCGCTGCGCGAGGTCGCCGAGGAGACGGGACACTCCGCCGTGGCGGCCGCCGAGCTCCCGTCGGCGCACTATCTGGCGAACGGCCACCCGAAACGCGTCCGCTACTGGGCCGCCGAGGCTCTCTCCGGCACGTTCACCCCCAACGACGAGGTGGACCGCGTCCTGTGGCTCCCCCCGCACATGGCCCGCCGACGGCTCACCGAGCCGAGGGACGCGGACTTGGTGGACGCCCTCCTCGCCACGTTCCGCCCGACGGCATAACGGCTGTCAGCGGCTGCCAGTGGCTATTAGTGGCCGTCAGCCGCCTGCCGGCGTCCCGCCCCGCGCCCCTACCGGTCCGCGCCGGTCTCCGCACCCTCCCGCACCGGTGTCCGCACCGTCCCACTGTTCCGTTCCTGCCCGACATCGACCCGGTATCGCTCCGTGTCCTCGACGTAAGCGTTCCGTGACCTCACCACACCGCCCTTAGGGGTTCACCTCTCGTTCACTTACGACCACGGGCTGCTTCACCTGTTCTGCCTACTTTCGGACTCAGGCGATGCGAACTGCCTGCCGAACGGGCACTCGCATCACTCGGACTGACTTTGGACTTCGCACGCCGCCGGATTTCAGGACGGCGGCTCCTGGAAGGAACTCAAGTGAAGCTTCAGCGCAAGAACCGGCGGGCCCTCGCTCTCGGTGCTCTCGCCGTCTCCGGCGCCCTGGCCCTCACGGCGTGCGGCTCGGACGACACCAGCGGTGGCACCGGCAGCGACGGCGGCAACAGCTCCGCCAGTGCGCAGACCGGCAACATCGACTGCGCCGACGCCAAGGGTCAGCTCCAGGCCTCCGGCTCGTCCGCGCAGAAGAACGCGATCGACGCCTGGGTCAAGAACTACGCGGCCGCCTGCAAGGACGTGCAGGTCAACTACCGTCCCGACGGTTCCGGCGCCGGCATCACCGCCTTCCTCCAGGGTCAGACCGCGTTCGCCGGCTCCGACTCGGCCCTCAAGCCGGAGGAGATCGCGGACTCCAAGAAGATCTGCACCGACGGCCAGGCCATCGACCTGCCGATGGTCGGCGGCCCGATCGCGATCGGCTACAACGTCCCGGGTGTCGACACGCTCGTCCTGGACGCCGCCACCCTCTCGGAGATCTTCGACAGCAAGATCACCAACTGGAACGACGAGAAGATCGCGAAGCTCAACCCCGACGCGAAGCTCCCCGACCTCAAGATCCAGGCCTTCCACCGCTCGGACGAGTCCGGCACCACGGACAACTTCACCAAGTACCTGAAGGCCGCCGCCCCGAAGGCCTGGCCGTACGAGCCCGGCAAGTCGTGGGAGGCCAAGGGCGGCCAGTCCGCTCAGGGTTCCTCCGGTGTGGCCCAGCAGGTGAAGCAGGTCTCGGGTGCGATCTCGTACTTCGAGCTCTCCTACGCCAAGGAGGGCATCAAGACCGTCGACGTGAAGACCGAGGCCGCCGAGCCGGTCAAGGCCACGATCGAGAACGCCACGGCCGCCATCGGCGCCGCCAAGGTCGTCGGCACCGGCAAGGACCTCGCGCTGGAGCTGGACTACACCCCCGACGCCGAGGGCGCCTACCCGCTCGTCCTGGTGACGTACGAGATCGCCTGCGACAAGGGCAACAAGGCGGACACCCTGCCCGCCACGAAGTCCTTCCTGAACTACATGGCCTCCGAGGACGGTCAGGGCCTGCTGGCGGACGCCGGCTACGCCCCGATGCCCGAGGACATCATCACCAAGGTTCGCGAGACCGTCTCGAGCCTGAGCTGACCCGAGTGCGGTCCGGCCCCGTCACCCGGGGCCGGACCGCACCGTCCGGTGCACCGCCGCGCCAGGGGCCCTCGATCAGCGAAGGGCCCCGCAGACCGGAGAACCCTGATGGACATATCCACAACGCAGACCGCCCCGCCCCCCGTCCCCCCACTCCCATCGGCCGAGCAGAAGCGCGCCGCCCGCGGCGCCACCCGGCCCGGTGACCGGATCTTCCTCGGGCTCTCCCGGGGGTCCGGCATTTTCGTGTTGGTGCTCATGGCCGCGATCGCGGCCTTCCTCACCTACCGCACGGTGATCGCGCTCAGCGAGAACGAGGCCAACTTCTTCACCTCGTTCGACTGGAGCCCCACCGGCAATCCGCCGGAGTTCGGCATCGCGGTGCTGGTCTACGGCACCGTCGTGTCGTCGGTCATCGCCATGGTCATCGCGGTCCCGGTCTCGGTGGGCATCGCGCTGTTCATCACGCACTACGCCCCGCGCAGGCTCAGCGGCCTCATCGGGTACGTGATCGACCTGCTCGCCGCCGTGCCGTCCATCGTCTACGGCCTGTGGGGCGCCCTCGTCCTGATGCCGCATCTGACTGGCCTCTACGGCTGGCTGAACGACTACCTCGGCTGGACCGGCGTCTTCGCGTGGGAGGGCGGCGTCGCGCGCTCGCTGTTCACGGTCGGCATCCTGCTCGCCCTGATGATCCTTCCGATCATCACCAGCGTCAGCCGTGAGGTCTTCCGGCAGGCGCCGCAGATGCACCAGGAGGCCGCGCTCGCCCTGGGCGCCACCCGCTGGGAGGTCATCCGCATGGCGGTGATCCCCTTCGGCCGCTCCGGCGTGATCTCCGCCTCGATGCTGGGCCTCGGCCGCGCGCTCGGCGAGACGATGGCCGTGGCCATGGTGCTCTCGCCGATCTTCGACATCAACGCCAGCCTGCTCGACCCGGGCGGCGGCACGTTCGCTCAGAACATCGCCAGCAAGTTCAACGAGGCCAACCCGCTGGGCCGGGACGCGCTGATCGCGTCCGGTCTGGTGCTCTTCGTGATCACCCTGCTGGTCAACGGCGGCGCCCGCCTGATCATCGCCCGTCGCAAGGAGTACTCGGGGGCCAACGCATGAGCCACGCAACCGTCACCCCCAAGTCCGCGAGCTCCCTGCACGGCGCCCGGCTCCCCAAGTGGTTCCCCTGGGCCGCCGCGGCGGCCTCCGTCGCCCTGGGCCTCGGCATCAGCACCCTGGCCGGCCTGCACAGCAGCATCCAGTGGGCGCTGATCGCCTCCCTCCTCTTCCTCATCGGCTCCTACGCCGTCGCCTCGGCGGTCGAGGGCAAGCGCCAGGCGAAGGACCGCACCGCGACCAGCCTGGTCTGGGTCGCCTTCCTGATGGCCGTCATCCCGCTGGCCTCCCTCATCTGGGAGACGGCCAAGCAGGGTGTGAAGGTCCTCGACGGCTTCTTCCTCACCCACTCCATGGGTGTCGTCGCCGACCAGGAGCCGGGTGGCGGTATCTACCACGCTCTGCTCGGCACCCTGGAGCAGGTCGGCATCGCCGCCCTGATCTCGGTCCCGCTCGGTATTCTGACCGCGATCTACCTGGTCGAGTACGGGCGTGGCAGGCTCGCCCAGGCCGTCACCTTCTTCGTCGACGTCATGACGGGTATCCCGTCGATCGTCGCGGGTCTGTTCATCCTCAGCCTGTGGATCATCATGCTGGACATGGGCTACTCCGGCTTCGCCGGCTCGCTCGCCCTGTGCATCCTGATGATCCCGATCATCGTCCGCTCCACGGAGGAGATGCTCAAGCTCGTCCCGAACGAGCTGCGCGAGGCCTCCCTCGCGCTCGGCATCCCCAAGTGGCGCACCATCCTGAAGGTCGTCCTGCCGACGTCCATCGGCGGCATCGTCAACGGCGTCATGCTGGCCATCGCCCGCATCACCGGTGAGACCGCTCCCGTGCTGCTGCTGGTCTGGGGTACGGCCACCATCAACGCCAACCCCTTCGACGGCCCTCAGGCGTCACTGCCGATGTACATCTATCTGCAGTACAACAACGGCTCCGAGGCGGCCTACGACCGTGCCTGGGCGGCGGCCCTGACGCTCATCGCGTTCATCATGATCCTCAACCTCGCGGCTCGCGGTATCGCCCGCTGGAAGGCCCCGAAGACAGGTCGCTGACGCGACCTAAGGACGAACAGTCAGCGACCCCGAAAGAAGCAGTGATCCACATGGCCAAGCGCATCGACATCAGCGGCCTCAACGCCTACTACAGCTCCTTCCTCGCCATCGAGGACATCTCGATGACCGTCGAGCCCCGCTCCGTGACCGCCTTCATCGGCCCGTCCGGCTGCGGCAAGTCGACCTTCCTGCGCACGCTCAACCGCATGCACGAGGTCACGCCCGGCGGCCGCGTCGAGGGCAAGGTCATGCTCGACGACGAGAACCTCTACGGCGCCGGCATCGACCCGGTCGCCGTGCGGCGCGAGGTCGGCATGGTCTTCCAGCGCCCCAACCCGTTCCCCACCATGTCGATCTACGACAACGTGGCGGCCGGTCTGCGCCTGGCGGGCAAGCACAAGAAGTCCGATCTGGACGACGTCGTCGAGAAGTCCCTCAGGGGCGCCAACCTCTGGAACGAGGTCAAGGACCGTCTGAACAAGCCCGGCTCGGGCCTCTCCGGTGGTCAGCAGCAGCGTCTGTGCATCGCCCGCGCGATCGCGGTCGAGCCGAAGGTGCTCCTGATGGACGAGCCCTGCTCCGCCCTGGACCCGATCTCCACCCTCGCCATCGAGGACCTGATCGGTGATCTCAAGGAGCAGTTCACGATCGTCATCGTGACGCACAACATGCAGCAGGCCGCGCGCGTCTCGGACCGCACGGCGTTCTTCAACCTGGCGGCCGTCGGCCAGCCGGGCAGGCTGATCGAGATCGACGACACGGAGCGCATCTTCTCCAACCCGTCGGTCCAGGCCACCGAGGACTACATCTCCGGCCGCTTCGGCTGATCCGAACCCCTCGCGGTGCTGCATGGCGGTGCCACCGCGAGGACACAGATGGGCCCGCCCCCACTACCGGGGGCGGGCCCATTCGTTCGTCCGCCCGGCGCCGGACACGCCAGGTGCCGGGTATCGGCTGCCAGGTATCGGGTATCGGGTATCGGGTATCGGGTATCGGGTATCGGGTGTCGGACCGGCTACAGGAACGCCAGGTATACGAGCCCGTACGAGGCCGCCGCCACCAGGGCCGCCGCGGGCATGGTGATGAACCAGCCCAGGACGATGTTCTTGGCGACGCCCCAGCGCACCGCGTTCACCCGCTTCGTCGCGCCGACACCCATGATCGCCGAGGTGATCACGTGCGTCGTCGAGATCGGGGCGTGGAACAGGTACGCCGACCCGAACATGATCGTCGCGCCGGTGGCCTCCGCCGCGAAGCCCTGCGGCGGGTCCAGCTCGATGATCTTCCGTCCGAGCGTCCGCATGATGCGCCAGCCGCCGGCGTAGGTACCCGCCGACAGCATCAGGGCGCAGGCGAGCTTCACCCACACCGGGATCGGGTCGCTGTACTCCTCGACGTCGGCGATGACGAGGGCCATCACCACGATGCCCATCGTCTTCTGCGCGTCCTGGAGACCGTGGCCGAGCGCCATGCCGGCCGCCGACACGGTCTGCGCGATGCGGAAGCCCCGCTTGGCCTTGTGCGGGTTGGAGTTCCGGAAGATCCACATGATCGCGGTCATGACCAGGTAGCCCGCGAGGAGGCCCACCACCGGCGACACGAACATCGGGATGACGACCTTCTCGAGCACCCCGTCCCAGTACACCGTCGTCCCGCCGGCCAGTGCCGCTCCGACCATGCCGCCGAACAGCGCGTGCGAGGAGGAGGACGGGAGGCCGTAATACCAGGTGATGAGGTTCCAGGTGATCGCGCCGACCAGCGCGGCGAACAGGATTCCCATGCCCGTCGAGCCCTCGGGGGTCTGGATCAGCCCCTCGCTGACGGTCTTGGCGACCCCGGACCCGAGGAACGCGCCGACCAGGTTCATGACGGCGGCCATCGCGAGCGCCGCGCGCGGGGTGAGCGCACGGGTCGACACCGAGGTGGCGATGGCGTTCGCCGAGTCGTGGAAGCCGTTCGTGTACGTGAAGAAGAGCGCGACCCCGATGGTCACGACCAGAGCGAAGGTCTCCATGAAGGGGCTCAGGACTCCTTGACGGCGATGGTCTCCACCGTGTTCGCCACATGCTCGAAGGCGTCGGCCGCCTCTTCGAGTACATCCACGATCTGCTTCAGCTTGAGCACCTCGATGGCGTCGTACTTGCCGCTGAACAGATGGGCCAGGAGCTTGCGGTGGATCTGGTCGGCCTGGTTCTCCAGGCGGTTGATCTCGATCCAGTACTCGGTGAGGCTGTCCATGGTGCGCAGGTTCGGCATGGCTTCGGCGGTGAGCTCGGCGGCTCGCGCCAGGACCTCGATCTGCTGGTCGACGCCCTTGGGCAGTTCCTCGACCTTGTAGAGGACGACCAGGTCGACGGCCTCCTCCATGAAGTCCATGATGTCGTCGAGGGACGACGCGAGGTTGTAGATGTCCTCGCGGTCGAAGGGCGTGATGAACGAGGAGTTCAGCTGGTGGAAGATCGCATGGGTGGCGTCGTCACCTGCGTGTTCCGCAGCCCGCATACGCTCGGCGATCTCGCCCCGGGCAGGGGTGTCCGCCCCGAGCAGTTCCATCAGGAGTTTCGAGCCTGTGACGATGTTGTCCGCGGATGCGGCGAACATGTCGTAAAAGCTCGTCTCCCTGGGGGTCAGACGAAAGCGCACGTGGGGTCCTCGGGGTGCATCGGTTCGGTGTGGCTGATGCTGGGCGCACCATCCAGCCACGGCTACGGGCCGCCCACCAGTGTCACCCATCGGGCAGCACGACATACACGGGGGCGGTCCAGGCTGTGCCACGACCGGTGCCGACGGTACCGGCCACAGTCCCTATACCCAGCAAAGTTCGGTACCATATACCCACCAGGGGTATATGTCGCCCGCCATTGCACCAGGAGGACGCGATGACGACCACCGAGACCGACGCGGACGTGCCCCCCTTTCCGGACACCACGGACGGGACGGGCGCAACGCAGGTAACGGCCACAACCGGAACGAAAAGCGTCACCGATACCCCGAATGTGACCGATTCGACCGGCAAGTCCCCCGGTGCGTCGGTCGACTCCGTACCCGATCCCGTACCCGGCTCCGCATCCGGCATCGTGACCGATCACGACCGCGGCATCCACGGCTACCACCACGAGAAGCAGGAACACCTCAAGCGCCTGCGCCGCATCGAGGGCCAGATCCGGGGCCTCCAGCGGATGGTCGACGAGGACGTCTACTGCATCGACATACTCACGCAGGTGTCCGCCTCCACCAAGGCCCTGCAGTCCTTCGCGCTGCAACTGCTGGAGGAACACCTGCGCCACTGCGTGGCGGACGCGGCCCTCAAGGGCGGCGACGAGATCGACGCCAAGGTGAAGGAAGCCACCCAGGCCATCGCCCGCATGCTCCGCACCTGACCCGCCGACCCCGGAACCGCCGACACAGGGAGCACCTGCCCCGGCCCCGACCGCTACGAACCGGGCCGCTACGAGCCCGACCGATACGGACGACGCACACGCACCCCGGCCACCGGCTCCGTACGCACCTCGGCCACCCGCAACACCTCGTCGATGCTCTCCAGGCTGAGCGGCCCCTGGGCGGCGGAAGCGGCGATGATCAGCTCCCCGCACAACTCGATCTCGGCGAGGGCCACATGGTCCTGAACCAACCCACCGCCGAGCGGAGCCACGCCCGTCACCTCATCCATACGGTCATACGGCCAGAGACTCCCTAGCGTAGGCAGCCCCACGCTCCCCGCGCATGGCACGTAAGGGCTAGTTCACGCCGGTCATTCTCGGCTCGCGCTCCGGCCCACTCCTCCGATCCTCTCCTCCGAGATCCGGCCCGCGTAGATGTCGTCGGCCTCCGGGAGGCGTACGTCGACGGGCGCGCCGAAGTCGTAGAGCAGGGTGGTGGAGGCGACCGCGACCGGGTCGGAGTGCTCCTCGTTCACGAAGCTGAAGCGGTGCCGGACCTTGCGGATGCGCCCCTGGTCGTCGAGGTAGACGTCGAAGGGGACCTCGGGGGTGGCGAACCCGGTCGCCGCCGCGCCGAGCGGCTTCTTGTTCGCCTCCGAGGCGGCGTCCGCGGCCTCGTGCAGGTCCGCGGTGCCCCGGTAGTGGCGCACCGCGGCGCCCGCGAGTTCCGTCCTCCCCACGTACGTCGCCGTCCGCGCCCCGCGCAGCAGCTCGGCGGCGGTGAACGGGTCGGTGACGCCTCCGGTGACGAGGTTCCCGTCGGCCAGGGTCCCGGTGTCCACCCGCACCCACTTGTCGGCGGGTACTCCGGCGCCCCGGTTCTTCATGAACAGCGCGCCCGGCGCGAGCAGTTCGGTGACGGGCCGGCGCACCGGCGCACCGGACGGGTCCTGCGGCAGCAGCACCTTCAGCCGGCCGATCCGTTTCCGGTAGTCGTAGACGCCCTCCCCGCGGATGGTCACGCGGGTGCCGCCGGTGGCCATCTCCATGGACGTACGCGCCTTGGAGCTGCCCGCGTCCACCAGCGCGTCCGCGGCCTCCCGCACGGCCACCGCCACCTCGCCGGCGGCCGTGCCTCCGCCGCCGCCGCTCCCGCCGCCGGTCGCGGCGCCGCTGCGGCCGCACCCCGAGACGCCCACGAGGGCCAGCCCGCCGGCCACCCCGAGCACAACGACCGCGTCACCGATCCGCGTACGTCGCGGTTGCCGTCCAGCCATGGTCCGTCCACCCCCGCTACGTCCGACACGGGCCATCCCTTTTTCAGGGTTAACGACCGGTAGGGAACCCCGTCACGGACCTCGTCGCGGACCTTGTTGCGAGCATCACCACGGCCTGTGTCACGCGGCCCCGTCCGGGCGGTACCGTGGTGAGGTGGAACAGCAGGACACCAAGGCGCACTCCCCGGAGCACCGGATCACCACCGCCGAACTGGGACCTTTCTGCTTCGCCCGCTGCAGTTGCGGCTGGCGCGGCCCCGCGCGAAGAGCCAGGAGTCTCGCCCGCACCGAGGGCCGGAAACACGCGGTGGGGTGACCACCGGGTATGCACCCGGTGGTCACCCCACCGATCGGTCTACGTCCTGCGCTCCGCGCTCCGTACAGGAGGAGGGGAAGCGTGCCGCGCGGCCTACGCCGCCAGGTCCCGCCTCCCCGTCTCCGACGACCGCGCCTCTCCGGGCGTCACCCGTCCGTCGGCCCGCCCCCCTTTGATCAGCCAGGCCCCCCGCCGCGACTGCTCGATCGACCGCATCAGCGGGGTCAGCAGCGCCATGGCCGGCGGCGACAGGAGCAGGGCGACCGACGTGCCGAGGGCGAGCCCGCCCACGACGTCCGTCGGGTAGTGCACGCCCATGTAGACCCGGATGAACCCGCCCAGCACTCCGAAGAACAGGCCGATCATCCCGAGCCGCCGGTTGGCCAGGAACAGCCCCACCGCCAGCGCCATACAGAGCGTCGCGTGATCGCTGACGAACGAGTAGTCGGTCTTGCCGTCGACCAGGACCTCGAGCCCTTCATGGTCGAGGAAGGGTCTGCGCCGCTGCACGAACTCGCGGATCGGCACGTTGATCAGGACCGCGACGCCCGCCGCGAGCGGGGCCCACACCAGGGCCGCCACGGTCGGGGCCGCGTCCTCGCCGCCCCGCTTCCTGACGCCCCACCAGCACCACACCAGCATCGCCAGCAGGGCGAACAACAGGCCGAACTCGCCCACGAACTCCATGACATGGTCGAACCACGGAGGCGCGGCCTTTGCCAGGCCGTTGATGTCATACAGCAGGTCGACGTCGGGGTTCGACCCGGAATCGGCGAGTCCAGCCATCGGTGCTGAGGCCCCTTCGTCATCTCTCTCGGCGCACAGTGCCATACGCCATTCCGCCACCCCCGTGGTGTTGTAGGTCCGCTGACTGTTCGGGCTACGACAACAGGAACGCACGACTCCTGCGTGTACGTTCCAACTCCACTGAATGATCACGCAGACGTTACCGAAGAGAGATTCGTCATCGCAGCTCAGGGGGCTGGCTCAACAGCCGGTCAGACCGCCGTGGGGAGTGCTTTCGCGCCATCTTCGGTGACACGGGTGGCACCAAAGTAGTCAGGTGTGTCGATCGGGTCGAATCGGATCACCGCGCCCGGACGGGGCGCATTGATCATGTATCCGCCACCGACATAAATACCCACATGCCGGATCGCCCGCGAATTGGTCAGGTCGTCCGAGAAGAAGACCAGATCGCCGGGGAGCAGTTCGTCCCGCGCGGGATGCGGTCCCGCGTTGTACTGATCGTTCGCCACCCGCGGCAGCGTGATGCCCACACTCTCGTACGCGGCCTTCGTCAGCCCCGAGCAGTCGAAGCGTCCCCCCTGGCCGGCGGTGCCGTTACCACCCCAGAGGTAGAGCGTGCCGAGCTTCTTCTGGGCGTAGGCGATGGCTCCGGCCGCCTGCTTGGACGGGTCGACCCGGCCGACCGGAGCGGCGAAGCTCTTCTCCAGCGAGCGGATGCGCTGGACGTAGTTCTGCGTCTCCTTGTACGGCGGCACCCCGCTGTACTTGATGACCGCGTACGCCCCCGCGTTGTAGGAGGCCAGCATGTTTTCGGTCGGATCCCCCGGGACGTCCTTCACATAGCCCGCGAGGGCGCAGTCGTACGTCGCCGCCGACGGAATCGCGTCGTTCGGGTCCCATACGTCCCGGTCACCGTCCCCGTCCCCGTCCACCCCGTGGGTGGCCCAGGTGCCGGGGATGAACTGCGCGATTCCCTGCGCCGCCGCGTGACTCTGCGCCTTCGGGTTGAACCCGCTCTCCTGGTACAACTGGGCGGCGAGCAGCGCCGGATTGATGGCCGGGCAGAGATTGCCCCAGGTCGCCACGAGCTGCTGGTACGCGGCCGGCACGGCCCCCTTCGCCAGCGTCTTGGCAGCCCCGCCGCCGACCCCGCCCGCGAGGTTCCCCGCGATGACGAAAACCCCGACGGCGAGCAGCATGACGAAGGCGACCGCCGAGCTCCCGGCGACCCCCACCGCGATCCAGGCCTTACGCACCGTCAACCGCCCCTCGCCGTCCAGGAGTCCGCTGCCCACGTTCGGAGTCAGTGTAGAGGCGGGCATCCCCCTCCGGGGTGATCATGTGAGGGGAGCAACGGACGCGCCGCGCGGGCCGGGACACACGACGAGATACGGCGTCACCCACCGCACTCCGCCCACACCAACTTCCCTCCCCCCACAGCCCCCGCACCCCACGAGGACGCACACGCCCGCACCAGCGGCAGCCCCCGCCCGTTCTCGGAGTCGTCCGGCGGCACGTCGAGCGCCACCGCGTCGGTGAAACCCGGCGGCACCCACGGGTCCGTGTCCCACACCCCGACCCGCAGCCGCCCCTCCTCGGCGGCCCGCACCCGCAGGGCATAGGGACCGGTGGTGTGCAGATGTGCGTTGGCCAGCAGCTCGGCGGCCACGAGTTCGGCCGTGGGCGCGAGCTCCCCGAGACCGTGCGCCCCCAGCACCGTCCGCAGGGTGACCCGGGCGATGCGCGGAGCGCGGGGGTCGTGCGGGAGCTGAAGGGTGTAGGACCAGGGCGGGGTTACGGTGGGCATGGAAGTCTCCGATCACTGACGGCAGTTGGTGAATTGCGTACGGTGGTTGCCCAGTGGCGATGTCGATCCGTCGATCGGTGCGCTTCTGGAGCGGGGCGCCGACAACTAAAGTAGCGACGCTCCAGCTAACGCATTAGCTAGATTCTCGAATCTGCATTAGTTGCCACCCTTGTGGGTGACAGTTGCGCCAGGGAGGCGTCAGGACCGTGAGAACCAGGCCGACCGGTCGTCAGCTCCGATTGGGCGTGGAGCTGCGGAAACTCCGGGAGCGTGCAGGGCTCACCGCGACGGAGGCCGGTCAACTTCTCGGCGTGAAGCAAAACCAGGTCAGCAATACCGAGGCCGGACGCATCGGCGTGAGCCCCGAACGCGTGCGCACCCTGGCCCACCACTACAAGTGCGGCGACCCGGCTCTCGTCCAAGCGCTCAGCGACATGACCGCCGACCGCAGACGGGGTTGGTGGGAGGAGTACCGCCAACTGCTGCCCGCCGCGCTGCTGGACATGGCCGAGCTGGAGCACCACGCCACACACTTGCGTACCGCCGTCACCGTGCACATCCCCGGTCTGTTCCAGACCACGGAGTACGCCCGCGAGATCTTCCGACAGGCGGTGCCGGAACTTCCGCCGCCCGACGTGGAGCACCGAGTGTCATTCCGGATCAAGCGGCAGGCGGTGCTCTTCCGGAACCCTCCGACTCCGCAGCAGGTGATCATTCACGAGGCCGCACTGCGCATGAAGTTCGGTGGGCCCGATGTCACACGCGAACAACTCAAGTACCTCCTGACGATGAGCGAGCGGGACCACATCGCCATACAGGTCATCCCGTTCGACGCAGGCACCTTCGCCGGCTCCGGCCAGTCGATCTACTACGCCGAAGGTCCCGTGTCACAGCTCGACACGGTGAACCTCGACCAGTCGCACGGCCCGGTGTTCCTGGACGCCGAGGCGCAGCTGCACAAGTACCGCGTACTGCTCGACCGCCTGGAAGCCGCGGCCCTCGCCCCCGAGGCGTCGCAGCCCTTCATCCACCGCATCCTCAAGGATCTCTGAAGGAGCCCTCATGCCCGCGTTCATCTGGCAGAAATCGTCGTACTGCGGCGAAGGCGACTCCTGCGTCCACGTAGCCACCACCGCCCCGTCCCTCATCAACTGGCAGAAGTCGTCCTACTGCCCCGAAGGCAACTCCTGCGTCCACGTAGCCACCACCGCCCGGTCCATCCACATAACCGAGTCCGCCGACCCCAGCGGAGCGATACTCACCACCAACCCGGACCGCTTCCTGACTCTCATTCAGGCCATCAAGGTGGGAGAGGAGCTGACGGGTAGCCGGCGCCCTGGCATCGAGGTACTGATCGACGCCGGCGACGACACGGTCCGTATCCGTGCCACCGCTGCCCCCGGCACCACCGTCACCACCGACCGGCGCAGATGGGACGCCTTTGTCCTGGGCGTGCGCGCGGGTGAGTTCGACCATTTCGTGGCCTGGTCGTGATACACAGAGTGACGATACGATTCATCACCCACCGACCCGCGCCCCCTTCGGGGACCAGCGCGCGCCGGTGACAGCCGTTGCCCATACGAAACCCGCCAACTAATGACGCCGAGTCGGCATGCGACGGCGTCATCGTCGGCGACAATGGGCGCTGACCTCTGCATGCCCGCAGAGGCACGGAACGACCCGACAGGGGCGGTGACTTACATGTTCTTCGCGGCCGACGAGGGAGACATCAACACCATCATCGGTGGGATCGCTCCCGACTGGGGTCCCTTCGGCAGCCTGGGCAACGAGGCCAAGGTCATGATCGAAGTGATCATGGCGCTCGCCATCCTGATCTGCCTCGGCATCGCCATCTGGGGCGCGGCGAAGCAGCGCATCGGTGCGACGGCGCTGCGGGACACGTTCAGCGCGGAGCAGGGCAAGGGGTTGATCGTCGCCGGCCTCACCGGCGTCTTCATCATCGGTTCGCTGGGCACGGTGTTCACCATCGTGTACGGAATGGCCGTGTAGGGCGCCGCCCATGCCCCTGACCGGGCACGCCCGGCCTCCCCTCCACCCCACCCGCCCGTCGCGCCCACCGCCTGAGGTTGCGTTTCCCTGATGTCGACTCATAACACCGCGCCCGCGCGGGGACCAGCACGGCTACCGTCGTACCAGGAGTACGCGGAGTACGAGGTGTTTCCGCACGACGCTGAGGGGGCGCACGCGGTATGAGTCTCGGAGACGAGTACGAGAACACCGGTGGGTACGGCGGCACGGGCCAGACCCGCACCCGCATGCCGGACAGCGGCGGCGGTCCGCACGGCGGCGGGCGCAGAGGCGGCCGCACGTCGTCCCGCAGCCTGGTCACGGTAGTCGGTGTGGTGGTGCTCCTGATCGCCGCGATCGCCTTCGCGAACCGTGGAGGAGACGATTCCTCAGCAGGCGAGGGCGACGACGACTCCCCCAAGGCGGCGGCGACGGCCCCCTCCGGGGAGGAGCCGGTCCAATCGGCGAACGCCGGCATCCCCTCCGGCTTCGCCCACGACCGCCAGGGAGCGGAGAGCGCGGCGGCGAACTACTCCGTCGCGTTGGGCTCGGCAGAGTTGTTCGACGCCGGCCGTCGGCGCGACATCGTCACGGCCGTCTATGCCCCCGATGTCGCCGCCGCTCGACAGGCGGACCTTGACCGGGCCTACTCCAACGAGGAGTTTCTGACGAACATCGGCCTCGACAAGGCCGGCAAGGCTCCCGCCGGACAGACCTTCGTCTCCCGTGTGATCCCAGTGGGAACCAAGGTCACGAAATCGACCGAGAACAATGCCACTGTCGAGGTCTGGTACACCTCTCTGTTCGGTCTCTCTGGCGAAGGCTCGACCAACCCTGTGACGGAGAGCTGGTACACCACCACGTATCAGCTGTCATGGGTCGAGGACGACTGGAAGATCACGGACTTCCAGCAGAAGGACGGTCCCGTCCCAGTCGGGCGCGACCAGCAAGCCTCCACCGCCGACGACATGACGAAGGCTGTCGAGGAATTCGGAGGGTTCACGTATGCGCGCTAACCACCACTTCCTCAAACTCACAGCCGCTATCGCCGTCGTACAAGCCGCTGCGGTGCTGCTCGCCACCCGTGCCGTCGCTGCGCCCACGCCTACGCCGGCCCCCGAGGGCAGCAACGACCCCTGCGACCTGATTCGCGGCCCTGCCAAGGACTACTGCGACCGAGGCGACGGCGGTGGCTCCTCCGGCGGATCCGGGACCCTCAATGACCCCACCTCCGTCCTCGACCCCCTCGGCTCCCTCGCCCAGGGCTGTGCCGATGCCGCGAGTTGGACGATCAAGAAACTCAGTGCCGCCGTCGACGAGACGGCGGCCGTGGACTTCACGAACCCGATGTTCCGTCAGCAGTACGCCGTCGTCTTCGCCGCGTCGGCGATCCTGACGCTGGTGCTGTGGCTGATGGCGGTCGCCAAACGGGCCGTGCGGGGTGTCCCCCTCACGACGGCCCTGTCCGAGGCGATCGGCTTCCTGTGGCTCACGGTGCTGGCCTCGGCGTTCACCCCGCTGATCCTCTACACGATCGTGCGGGCCACGGACGGCATCACCGAGGTGCTGGCGAACGCGACCGGCGACCAGACGAACACGTTCTTCGGTACCTTCGCCGGGGCCCTGGAGAAGGGCGAGGACATCGGCGGCGGTCCGATCATGCTGATCATCGTCTCGCTGGTGTCGATTCTCGCGGCCGGTGTCCTGTGGCTGGAGTTGGTCATCCGGGCCGCGCTGCTCTACGTGGGCGCGCTGCTGGGCACGGTCGTGTACGCGGGGCTGGTCGACAAGAACCTGTGGGGGCACGTCCGGCGCTGGGCGGGCATCATGATCGCGGTGATCCTGGTGAAGCCGGTCATCGTCATAGTGCTGGGCCTGGCGGGCGCACTGTCCGCCGACGACGGACCGAACGCGTTCTCCGCCGTGGTGTCGGGTCTGGCAATCATCCTGCTCGCCATCTTCGCGTCGGCGATGATCTACCGTTTCGTCCCCGGCTTCGGCGACGACATCGCGAACTCCCGCAACAACCGCATCATGCAGGGCGCCGAGAGCAAGGCCGCCGCCGTGATGAGCTCCCCGGCGACCATGGTCGCGCAGGGCATCAAGACCCACAGCACGCGCGCCGACAGCAACGGCGGGGGCCAGTCCTCCGGCGGCGGCGCCCGTCCGTCCAACCCCGTCTCCGGCGGAGTCGCCGCGCACAGCGCACGTCCCTCGGACAGCGGTGGCGGAGCCTCCGCACCCGCCCCCCGTCAGGGCAGTCCGGTGAGCACGCCCCACGGGAACCGCAACAGCAGCAGCACAGGAGGTGAAGGGCGTTGACGACCGAAGCACACATGTCCCATCCGGTCACGCCCCGCCGTACGTATCTGATCGGCCGGGCCCGGCCGAACGCGATCGTCGGCCGCAATCGCGAGACCGGTGAGATCGCGCTGATCATCGTGGGCGCGTTCTTCGGCATGATGGCCGGTCTCCTCGTCCCCGTCCTGTCCCTGCGGATCGTGCTGCTCGCGGGCCTCCCGATGATCGCGCTGGCCGCCGTGTACGTCCCGTACAAGGGCCGCACCTTCTACAAGTGGTTCGAAATCAACCGCAGCTACAAGCGGTCCCTGCGCCAGGGCACGACGTACCGCTCGGGCGTCGTCGAGGCCGGCATCCGGCTCGACGGCCGGGAGGTCGAGGTCGGCCCGCCGCCGGGGATCGGCCGGATCACCTGGCTCGCCGCCCCCTTCGGGCCCGACGAGATCGCCGTCCAGTTGCACGCGGACCGCAAGACGGTGACCGCCGCCATCGAGATCGAGGGCCCCGGCGTCGGCCTGCGCGACTCGGAGGACCAGGAGGCGCTCGTCGACCGGTTCGGCACGCTGCTCAAGCACGTGGCCAACGGCGACGGCTTCGTCACCCGCATCCAGATGCTCGCCCGCACACTGCCCGCCGACCCCGACGCGCACGCCAAGGACGTCTCGCAGCGCGGGGACGAGAAGGCGCCGTACTGGCTCCAGCAGTCTTACGACCAGCTGCAGTCCATGGTGTCGACCAGCAGCGAGCAGCACCGCGCGTACCTCGTCGCCTGTATGCACTTCAACCGCGAGCTGGCCTCCGAGGCCAACGCGATGGCGCGCGCGATCCGCACCCAGGGGCGCCGCAAGGTGGACCGGGACGCCGGACTGGCCGTCGTCATGGCCCGTGAGCTGACCGACATCTGCTCCCGGCTCCAGGAGGCCGACATCCGCGTACGGCAGCCGCTCGGCCAGAGCCGCCTGTCCTCGCTGATCCACTCCATGTACGACCCGGACCACCCGATCGACCACATCCAGGCGATGACCAAGCGCAACGCCTGGCCGGCCGAGCTCGACGCCATGGAGCCCACCTACCTCCAGGCCAAGACCCGCGAGTCCTCCACCCGTGCCCCCTGGTGCCACGCCACGGCCTGGGTGAAGGAGTGGCCGATGACCCCGGTGGGCGTCAACTTCCTGGCGCCGCTCCTCGTCCACACCCCGGACGTGATCCGCACGGTCGCCGTGACGATGGACCTGGAACCCACCGAGGTCGCCATCGAGCGCATGCTGACGGAGAAGACCAACGACGATGCCGAGGCGTCGCGCGCCGCGAAGATGAACCGCACGGTCGACCCGCGCGACATCGCCGCCCACGGCCGGCTCGACCAGCGCGGCGAGGACCTCGCCAGCGGCGCGGCCGGCGTCAACCTCGTCGGCTACATCACCGTCTCCTCCCGCAACCCCGAGGCCCTGGCCCGCGACAAGCGGACCATCAGGGCCTCGGCCGGAAAGTCGTACCTGAAGCTGGAGTGGTGCGACCGCGAGCACCACCGCGCCTTCGTGAACACACTCCCGTTCGCCACCGGCATTCGAAGGTAGGGGCTGAGTTCTGATGCGGGATCCGCTGTCCGTCGTCACCGACGCCTTCACGTCGTTCCTGTTCGGGAAGGTCGAGACGACACGGCTGCCGGTGCGCACTTCCACGGGCCAGGCGCAGGCCGTCTACCTCCCGACCGCCGCCCCCGGCCTCGGCGACTCAGGCGTGATCATCGGCCGCGAGGTGTACTCCGGCAAGGGCTACATCTACGACCCGTTCCAGCTCTACGGCCAGCAGCTGCCCGCACCGCACTGGCTGGTCCTCGGGGAGTCCGGCAACGGCAAGTCGGCGCTTGAGAAGACGTACGTCATGCGCCAGCTGCGCTTCCGCGACCGCCAGGTCGTCGTCCTGGACGCCCAGGGCGAGGACGGTGCCGGCGAGTGGAACCTCATCGCGCAGGAACTCGGCATCACCCCCATCCGGCTGGACCCGACGGCCGCCCTGGACCACGGCATCCGGCTCAACCCGCTCGACCCGTCGATCACCACGACCGGCCAGCTCGCCCTGCTGCGCACCATCATCGAGGTCGCGATGGGACACGGCCTGGACGAGCGCGCCGGCTTCGCGCTGAAGGTCGCGCACGCCTTCGTCACCGAGACGATCGTCGAACGCCAGCCGGTCCTCACCGACATCGTCGAGCGGCTGCGCCACCCCGAGGCGGAGTCGGCGGAGGCGATGAACGTCGCCATAGACGACGTTCGGGCCTGGGGCCTGGACGTCGCCCTGGTACTGGACCGGCTCGTCGACGGTGACCTGCGCGGCATGTTCGACGGCCCGACCACGGTCGGCATCGACCTGGACGCGCCGCTGATCGTCTTCGACCTGTCCCACATCGACCGCAACTCCATCGCGATGCCGATCCTGATGGCGATCGTCGGCGTGTGGCTGGAGCACACCTGGATCCGTCCCGACCGGAAAAAGCGCATCTTCCTGGTCGAGGAAGCCTGGCATATCATCAACAGCCCGTTCGTGGCACAGCTGTTCCAGCGGCTGCTCAAGTTCGGCCGCCGGCTGGGCCTGTCGTTCGTCGCGGTCGTCCACCACCTGTCCGACGTCGTGGACGGGGCGGCGGCGAAGGAGGCGGCGGCCATCCTCAAGATGGCGTCCACCCGGACCATCTACGCCCAGAAGGCCGACGAGGCACGGGCGACGGGCAGAGTGCTGGGCCTGCCCCGATGGGCGGTCGAGATCATCCCCTCGCTCACCCCGGGCATCGCCGTCTGGGACGTCAACGGCAACGTACAGGTCGTCAAACACCTCATCACCGACACCGAACGCCCCCTGGTCTTCACCGACCGCGCGATGACCGAGTCCTCCGTGGAGTTCGCCGCCGCCGGCGACGCCCTGCGCGCCGCCGAACTGGAGGCGGAGCAGCGGGCGGCGGCCTTCGTCGAACAGCACATCGGCGACTCCGAATCGACGGTGGCGTAGGGGGAAGGAATCCCACGTGAGACCGGACGGGCACAGCGGCGGACAGGGCAGCGTGCAGGGCGGCGGACAGGGACGGGGTGGCCAGGGCGGCATCCCGGACGGGCTGCTGGTCGGGCTGCTCGCGTTCCTGCTCGGCATCGCCCTGCTGGTGTGGACGGCCACGGGCCTCGCGGCCCTCTTCGCCCACGGCTCCTGGCCGTCCGGCGTCACCTTCACCGACACCCCGGTCGCCATAAGCCACCTCATCGCCGACCCCCGCGACATCCCGGGCGCCTGGCCGGGCACCCCGGCATCCGCCCTCTCGGGGTACGGGCTGTTCTGGGGTCTGTTCATCGGTCAGCTGATGCTGCTCGTCGTCCTCACCGTCTTCGTCCTGGGCACGCTGGCCCGCTGGCGGGCCGTACGGGCCCGGCAGAAGGCGGAGCGAGCGGCAGAATGCGCGGCAGCCGCGACCGCGGCAACAGCTGCGACAACGGCACCGGCACCGGCTCCGGCACCGGCGCCGGAGCCGGAGCCGGGGCCGGGGCCGATCCAGCACGAGGTACCGACCCCGAGAACGGCCCCCGAGCCCGTACGTGAACGGGGACGAGACCAGGAGACGGCGCCGCTGCCCGTCACGGCACCTGCCACGGCGCCGCCGCGGCAAGCCGCCCCCACCGAGACCCTCCCTCCCTCGACGGACCTGTCGAAGGCACCGGCCCTGTCGAAGGCGCCGGAGGTGCCGGGCGTGCCGGAGGTGTCCCGCCCGGTGTTCTACGGCCTCCCGGACACCCGCTGCGGCACCGCCGCCGTGGCCGTACGGGACGCGGAGGGCCCCGTCCTCGTCCTCACCTCGAACCCCGCCCTCTGGGAGGAGACGAAGGACGGCCGGGCCAAGCTCGGCCCGACCCACCTCTACGACCCGACCCACCGCTGCGACACCCCGGCCCGTCTCCACTGGTCGCCCATCAGCGGCTGCGAGGACAAGGACACGGCCGTCGCGCGCGCCGTCGCCCTGCTGGCCCCGGTCCGTCCCGCCTCCCGGCTCGACCAGGCCGTCAGCGACACCGCCCAGCTCCTCCTGCGGAGCTATCTGCACGCCGCCGCCATCGACGGCCGTACCGTCCGCCACCTCCACCGCTGGGCGCAGGGCACCCAGGTCCAGGACGCCGTACGCGTCCTGCGTACCCACCCGAAGGCCGCCCCTGGCGCCGCGGGCGAACTCGAGGCGACCCTCACCGCGTACCCCGAACGCCGGGACATCGCCCAGCAGCTGACGACGCGTGCGCTGTCGGCCCTGTCCACGGTCAACGTCCGTGAAGCCTGCACACCCAACCGAACTGATGCGCTCTCTTTGGATTCCTTTGTCCACGAAGGGGGCACGCTTTATGTGGTGGGTGAATCCATCGAGGATCCGCGCACCCATCCGGGTGCGATGCCGTTACTGACGGCCCTCACCGCGAGCGTGGTCGAGCACGGCCGACGCATGGCCGAACGGTCATCCTTCGGTCGGCTCGACCCACCATTCACCCTGATCCTGGACGACGTGGCGGCCGTGGCCCCCCTCCCCCAGCTCCCGGACCTCCTCACCACCGGCCCGGCCCGGGGCATGCCCACCCTGGCCCTCCTCCGCTCCCGAGAACAGGCCCGGACGCGCTGGCCCCACGACGAACTACCGGTGTAGGCACCGCAGGTCAGCGCTCGACGACCATCTCCAGCTCGTGCTCGTCCGGCTTCCCCTCCAGCAGCACGGTCACCCCGCTCTCGGTGAATCCCGCCTTACGGTAGAAGCCGAGAGCGCGCCCGTTCCCGGGGTGCACGATGAGCCGCGCCCGTTCCACGCCCTGCCCCCACGCCCACTCCAGCGCGGCCTCGAACAGAGCTTTGGTCACCCCGCTCCCCCGGTGCTCGGACGCCACATACACCCCGACGAGATGCCCCTGCCGACGTTTGACGGGCACCCCGGCCCAGTCCGTCGTACCCGCCTCCTCGACCACCACGGCCACCGTGCCCACCAGCGCACCGTCCATCGTCTGCGCGACGAACTGCCGCACCCCGCCGGCCCCTTCGGTGGCGTTCGCGGTCCGCTCCCGCCAGTATTCGTCAGGACGCACCGCCGCCGCCTCGTAGGTGTCCAGGAACGCGATGTCCGCGACCGGATCCCGCAACGCGGCCAGCCGCAACGCCTTCACCGCCGCCCACTCCCCGGCCCGCACGGACCGGACCACGTACTCCCCGAAGACGGTGCCGAGGGCTTCCCCGGCAGGCGTAGCACCAGTACTCATACCGGCCACCGTAGTCCCCGGGTACTACCCCCCTCACCAGGATTACTGCCCATGGTCCGACGCCCTCGACTCCCGCACGGACGAGCATCGAAGCCCTGGGGTTTTCCACGACGGACGGACCGACCACCATGGACCGCGTGGCGACGGAAGCGACGAGAACGACAGCACCGAGGACGAAGAAGGCGACGGAGGACAGACCCACCGGTGAACAACGCGTCGCGGAACCCCTCACCCGGTTCGTCCAGCGCGTCACCCGGCGGGTCCGCGCCTTCGACCGGCGCCACCCGCTGCCGTGGGACCTGCACGTCACCGGGTTCTGGGTGACCGTCGCCCTCATCGACGTCCTCGGCGGCGGCTGGCTCACCACCACCCACAACCCCGGCACGCCGGACCGGCTCCTTCTGACGCTCAGCCTCGGCCTCTCCGTCCCCCTCCTGCGGCGCCGCACGCACCCCGCCGCGGTCCTGCTCGCCATGGCCCCGTTCGCTCTGGTCAACGCCTGGACCGGCACCGCCCTCCAAGCGGCCCTGCTGCAACTCGTCGCCGTCTACCACGTCGCCCTGCGCCTCCCCCTGCGCAACCTGTGGTGGACGACCGCCCTCGTCCTCACTCCCGTCGCGGTCTCCGCGGCCCGCCACGGGGAGGAGGGCGCCTGGAGCCAGCAGATCGGCTCGCAGCTGACGTCCGTCGTCGTGGTGGCCCTCATCGGCATCACCGTCCGCACCCGGCAGAACCACACGGAGGCCCTGGAGGACCGCGCCCGCCGCCTCGAGATCGAACGCGACCAACAGGCCCAGCTCGCCACCGCCGCGGAACGCGCCCGTATCGCCCGCGAGATGCACGACATCATCGGCCACAACCTCTCCGTCATCACGGGCCTGGCCGACGGCGGCAAGTACGCGGCCACCAAGTCACCGGAACGCGCCGCCCAGGCACTCGACGCCATCGGCACCACCAGCCGCCAGGCCATGAGTGAACTCCGCCGCCTCCTGGACGTCCTGCGGGACGACGAGGACGGCCATCACCCCGCCGAACTGACGCCCCAGCCCACCCTCACCGACCTCGAACAGCTCATCAACGGCGTCCGCGCCGCGGGCCTCCCCGTCCACACCACGGCCGAAGGCCGGGCCGACCTCCCCGCCGGCCGCCAGCTCACCGTCTACCGCGTCATCCAGGAAGCCCTCACCAACACCCTCAAGCACGCCGGCCCGAACACCACCGCCGAGATCACCCTCGCCTACGGCGACCAGAGTGCCGTCACGGCCACGATCACCGACACCGGCACCGGCACCGGCACCGGCACCGGCACCGGCACCGCAGGCAAGTTCACTCCCGCCGACGGCCGAGGCCTCCCGGGAATGCGTGAACGAACCGCCCTGTACGGCGGCACACTTGAGGCCGGCCCACGCCCCCACCCCGAACAGGGCTGGCGCGTCCACCTGCACCTCCCGGAGGAAACCCCGCAGTGACCACCGTCCTCATAGCCGACGACCAGCCCCTCCAGCGCTTCGGCTTCCGCATGCTGCTGGAGAGCCAGGACGACATGACGGTCCTCGGCGAGGCGTCCGGCGGCAGCGAAGCGATCCGTATGACAGCCGAACTGCACCCCGACGTCGTCCTGATGGACATCCGCATGCCCGGCATGGACGGGATCGAAGCCACCCGCCGCATCGTCGCCGCCGGCGACCGCACCCGCGTCCTCATCCTCACGACGTTCGACCTCGACGAGTACGCCTACGCAGGCCTCCGCGCCGGCGCTTCCGGCTTCCTCGTCAAGGACGCCCAGCCGGAGGAACTCCTTTCCGGCATCCGCTCCGTGGCCACCGGCGACGCGGTCGTCGCCCCCAGCCTGACCCGCCGTCTCCTGGACGCCTACGCCCACCACTTGCCGACGTCCACCCACCAGGACCACACCACGCCCACGAGCCCGTACACCGACCCCCGGCTGAACACCCTCACCGAGCGCGAACGCGAGATCCTCACCGTCATCGGCCAGGGCTGGACCAACACGGAAATCGCCACCCGCCTCCACCTCGCCGAATC
The DNA here is from genome assembly GCF_042871645.1 of Streptomyces sp. NPDC005774. Lineage (NCBI taxonomy): Bacteria > Bacillati > Actinomycetota > Actinomycetes > Kitasatosporales > Streptomycetaceae > Streptomyces > Streptomyces sp. NPDC005774. Next base: position 318 of record NZ_JBIAIV010000027.1, on the reverse strand, counting down.
AACGGTGAAGACCCACGTCAGCCGCGTCCTCGCGAAGACGGGCTCGAGGGACCGCATCCAGGCGGTGATCCTGGCCTACGACACCAAGCTGGTGAAGCCGTCATAAACAAGGCTCCAAACGCAGGAAAGCCCCGTGCCATCGGCACGGGGCTTTCCCATTCAAGAATTGTTCGGCGGCGTCCTACTCTCCCACAGGGTCCCCCCTGCAGTACCATCGGCGCAATAAGGCTTAGCTTCCGGGTTCGGAATGTAACCGGGCGTTTCCCCTACGCTATGACCACCGAAACACTATGAAACAGACAACAACCGCACCACGCC
>NZ_JBIAIV010000026.1:0-104259 GCF_042871645.1 Streptomyces sp. NPDC005774 | reverse complement strand
ACCGCGGCCAGCCGCAGCAGGCCCTCACGACCGATTATCGGCGCCCGCTCACTGTCCAGACCATCCATATGTGCAGTGTGACTGGGCGATGGAGCAGGTCAACGGCACCCTGATGCTCCACCGCCGTGTGGTGCGTGAGTAGGACCACCGGCCCGACACCGCCGCCTCGCGCGTCTCCTGGGCGGCCACCGCGAACACGACCCGCCGCCTCACCACGCCTTCCCCGGCCTGGCGCGAGGAGATCGTGGCGGCCGCATGAACAGCGACATCACCGGCCTCCTCACGAGCCTGCAGGCCGGGCACGACCGGGTCACGGTCGGGGCCGATGACCTGTGCCGGCAGATCGAGCACCTCGCCACCGCCCTGGGCGAGACCGAGGCCCGGCCGGCCGAACCGGCCGCAGCCAGAAAGGTCTTCGCCGGGCTCGTACCGACCGGAACCGCCTCCGGGTCGGCCGGGCAGTCCACCGCCTACCAGGCCATCGTGAACGCCTTCAACCAGCACCCCGACCAGGCATTCCGGGTCCGGGACCTGCACGAACTCCTCGGTATGCCCACCGACGGCCCCTCCCTGAACGTCACCCGCAGCCGCCTCGGACGCCTCACCCGCCAAGGCTTCCTCACCCAGCCCGGACGGGGCCTCTACCGAAAAGGAACTTAACGACCTCTCAGTGTCGATCATCGCAAACATGAGTTTGCCGGATGAGTGCGAGGGTTCCTACGGTCGACGCATGACTGCTGCCCCCGTCGCGCCCGCTCAGCCTCGTCGCACCGTGACCGTCGCCGTCGTCCAGGCGGCGGCCCCGCTGTTCGACACCCCGACCGCGCTGACCCGGGCGGAGGAGCTCATCCGTGCGGCCGCCGTCCGGAGTGCCCAGGTGGTCGTGCTGCCCGAGGCGTACCTCGGCGGCTACCCCAAGGGGCTGGACTTCGGCATCACGGTCGGCAGCCGCACCCCGGCGGGCCGCGACCTCTTCCGCCGCTACCACGCCGCGGCCATCGACATCCCCGGCCCGGAGGTCGAGACACTGGCCGCCGTCACACGAGAACTCGACTGCCACGCCGTGGTCGGCGCTGTCGAACGCAGCGGCGGCACCCTCTACTGCGTCGCGCTCTTCCTCGGTCCCGACGGCTACCTGGGCCTGCACCGCAAGCTGATGCCCACGGCGGGCGAACGCTACCTGTGGGGACAGGGAGACGGCTCCACCCTCCCCGTCATCGACACCGGCACGGCCCGCCTCGGTGCGGCCATCTGCTGGGAGAACTACATGCCGCTCTTCCGCACCGCCATGTACGCCAAGGGTGTCGATCTGTGGTGCGCGCCGACGGTGGACGACCGTGAGGCATGGCAGTCCACCATGCGGCATGTCGCCCTGGAGGGCCGCTGCTTCGTCCTCAGCGCCTGCCAGTACCTGCGTCGCGACGCCCTGCCGGCCGACCTCCACCCCGTCCAGGGCGACGAACCGGACACGGTCCTGATCGGCGGCGGCTCGGTCATCGTCTCCCCACTCGGCGAAGTCCTGGCCGGGCCGCTGCGCGACGGTGAGGGCATCCTGACGGCCGAACTCGACCTCGACGACCTCGCCCGAGCGCGCTTCGACTTTGACCCCGTCGGCCATTACGCCCGCCCTGACGTCTTCACGCTCCACGTTGACGAGTCGCCCCACCCGCCCGTGACCGGAAGCTGATCGCGTCCGTCCGGGGCGGCGACATCCACCGCGGTGTCCCAAGGGCTCGGCACCATCACGTCCGGCGGCCGCCGGACGAGACCCTCATCGGCGTCCAAGAGGCCATGATCCGTCGACCGCTGACGACCGCACCACCTTCGCGCAAGTGACCGAACGGGAGTTCTCGTGACGTACGACATCGACGCCATCCGCGCGCAGTTCCCCGCCTTGGCCGCCGGGATCGCCCACTTCGACGGCCCCGGTGGTTCACAGACCCCCGGCCCGTCATCCAGGCCATCGCCGACGCCCTGTCCCTTCCGCTGTCGAACCGGGGCCACCGCGTGGCGGGGGAGCGCAACGCCGAGACCATCGTCACTGACAGCCGCCGGGCGATGGCCGACCTGCTGGCCGCGGATCCGGCCGGGATCGTCTTCGGGCGCAGCGCCACCCAGCTCGCCTACGACTTCTCCCGCACCCTCGCCGGGACCTGGTCACCGGGGGACGAGGTGGTTGTGACCCGGCTGGACCACGACTCCAACATCCGCCCCTGGGTGCAGGCGGCCGCCCAGGCGGGTGTCACCGTTCGCTGGGCCGACTTCGACCCGGCCACCGGGGAACTGCCCCCGCAGACATCGAGGCCGTCCTGTCGGAGCGTACGCGGCTGGTCGCCGTGACCGCGGTCTCCAACCTGATCGGTACGCGTCCCCGGATCGCCGAGATCTCCCGTCCGGCGCACAGCGTCGGGACGCTGATGTACGTCGACGGCGTGCACTGCACCGCCCATTCCCTGGTCGACGTCGCGCAGTTGGGCGTGGACTTCTCCACCTGCTCGCCGTACAAGTCCCTCGGTCCGCGCCACGGCGTTCTCGCCGCCCGCCCCGAACTGCCGGAGACGCTGCGTTCCGACAAGCTCCTGCCCTCCACGGACGCGGTGCCGGAATGCTTCGAACTCGGCATGCCGCCCTATGAGTTCCTCGCCGGAACCCGTGCCGTCGTCGACTTCCTCGCCGGATTCGACGCGAGTGCCGAGGGCACCCGGTGCGAGCGGCTGGCCGCAGGGTTCCAGGCGCTCGAGAAGCACGAGGAAGCCCTGCGGGCACGGATCGACAAGGGGCTGAGCACCCTCGACGGCATCACGGTCCACTCCAACGCCGCCGATCGCACCCCCACTCTGCTGCTGACCTTCAACGGCCGCAGCACGACGGACGCCTACGAGTTCCTGGCGGACCGCGGTGTCCACGCGCCGTCCGGCTCCTTCTACGCCCTCGAGGCCTCCCGGCGACTCGGCCTGGGCGACACCGGGGGCCTCCGCGTCGGCCTCGCGCCCTACACCCATACCGGCGACGTCGACAGGCTGGTGGAGGGCCTGGCGGACTTCCCGCGCTCCTGAAAGCCGTCAGCGCCGGATGGCGTCGGCGATGACCTCACCGATGAGGACGGCGGTGGCGGCGGGCCCCCGGTGGGGCGTGTCCGGCAGGATCGAGGTGTCCGCGACACGCAGCCCCCGTACGCCGTGGACGCGTCCGAACTGGTCCACGGCGGCGTGCTCGGGATCGTCGGCGGGACCCATCGCAGCCGTGCCGCAGGTGTGCTGGGCGGTGCCGAGGTGCTCGCGGATCCACTGATCGAGGGCCCGGTCGTCGTTCAGGACCTCGCGGCCGGGATCGACCAGTCCCTGGGTGACATCGGCGAAGGGCGGACTCCCGAGGAGGGCCGCGGTGACGCGCACGCCCTCCCGGAGGCGGCGGTAGTCGTCGGGGTCGCCGAGGTAGCCGTAATCGATGCTCAACGGAGTGGCGGGGTCGGCCGAGCGGAGACGCAGTCGGCCGGTGGGACGGGGGGCCAGGGCGGACACGAGGAAGGACAGGGGGTCACCGGCTGCTCCTGCGCCACCGGTCAGCCGGGACATGGGCACCAGCGACTGCAGGATCTCCAGGTCGCCGGGGCCGTCCCCGCCGCCCGGCGTCACGGGGCCGCCGCTCGGCGAGGTGAGGTGCAGACACCCACCGAGCCAGGAGCCGGACGGTCCACCCCAAGCCTCGCGAGGGGCCCACTCCAGGACCACCTGCGGGTGGTCGCTGAAGCCGGAGCCCACGGCGGGGGCGTCCCGGACCAGGGGGATGCCGACGCGTTCGAGGTCGGCGCGCGGTCCGATTCCGGACAGCTGCAGAAGGTGAGGGGTGGCGAGGGCGCCGGCGCAGAGCACCACGGTGTCGGCGTCGAGGACGGAGCGATGACCGTCGTGCTCGACGACGACGCCGGTGGCGCGGCCGTTCTCGATCACCACCCGGCGGGCCGTAGCGCCGCCGAGGGCGGTGAGGTTGGGGCGGTCGAGCACCTCGGGCGGCAGATAACTGAGCCCGGTGTTACGGCGCACCCCGTCGACCACGTTGGCGGGCACCGGCCCGAAGCCGGGCGGCACCTGGTCGTTCTTGTCGGGGTCGTCGGGAAAACCGAGGGCGTGGGCCGCGTCGCGGAACGCGGCGGCGGCCGGATGGTCCAGGCGACCGCGCCGGATACGCATCGGACCCCCGTCACCGTGCAGAGGGCCGGCACCGTGGTCGAGGTCGTTCTCCAGTGCGCGCAGGAAGGGCAGCACCCTCTCGTAGGACCACGCGGGATTTCCCGCGGCGGCCCAGCGGTCGAAGTCCTCGCGCCGGGCCCGTACGAAGTAACCGCCGTTGACGGTGGACGAGCCGCCGAGGACGCGTCCGCGAGGGACCAGCCACGGCCGCTCCGGTGTGAGGCGTACCGGGTGTGCGTGGGTGGCCGGATGGCCCGGCCGGGCGCCCGGAACCAGACGCGCGTCCAGCAGCGCCGGGCCGAAACCGGCCGCGCCGCGCGGCAGGGGGCCGGCGTCCACCACGAGCACGCGGCGGTCGGGGTCCTCGGTCAGCCGGGCCGCGAGAACCGAACCCGCTGTGCCGGCGCCGACCACGACGACGTCGTGGGCGCACCGGGCGGGAGCCGTACCGCGGCGGTGGGGCACGGGGAACAGGCCATGGGCACCGGTTCTCAACGTGCCTCCTCTCTGCGACGGCGGGCACTGCGGTGGCTGCGGGGGAATGTTTCTGCGGCCGACCCGTACCAGGGTGGTTCACGTTCGCGCAGGTCGGGGCGCGAGCGAGCTGTCACGGGGCGGACACCGGCCGGGCCCCGGCGGAAATACCGGTCACCAGTACCTTCCTTTTGGCACCGCATGTCAATACTCTCTGGTGCTCACAGGTACGGTCGGCGGTTCCGGCGACCCCGAAGTGCTCCGCCGTCCAGTACACCCGCGCACGCGACACCGCCCGCACAGAGCTGCGTGCCGGTGCTTGTCGGTCCGTGTACCCCCTTGCCCCCCTGACGGTCGCAGCCGTGCGACCGCACCCGATGAAGGGAGAGCCGCATGAACGACCTCGACTCCCGCCAGGTCCAGCAGAACCACCTCGACGAGAGCGCGTCGCCCGATGAACTCATCGAGGCCGACGACCTGATCGAGGAAGTCTCGATCGACGGCATGTGCGGCGTCTACTAGGCCACGCGCATGACCACCCCGAACCTGGACCGTGCCTGGGACCTGCACCCGCAGGTCTCGGTACGGCCGGAACCCTTCGGTGCGCTGCTGTACCACTTCGGTACCCGCAAGCTCACCTTCCTCAAGGACCGCAGGCTGCTGGCCGTTGTGCAGGCGCTGGCGACGGCACCCACCGCACGGGCCGCCTGCTCGGCGGCCGGTGTCGACGACGAGGACCTGCCCCGGTACGGGCAGGCCCTGGCCGCACTCACCCGGTCGTCGATGGTCGTCGAAAGGACCCGGACCCCATGACCGCGAGTACGCAGGAGTCGAGGCCCGCGCCCGGCGCCGCACGCCTGGTGGACCTCTTCGAGCACGGTCTCGACGCCCCGATCTGCCTCACCTGGGAACTCACCTACGCCTGCAACCTGTCCTGCACGCACTGCCTGTCCAGCTCGGGTCGGCGCGACCCGCGAGAGCTGACCACACAGGAGGCCAAGGCCGTCATCGACGAACTGGAGGCCATGCAGGTCTTCTACGTCAACATCGGCGGCGGCGAGCCCACGGTCCGCCCGGACTTCTGGGAACTGATCGACTACGCCACCGCACACCACGTGGGCGTGAAGTTCTCCACCAACGGTGTGCGCATCACGCCCGAGGTCGCCCGGCGGCTGGCCCGCAACGACTACGTGGACGTGCAGATCTCGCTGGACGGCGCGACCGCCGAGGTCAACGACGCCGTGCGCGGGCCCGGTTCCTACGACACGGCACTGCGCGCGATGCGCAGCCTGGCGGACGCCGGGATGACCAACTTCAAGCTGTCGGTGGTGTGCACCCGCCACAACATCCCGCAGATGGACGAGTTCAAGGCCCTCGCCGACCGCTACGGCGCGCAACTGCGGCTGACCCGTCTGCGTCCCTCCGGCCGCGGCGCGGACGTCTGGGACGAACTGCATCCGCTGCCGGAACAGCAGCGTCAGATGTACGACTGGCTGGTCGCCCACGGCGACACCGTGCTCACCGGCGACTCCTTCTTCCACCTGTCCGCCTACGGGCAGGCGCTGCCGGGCCTGAACCTGTGCGGTGCCGGACGCGTGGTGTGCCTGATCGACCCGGTCGGCGACGTGTACGCGTGCCCCTTCGCCATCCACGACGAGTTCCTCGCCGGGAACATCCGCCGGCCGGGCGGCTTCGCCGGGGTGTGGCGGGAGTCGGAGCTGTTCCGGAGCCTGCGCGAGCCGCAGACCGGCGGGGCGTGCGCCTCCTGCGCGTTCTACGACACCTGCAAGGGCGGCTGCATGGCGGCGAAGTTCTTCACCGGGCTCCCGCTGGACGGCCCTGACCCCGAATGCGTCCAGGGGTACGGAGAGCAACTGCTGGCCGAGCGGCCGAAGGGCCGCGACCACCTCCCGAAACCCTCCGGCGACCATTCCCACCGCACCTCGCCCGCACGGGGACGTGGGCCCGTGGACATCGTCCTCACCCGCCGTCCGGACAGGGACCGGCCACCCGTCGGCGACTGCGACGAACACCCACTGGCCGGCACGAGCCTTCCGCGCGGCGGCGACTGACGGCGCCTTCGCCGCGCCGTCCGAGCCCCCAGGTTCGTTCCCGGTCACCGTCCCTACCGCAGGAGAGAGCCGCACCATGCGCAGGAATCCCTGGTTCGAGACCGTCGCGGAGGCCCAGCGCCGCGCCAAGAAGTACCTGCCGAGCACCGTCTACGGTGCCCTGGTGGCCGGCTCCGAACGGGGCCGCACGCTCGACGACAACACCGGCGCCTTCGCCGAACTGGGCTTCGCCCCACGGGTCGTGGGCCACCACGCCGACCGCGACCTGTCCACGACCGTGCTCGGTGTCCCCTCCTCCTTCCCGGTGGTGATCTCACCGACCGGCGTGCAGGCCGTGCATCCCGACGGCGAGGTGGCGGTCGCCCGGGCGGCGGCGAACCGAGGCGTGATCATGGGGCTGAGCTCGTTCGCCTCCAAGCCGGTGGAAGAGGTCACCGAGGCCAACCCGAACGTCTTCTACCAGATGTACTGGACCGGCACACGCGACGCCATGACGCAGCGCATGGAGCGTGCCCGCAGCGCGGGAGCCAAGGCCCTCATCGCCACGCTGGACTGGTCCTTCTCCCACGGCCGGGACTGGGGCAGCCCGTCCATCCCGGAAACGATCGACCTCAGGACGGCGGCCAGGTTCGTACCGGACGTCCTGCCGCACCCGCGCTGGCTGTGGTCCTTCGTCAGATCCGGCCGGATCCCCGACCTGACCACCCCCAACCTCCAGCCGCCGGGCGGCACGGCCCCGACGTTCTTCGGCGCCTACGGCGAATGGATGCAGACCAAGCCGCCGACCTGGGACGACATCGAGTGGATGCGGACGGAATGGGGCGGCCCGTTCCTGCTCAAGGGCGTGACCCGGGTCGATGACGCACTGCGGGCCGTCGACGCCGGAGTGTCGGCCATCTCGGTCTCCAACCACGGCGGCAACAACCTCGACACCACACCCGCCACCATCCGGCTGCTGCCCGCCATCGCCGAAGCCGTCGGCCACGACATCGAGGTCCTCCTCGACGGAGGTGTCCGCCGCGGCGGCGACGTCGCGAAGGCCCTCGCGCTCGGCGCCCGCGCCGTCCTGGTCGGCCGCGCCTACCTGTGGGGCCTGGCCGCCAACGGGCAGGCGGGCGTGGAGAACGTCCTGGACATCCTGCGCAGCGGGCTCGACTCGGCGGTGCTGGGCCTCGGGCACTCCTCGGCGCATGACCTGTCACCGCACGACCTGGTCGTCCCCGACGGCTTCACACGCGTCGCCGGAGCCCCGCGCGCCGCTGACCCGGTCGGCCGGTGATGCCGCCCCACCCCCGGCGACCGCGTGGCCCCCAGGAACTGGAGCGCGCCGTCTGGCCGGGCGTGCCGGACGGAGCCTCGGTCCTCGTACCCGTCGGCTCGACCGAGCAGCACGGACCGCACCTGCCGTTCAACACGGACAGTGTCATCGCCGAGTCGGTGGCGCGGCTGGCGGCGGAGCGTCTGACGGCGCAGCGTGGGCGCCGTCCCGTACTGCTGGCGCCGACCCTCGCCTACGGCGCCAGCGGCGAGCATGCGGGCTTCCCCGGGACGGTCTCCATCGGCCACGAGGCGCTGCGCGCGGTCCTGGTGGAGACCGTACGGTCGCTGTCGCTGTGGGCCCACCGCGTCGTCCTGGTCAACGGCCACGGGGGCAATGTGCCCACGCTCGACGCGGCGGTCGGACGGCTCCGTGGCGAAGGCCATGATGTGGCGTGGCTCGGCTGCGAGACACCCGGCGGCGACGCGCATGCCGGCCGTGCCGAGACATCCCTGATGCTGCACCTGGCGCCCGCCGATGTCCGCCTCGCCGATGCGGTGGCCGGCGACACGCGGCCGCTGGCGTTCCTCATGCCGGAACTGGTCGCCCGCGGTGTGCGCGGGGTCTCGCCCACCGGAGTGCTCGGTGATCCGACCGGGGCGACGGCCGAAGAGGGCCGGGCTGCACTGGAGGCGATGGTGTCGGTCGCCGCACGCCGCATCGCGGCGGGCCGTACGGACCACCGGGGCCGCCTCCTCGACCCGGCAGCGCACCCCGCGCCGACGCACCCCGCGGCCGTACCGTCCGCACCGGCGCACCCCACGGCCACGTCCACCACCTCATCCGCCGTCGCCTGCACGAAGGCAGCCGCCCCATGACGCTTCCCCGCGGCTTCGAGGTCACCCTCGACCGGTCCACCCGCGTCCTCGACGGCGGCCGGGTCCTCCTCGGTGGAAGCCCCGTCCGCCTTGTCCGGCTCGGCGCCCGCGCCCGGCCGTTGCTCTCCGGGCGTACGGTGCGCGTGCGCGACGCGGCTGGTGCCGTCCTGGCCGACCGCCTCCTGGAGACCGGACTGGCCCACCCCGCCGTCCACACCCTGCCACCACCCCTTGGTGCCGACGACGGGGCGGGCCCGGCCTGCACGTACGTGATCCCGGTGCGCGACCGCCCCCGGGAACTCGCCCGCCTCCTGGCCGGCCTGCCCGCCGGCAGCCCGGTCGTCGTCGTGGACGACGCCTCCCACCGCCCCGGCCCCGTCGCCGCCGTCGCCGCCGAACACGGCGCGCGTCTGCTGACGCTCACCGTCAACGGGGGGCCGGCGGGGGCGCGCAACGCCGGTCTGCGCCTCGTCACCACGCCCTACGTCGCCTTCGTCGACTCCGACGTCGTCCTGCCGCCCGACGCCGTGCCCACCCTGCTGCGGCACTTCGCCGACCCCAGGGTCGCCCTGGCCGTGCCCAGGATCACGGGTCTGGTCACCCCCGCCTCGGCCGGCTGGCTCGGCCGCTACGAACGGGTCCGCTCCTCCCTCGACCTGGGGACGGACCCCGCCTTGGTCCGCCCCGGAACACCGGTGTCCTGGGTGCCCAGCGCCTGCGTCGTCGCACGCGTCGACGCGCTCGGGGACGGGTTCGACCCCCGTCTGCGGGTGGGGGAGGACGTCGATCTGTGCTGGCGCCTGGCACGGAGCGGTCTGCGCGTGCGCTACGAACCGTCCGTCGAGGCCGCCCACGAACACAGGGTCACCCTGCGCGACTGGTTCCGGCGCAAGGCGGAGTACGGCACCGGTGCCCACCCCCTCGCCGAACGCCATCCCCAGAACATCGCCCCCGCCGTACTCGCCCCCTGGAACGCCGCGCTGGTCCTCGCCCTGGCCGCCCAGCGGCGCTGGTCCCTGCCGGTCGCCGCCGGTCTGTACGCCGTCGCCACGGCGCGGATCGCGCACACCCTGCGCGACACCGGGCAGCCCGTCCGGCACGCGGTCCGGCTCACGGGCGGTGGCGCGGTGTCCGCCGTGGCCCAGGGCTCGGCACTGCTCACCCGCCACTGGTGGCCGCTCACCGTCCTCGGCTGCCTGGCCTCCCCCCGCGTACGCCGCGCCACCGCCGTCGCGGCCATGGTGGACATCGCCCTCGAATACCGGCGCGATAAGGCCGGGCTGGACCCCGTCCGGTACGGCATCGCCCGCCGCCTCGACGACCTCGCGTACGGCACCGGTGTGTGGATCTCCGCCCTCAAGGGCCGCTCCACGGCCGCCCTCCGTCCCCGCATCGTCCCGGCCCGGGCGTCCGCGCGGCGAAAGCCAGGGAGTCGGGGGCGGCCCGGGGGTGAGGCCAAGGCTTCGGCTTCGGACGGAGCACCGCACCCGTGGCGGCGTATGTTGTCAGGGCAGAGCGGTACGTGCGGTACGGCACGGGAACGGGAGCCGGCCGACGGGAAAGGGTTGCGCCTGTGGAGTCGCCTACGAAAGGCGTGATCGCCGGCACGCCGGCCAGGAGCGGGCGCCCGCGCGCCACCTCGCGGGCCGACCTGGAGCGGTTGGGCTTCGAACTGTTCGCCCGGCAGGGCTTCGACGCCACCACGGTGGACGACATCGCCGGGGCGGCGGGCATCGGCCGGCGGACGTTCTTCCGCTACTTCTCGTCGAAGAACGACCTCGTCTGGGGCGACTTCGCGCAGCAACTCACAGGGCTTCGTGACCTGTTGAACGCGACCGATCCGAGCACCCCGATCATGGACGCTCTGCGTCACGCGGTCGTCGAGTTCAACCGGTTCGACGACGCGTCGGTGCCGTGGCACCGGCAGCGCATGGAACTCATCCTGACCGTTCCCACGCTCCAGGCCGATGCCACCCTGCGCTACGCGGCGTGGCGCGCGATCGTCACCGAGTACGTGGCGCTGCGCAGGGGCCTGTCGCCCTCCGACATGGTGCCCCGCATGTTCGGGTACGCCCTCCTCGCCGCGGCGATCGCCGCGTACGAGCACTGGCTGGCGGAGGACGAGACCGAGCTGGGCGACCTGCTCGACGCGGCGATCGGGCAGCTCGAACGCGGCCTCGGAGAGGCGTAGCCGGACCCGGTCCCGTCCCGTCGGCCGGGCACCGGAGCACCCCTGAACGCTTGCGCCCGGGGTGAGGTGCTGTCACCATTCTACCGATCGGTCGATTTTTCTCGACCGACCAGTTGACCCGGACCGGCGGGCGGAAGCCGGCAGAAGGTGAGTGCACACATGTCGGAGTTCCAGTTCCTGGACGTGCGGACGACGGACCACGTTGCGACCGTCACGATGGACCGGCCGCCCGTCAACGCCGTCGGCCTGCCGATGTACGCCGAGATCAAGGCCTTGTTCGGCGAGATCGAACGGCATGCCCCGGACGCGCGGGTCGTCATCCTGACCGGGGCCGGCAAGCACTTCTGCGGCGGCAACGACCTCGACGAATTCCTGACCATGAACCCGGAGAACGCCGGCGAGCGCATGAGGCGCGTGCGTGAGGCCTTCTGGTCGATCTACGACTGCCCCGTGCCCGTGATCGCGGCCGTCCACGGCGTCGCGGTGGGGACGGGACTGGCGCTGGCCGGCTCGTGCGACATGGTCGTGGCCGCAGAGGGCGCCAGGTTCAGCCTCCCCGAGATCCAGGTCGGCGCGATGGGCGGCGCCAAGCACGCCTCGCGCCTGGTCCCGCAGGCGCTGGTGCGCCGCATGCACTTCACCGGTGACATGGTCCCGGTGGAGGAGCTGGCCCAGTACGGCGGCATCGACCGCGTGGTGCCCGGCGATCAACTGCTCGCCGCCGCCACCGAACTGGCCCGGCGGATCGCCCGGCACAGCCCCGTCGCCATCAGGATGGCCAAGCGCAGCCTGAACCACATCGAGTACATGGAGCTCAAGGACGGCTACGCGTTCGAGCAGAGCCTCACCGGCGAACTCTCCGGATACGACGACGCCAAGGAGGCCGTCGCCGCCTTCTTCGAGCGGCGCGAGCCGCAGTACACGGGGAAGTGATCCGGAGGATGACCCACACGACACAGGACACCGCGGACCTGGAGGCCTACCGCCGGCAGGTCCGAGCCTGGCTCGCGCAGGCGACCGTCCCCGAGGTCCCTCTCGACCTGGAGGGCCGCTTCGCCGTCCTGCGGGAATGGCAGAAGACCCTCTATGAGGCCGGGTTCGTCGGAATCTCCTGGACCAGGGCGGCCGGAGGGCAGGGACTGAGTCCCTTGCACCAACTGGTCTTCTCGGAGGAACTCGCCCGGGCCGGCGCCCCGCAGCCCATCGGCCTGATCGGCGTGGACGTCGTCGGCAAGTCGATCGAGACGTACGGACTCGACTGGCAACGGCAGCAGCTGCTGCCCCGCCTGCTGTCCGGTGAGGACATCTGGTGCCAGGGATTCTCCGAGCCGGAGTCCGGATCCGATCTGGCCTCGCTGCGTACCCGCGCCCGGATCGAGGGTGACGAGTTCGTCATCACCGGTCAGAAGGTGTGGACCAGTTGGGCTCACAAGTCGCAATGGTGCGCGCTGCTGGCGCGCACGGACGCGGACGCTCCGAAGCACCGGGGCATCAGCTACATCCTCGTCGACATGAGTACCCCCGGCGTCACCGCACGACCGCTGGTGCAGATGACCGGAGACGACGAGTTCTGCGAGGTCTTCCTCGAGGACGTCCGCGTGCCGGTGCGCAATCTGGTCGGACAGCTCAATGAGGGGTGGGCCATCGCCCAGGACACCCTGAGCCATGAGCGCGGTGCGTACACGCTCCGCCGGCGCGTGGAGTACGAGGTGGCGGTCGAGGAGGCCGTGCGGAACCTCCGCGGCCATGTCAGCGCGACCGGGACCGAGCCCCCGGACCGGGTCCTGGAGCAGCTCGGCCGGTCCTACACGGCGGTGCGGGCACTGGAGGCGCTGACCCGCCGGACCATCGACCGGCAGCTCACCGGTGACATCCCCAGCCCTTACGACTCGGTGGACAAGCTCAGCCTCAATGAGGTGGAGCAACTGCTCTACACGTCCGTCACCGACCTGCTCGGACCGTTCCGTCTGGCGGCCGACCGGGCACCGTTCGGTCTCGACGGCCCGCGGTGGGTCAAGGAGCACTACTACTCCCGGGCGGCGTCCATCTACGGAGGGACGTCCCAGATCCAGAAGAACATCATCGGCGAGAGAGTGTTGGGACTGCCCCGTGGCTGACGACGAGATCCTGCAGGCGGTCAAGGGGTTCCTGGACCGGGACTATCCGGGCGAGCGCAGACTCGCCGCGCTGCGGGCCCACGGGGAGGACCCGCGACTGCTCGAAGAGGCGGCACGACAGGGCTGGTTCGGGCTGGTCGCGCCCGAGGCCGAGGACGGTCTGGGACTGGACCCCGCCCGGCTCGTTCCGCTGCTCCGGCTGCTCGGGCAGCGTCTGGTGCCCGGCCCGCTGATGGAACAGATGCTGCTGCCGGGACTTCTGCTCCGGACAGCCCCCGGCGACAGCGCGCGATCCCGGCTGGCGTCCGCGCTGATCGGGGGAGCACGGGTGGCGGTGCTCGACCCCGGAGTCACGCTCGACTGGCGCGCGGCCAACGGCTCGCCCGTCCTGGGCTCCGGCGGGCTTGCCGGTTCGGTGGACCTGGTGCGCTTCGGCGCGGTTTCGGACCTGTTCGTCGTGATCGTCGACGGCACGGACGCAAAGGCCACGGTCCTGGTGGTCGATCGCGCCCGCTCCGGCATCACCGTCACCGGGCACGAGAGCACGGACCCGGGAGCGAGCTACGCCGGCGTGTCCCTCGACGCGGTCGCGGTCGAGCAGGGCGACATCATCGCGCAGGGCGAGGACGGGGCGGCGCTCGTGGCCTTGCTGCGGAGCTGGCAGCGGGTGCTGGTTGCCGCCGAACTCGCCGGTATCGCCCGCCATATGCTCGATGCGAGCGTCGAATTCGCCAAGCAACGCGAGCAGTTCGGCCGTCCCATCGGGAGCTTCCAGGCGATCAAGCACATCGCGGCGTCAGCCGCCCAGCGGGTGATCATGCTGGAGAGTTTCGTCGAGGCCGTGGCCGCCGACTCGGCGGCGCTCGCCCCGAAGGAATTCGCCCTGGCGGCCCTGACGCTCAAGGCCCATGCCGCCGGCGTCGGCCGCTCAGTGTGCGAGGACGCCCTGCAGATCCACGGCGGCATCGGATTCACGCACGAACACGAACTGCACTGGTACTACAAGCGCGCGTTGTCCCTGCGCACCTGGTACGGGGACGAGCGGGAGGCCGCGACCGAGGCCGGACGGCGCATGGTGTCCGCCTGAACCGAGAAAAGGGAGCAGGGGGCGACTGCCGGCCAGTGGGCGACGTACCCGCTGATGGCCCTGTGGCCCCGGAAGACGCTTCATGAGCTGACGACATTTGGTGAGAATTTGATCTTCCCGGGAGTACGCGTGACCGCACCGGACGGCTCCCGCATCGCGGACGAGCTCGAGATTCACCGTCTCAACGCGCTCTACAACTGGGCCTGCTACGAGCGCGACGCCGAGGCGTACGCGGCCTGCTTCACGCCGGACGGCGTGTACGAGTCCGGGAACACCGGCAGCCGGAACAGCGGGCACGAGGCCCTGGCCGCAGGCATCCGCGCCGCGGCGGACTCCGCCTGGCTCATGGGGCACGTGACGGCCGACAGCCTCGTCGACATCGACGGCGACGAGGCGACGCAGAAGGTCTTCGTGCTGCTCTACCGCCGGGAGAGCACCGACGGCGACAACGCCTTCTTCGCCAGTGGCCGGTACCAGGACAGTCTGGTACGGACGGCCGGCGGCTGGAAGTACAGCCATCGCACGTCGTACATCGACCGATCGCAGCTGCCCTGGGCGCGCCATGCGCCGCGCAGCCCGGCCGGTTGACCGACCCCCACGACGCTCAGTCCACGGCCGTGCGCGGCAGCAGGGACCGCACGGCCTGCCGGCTCAGCGCCGCCGCGATCTCGGCCGGCGACAGTGACCCTCCGGGGCGGTACCACTGGTGGATCCAGTTGATCATGCCCAGGACGCCGAACACCGCCAGCCTGGGGTCCAGGTCCGCGGAGATCTCCCCCGACTCCTGACCGTTCCTGACGAGCCGGCGCAGGGACGTCTCGTAGGCGTCGCGGGTGGCGACGATGCGTTCCTGGTACTCGTCGGACAGGGCAGAGCGCTCGTTGTAGAAGGCGGCCGTCACATGGAAGTGCTCGGCGGCGAACCGGGCGTGCTGGAGCAGCATGCGTTCCAGCGTCTGCAGGGGAGTGCCGCCTCCGGCCTTGGCGTTCTCCGTGAGTTCGACGAAGAACGTGTGCGCGTAGTCGGTGATGGCGAAGAGCAGATCCTTCTTGGAGTCGATGTAGTAATAGAGGCTGCCCTTCTGCAGGCCCACCGCGGCTGCCAGGTCCTGCAGGGACGTGGCTGCGTACCCCTTCTCGTAGAACAGCCGGGCGGCCGTCTCGAAGATCTGGTCGTTCTTCAGCTCTGCCTTACGGGGCCGGATCTTGGGGCGCGGCCATTCCCTGCTCGTCTCGCTCACGTGACTCTTCCTCGTCCCTGGGAGTCTCTGGGGGCCTGGCGAACCCTTGCACGTTGCACGCGTTCACCATCATAATCCCGGCGGTAGATTAATTTCTGACGCCCGGTAGAACACGCGGATCGAGGAATCATATGCGGGGCATGAGCGCGGGAGCGGACGTCGAGGGGTTCCGGACCCTGTCGACCGATCTGGACGACGGGGTTCTCACCGTCACCCTCGACCGCCCGGACCGGCTGAACGCCTTCACCGTCGAGATGGCGGACGAACTCGTGGCGCTGTTCACCGGGGTGAACACGCGGGACGAGGTCCGTGCCGTGGTGGTGACGGGAGCCGGCCGGGCCTTCTGTGCCGGCATGGAACTCGCGTCGGAGGGAAACGTGTTCGGGCTGGACGAGTCCCAGCGGCCGACCCTGTCCGACATGGACGACCTCGACGATCCGCGGATCCTGCGAGGCGTGCGCGACACCGGCGGCCGGGTGGTCCTGGCGATCTTCGACTGCCGCAAGCCCGTGATCGCGGCGATCAACGGCCCGGCCGTGGGCATCGGGGCGACGATGACCCTGGCCATGGACATCCGGCTGGCTTCGGAGAAGGCGCGCATCGGCTTCGTCTTCGGCAAACTCGGTATCGTCCCCGAGGCGGCGTCGACATGGTTCCTGCCGCGGATCGTCGGCATGGCCCGCGCGCTGGAATGGGTGTACTCCGCCGAGATCCTCTCGGCGGAGGAAGCCGGGGACGGCGGACTGGTGAGCCGTGTCGTCCCCGCCGCATCGCTGCTCGAGGAGGCACAGGACCTGGCACGCCGCATCTCGCGGAACCGGTCGCCGGTCGCCGTCGCGCTCACGCGGCAGATGATGTACCGCAACAGCGCCCTGCCGCACCCCAGGGAGGCGCACCGGGTCGACTCCCTGGCGATGTTCTACACCAGCACGGCAGACGGCAAGGAAGGCGTCGAGGCGTTCCGCGAGAAGCGGGAACCCCGCTTCACCGGCAGCGCGCACACGGGGATGCCACCGTTCTACCCGTGGTGGGACGACGAGTGAGGAGCCCCGTACGGGTGGGCGTGGGCGGCCGCAGGAGTGGCTGCCCACGCATGAGTGCGTGTCACCGACCCCCGTGACCGGTCACGGGGGTCGGCGCGGTGGTGAACTCCTCCTGGAGTTCGCGGCGCAGCCTCAGGAAGCGGCGCGGGTTGTGGAAGGCGGCGACCGCGACGCGACGGCCCGCGGTGTCGGTGAAGGCGAACACGGCGCCGCGGTCGGCCCCGCCCTCCCCCGCTTCGAGCACCTTGACCGAGGACGCGAGGTCGGGGCGGCCCACCAGCTGGAAGTTCACGTCGTACTGCATGCTCCAGAAGTAGGGCGGCGCCGGCGGGCGGGCCGACTCCCGGCCGAGGACCGCCGCCGCCACCACGGCCGCCTGGTCGACCGCCGTCGTCCAGTGCTCGTGGCGTGCGGAGTCGCCGTACGCCGGCTGCTCCCACCGCGCGACGTCGCCGAGCGCCCACACCCGGTCGCCGGCCCGGCCGCGGGCATCGCACGGCACGCCCGCGGCGTCATCGAGGCCGAGGCCGGTCAGCCAGTCGTTGCTGGGTGTGGCGCCGATACCGACGACGACGTGGGCAGCGGCGAGTTCGGTGCCGTCGGCGAGCCGGACGGCCACCGTGTCGGCCGCCTCCTGGACCGAAGTGATGGGGACGCCGGTCCGCACCCGTACGCCCTGGGCCCGGTGCAGCCGGGTGAAGCAGGCGCCGATCTCGGGGCCGAGAACGGGTTCGAGAGGCGTGCCCGCGGCCTCGACGACGGTGACGTCCAGGCCGGCCCCGCGCGCGGCGGCCGCCACCTCGAGCCCGATGAAACCGCCGCCCACGACGACCAGCGGGCCGCCGCCCGCCAGTGCGGTGCGCAGCCGGATGCTGTCAGCGAGCGTGCGCAGCCGGTGGACCCGCCCGTCGGGAGCGGTTCCCGGCCAGGTCCTGGCGGCGGCGCCGGTGGCCACGATGAGCTGGTCGTAGTCGAGCCGCTCGCCGTCGGCCAGGGTGACGGCCTCGGTGTCCACCGCGACGGCCCGCGCTCCGAGCACGGTCTCGATGCCGGCCTCGGCGAGCTTCGCGGGAGTGGTCAGCGCGGTGCGCGCGGCCTCCCACTCGCCGGTCAGCACCTGCTTGGACAACGGCGGGCGGTCGTAGGGGAGGTGGTGCTCGTCGCCCACCAGCCGCAGCCGGCCCGTGTACCCGTTGGCGCGCAGCGCCTCGGCGACCCGCAGCCCGGCGAGTGAGGCGCCGACGACGACGATTCCGTCGCTCATGGTCATCGATCTCCTTGGACGGCACGGTCGGGAAAGGACGGAACCAGGTGTGAAGTCATTGCCTAAGAAACCAAGCACTGTCAGAATACTGTGTCAATGATCACGGTCGGCGCGACTCCTGGCGTGTGAACTGCCTGCCGCATGCCCGACGTGGCTCATCCCTCGTGGTCCGGACGTGGAGGACACCCATGCTGAGCATGACGATCGACGGCAAGCCCGTCGACACACGCGACACCTTCGATGTCGTGAATCCGGCGACCGGTATCGTCGAGGCGCAGGCGCCCGAGTGCACGCCCGAGCAGCTCGACCAGGCGATGACGTCGGCCGCCCGCGCCCAGACGAGCTGGAAGCGGGACGACGACGCGCGCCGGCAGGCCCTGCGCGACCTGGCCGACGCCGTCGACGCCCACCAGGAGGAACTGACCGCGCTCCTGATCCAGGAGACCGGCAAGCCGCGGGCCGTCGCCGCGGCCGAAGTCGTCTCCTCCGCACCCTGGATCCGCTACTACGCCGACCTGGACTGGCCGAAGCGGGTCATCCAGGACGACGCCACCGCCAGGATCGAGGTGGCCCACCGGCCGATGGGCGTGGTCGCCGCGATCACGCCGTGGAACGGCCCGGTCGGCATGTGGACCTGGAAGATCGCCCCCGCCCTGCGCGGCGGCAACACCGTGGTGCTCAAGCCCTCGCCGTTCACCCCGCTGTCGACCCTGCTGCTGGGCCGGATCGGCGCCGAGGTGCTGCCGCCCGGCGTCATCAACATCGTCACCGGCGGCGACGAGCTCGGCAAGGCCATGACCTCGCACCCGACCCCGCGCAAGATCAGCTTCACCGGCTCGATCCCTGCCGGACGGTCCGTGGCCGTCAATGCCGCCCACGACCTCAAGCGGGTCACCCTCGAACTCGGGGGCAACGACGCCGCGATCGTCCTCGACGACGCGGACCTGGAGAAGACCGCGGGCACGCTGTTCGCGTTCTCGATGTTCAACTGCGGCCAGATCTGCTGCATCCCCAAGCGCATCTTCGTTCCGGCGAACCGCTACGAGGAGTTCGTCGACGCGTTCGGCGCGGCCGCGCGGGCGACGGCCGTCGGCGATCCGACCGACCCCGCCACCGCGATGGGTCCGCTGACCACCCGACCGCAGTTCGACCGGGTCTCGGAGCTGGTGTCCGACGCCGTCGCACGCGGCGCCCGGGTCGTGTCCGGCGGGAAGCCCATCGAGGGCGGCGGCTACTTCTTCGAGCCGACGGTCTTCGCCGACGTGGCCGAAGGCACGCGGATCGTCGACGAGGAGCAGTTCGGCCCGGCGATCCCGCTGCTGAAGTACGACACGGTCGACGAAGCGGTGACACGTGCCAACGCCACCGACTACGGCCTGTCCGGCTCGGTCTGGTCCGCCGACGAGGCGAAGGCCAGGGCCGTCGCCGAACAGCTCGAATGCGGCACCGCCTGGGTCAACTGCCACGCCATGCTGCCCTCCCACGCGCCCTTCTCCGGCGCCAAGCACAGCGGCCTCGGGGTCGCCAACGGTGAGGACGGACTGCGGTCCTTCACCGAGCAGCAGGTCATCCACACCGCGAAGGGCTGAACACGACATGCGCAAGAGAACTCTCGCCGCACTGGCGGTGCTCCCGCTGCTGGTCACCGCGTGCGGCGACGGCGGCACCGGGGGAACCTCCGACGGTCCCGTCAAGATCATGACGATCGCCTCGTTCGAGAGCCAGGTCTACTCCGTCCCGTGGCTCAAGACGGCCGTGACCGCCGCGGTGGCACGGGTCAACGACGAGGGCGGCATCGACGGCCGCAAGATCGAGCTGCTGACCTGCAACGACAAGTTCGACCCCAACGAGGCGACGGCCTGCGCCCAGCGCGCCGTCTCCGAGAAGGTCGTCGCGGTCGTCGGCCCGCTCTCGCCCAACATCGGCGCCATCGCGGCCGTGATGGAGCAGGCGAAGATCCCGGTCATCGGCCCCGGTGGCGCCGACGGCCAGAACGAGGCGACCAGCCCGGTGTCCTACCCCATCAACGCGACCCCGGTCGGCATGGGCGTCGGCGCCGGAAAGCTCGCGGTCGAACGCGGCGGCCCGAAGGTCGTCGTGATCGGCGGGGACAACGAGACCGCCCGCGCCGGTGCCGAATGGGCCAAGAAGGGCGTCGAGGAGGCCGGCGGCAAGGCGAGCATGATCTACGCCCCGATCGGCTCGGCCGACTACTCGACGGTGGCGGCCAAGGCGATCGGCCACGACCCCGACGCGGTGTCCCTGCAGGGCTCGGGCGCCGACGCCGGCCGGATCGCGACCGCGCTGCGGTCCGCGGGCTACGAGGGCCTGATCACCGGCATCTCCTCCATGGTCACCCCGGGCGTACTGAAGATCCTCGGACCGGACGCCGGGAACATCGCGCTCACCTCCCGCGGCCACGCCGCCTCCGACACCTCCAACGCGGAGATCGCGGCGTTCAACAAGGCGATGAAGGCCGCCGATCCGAAGGTCAACATCGACGACATCGGCCTCAACGGCTGGCTGTCGGTGAAGCTGTTCGCCGCGGTCGCCGAGGGGCACGAGATCATCGACGGCGCCTCGGTCATCAAGGCCCTCGACGCCATCGAGGAGCCGGTCAGCCTGGGCGACGCCTACCCGGACTACCAGGGCATCCAGGATCCCCCTCCGCTGCCGGAGTACCCGCGGGTCGCCTCGTTCGAGGTCGGCACCAGCGCCGTGAAGGACGGCCGGATCGTGCCGGACGGCGACTTCTTCGACCCGTTCGCCAAGTAGCCGCGTGCCGGCGAGGGCCGACGACGGGGCGGCTCTCGCCGGCACCCTGTGCAGAAAGGTTCATTCATGGCAGCAACCCGCAGGATCGTCGTGGTCGGGGCCGGAGGTGCCGGCCTCGCCGCCGCACTCGAGGCCGGCCGGGCCGGAGCCGAGGTGATCCTCCTCGAAACGGCCGAGCAGGTCGGTGGCGCCACCGCCCGGGCCGGCGGCGTCGTCTACGCCGCCGACACCCCGGTCCAGAAGGCCCGTGGCGTCGAGGACTCGGTCGACGAGCTCATCAACTACTACATGACGGTCAGCCGGCACGAACTGGAGCCGCGACTCCTGCGCGCCTCGGCCGAAGGCACCCGCGAAGTGATCGGTTGGCTGGAAGAGCTGGGCATCACCTGGGAGCCCGACCGCCTGTACATCGCCGGTCTCGAGTACAAGCCGCGCGGCCACCTGCCCAGCGGTGACACGCGCGGGCTCGGCCCGGCGGGCGGCGCAATGATCGTCGCCGCGCTGCTCACCGCGGTCGAGGGGATGGACAACGTCGAGATCCGCACCGGCACCCGGTGCACCGGGCTGCTCACCGGGGACGGCGGTGCCGTCGCCGGCGTACGCACCGAGGCCGGCGAGGAGATTCCCGCGGACGCCGTCATCCTCACCACCGGCGGCTTCGGCGCCGCCCCCGACCTGCTCGGCGAGCACTGGCCCGAGGCCGTCGAGCACGGCGACTGGCACTGGTACCTCGGCCCCGACACCAACATCGGCGACGGCGTCCGCATGGGGCTGGCCGTCGGCGGCGAACTGCGCGGATACGGCGGCACCCTGCTCGAGACGCCGAACTTCGGCCGGCTGAACGACGCCTTCACCCCGCCCTGGGTGATCTACGTCAACAAGAACGGTCACCGCTTCGTCGACGAGACCGACACCTACTGCGTGATGCCGCACGTCATCGCCAAGCAGCCCGGGGGCACGTGCTGGGCCGTCTTCGACGAGGCCGCACTGCGGCAGGTCGCCGACAGCGGCCACGTCGACCCCTACGGCCTCGGCGTCGACCTGGAGTCGAACTGGACCGCCGCCATGCTGCGCAAGCAGATCGAGGCCGGCGTCGTGAAGTCCGGCGCCACGCCGGCGGAGCTGGGCGAGCGGACCGGCATCACCGCCGCCGGTCTCGAGGCGACCGCCGAGCACTGGAACGCCGACGTCGTCAGGGGCCACGACACGGCCTTCGAGAAGAAGGGCACGCTGGCGCCGGTTTCGACCGCCCCGTTCTACGCGGTGGAACTGCGGCCGGCCATCATCGGCATCACCTTCGCCGGTCTGCGCATCGACGACGAGGCCCGGGTCCTGGACACCGCGGGCCGCCCGATACCAGGCCTGTTCGCCGGCGGCGAGGTGGCCGGCGGTCTCGACGCCGACGTGTACGCGGGCGGCGGCACCTCCATCGGCAACGCCCTCGTCTTCGGCCGTACCGCCGCCCGGAGCGCCACCGCCGGGGCGGCGTAGTGGCACCGCGTACGGCCGCACCCGGCGACCGCGGCCCCCGCGAGGTCGCCGACCGCCTGGCGATCTACGAGCTGTACGCCCGTTACGCCCAGGCGGCCGACCTCGCGGACGGCGCCGCCTACGCCGACTGCTTCACCGAGGACGGCTGGACCGACATCTCCTCGTTCGGCCACACCGCCGAGTCCTTCCGGGCGAGGGGACTGGACGTCCTCGACGACACCGGCAAGGTGCGCGGCCGGGACCGCCTGCGGGCCATCGCCGCCAAGACCCCCGGCGCGCCGATCTACCACCACCTCACCGTCAACGCCGTCGTCACCTCCTACGAGGACGACCGGGCCACCGGCACGGCGTACTTCGTCGTGCTCGCACCCGACGGCCGCGTCCACCAGTTCGGCCGCTACGAGGACGTCGTCGTCCGCGACACGGACGGACAGTGGCGGTTCACCGAGCGCAGGGACCTCGCCGCGTTCAACTCCGGCACCACCCTGCCCCAGGGCTGAACGAGGGGCCTCGACCCGAAGAGCGCCACGACGACCGGCCCACACCCCGCGCGGGGTGTGGGCCGGTCGTCGTGATGCCCGCAAGGGGCGGGCCGTCAGGCCGTCGCGGCGGCGGCGCCGTGGCGTACGGGCAGCGCGGTGAAGCCGTAGGTCGTGAAGTAGGTCCGGGTGGTGACCTCGCCGTCGAGGGCCAGGTCGGGCAGCCGGTCGAGGATGTACTCGAGCACGATGGTGATCTCCAGCTTCGCCAGTGCCTCACCGATGCAGCGGTGACGGCCGAAGCCGAAGGTCAGGTGACCGTGCACGCCCGGCCGGTCCGGGTCGAAGCGGTCCGGCTCCGCGAACTTCTCCGGGTCGTAGTTGCCGGCGCCGAAGGTCAGCATCACCTTCTCGCCGGGACAGATGCCCACGCCGCGCACCTCGGCGTCCTTGCGGGCGGTACGGCCCATGTTCCAGACCGGCGGGCTGATGCGCAGCGACTCGTCGATGACCTTGCCCAGCCGGGAGCGGTCGGCCTGCAGGGAGGCCATCAGACCCGGTTCGGCGAGCACCCGGTGCACGGTGTTGGTGATGCCGTCGACGGTGGTGCCGTGACCGGCCACGATGAAGACGATGCACAGGCCGAGCAGTTCGTCGTCGGTCAGCGGCACACCCTCCACCTCGCCCTCCATGATCCTGCCGAGCACGTCCTCGGCGGGCTTCCCGCGACGCTTGCCGATCTCCTCGCGGACGACCGCCTCGACGGCGGCGGCGGCGCTGCGCGCGCGCTCCGGGTCGCCTGTGGAGGCCATCCACTCGTCGACGATGTCGGAGATGTGGTTCCCGTCCTGGTCGAAGCCCAGGATCGCGGAGATCGTGGAGGTCGGCACCTTGCGGGCGACGTCGAAGACGAGGTCGCCGCGCCCGCCCGCGGCCAGACCCGAGAAGGCGTCCTCGACGATCCGCTCGATCACCGGCCGGTAGCTCTGGACGATCTTCGGAGTGAAGTACGGCACGAGGAACCGGCGCCACGGGGTGTGCAGCGGCGGGTCGACCTCGGCGAGCGGGAGCATCACGGACTTCCCGGTCGAGGGGATGGTGTGGCCCTCTTCGACGGTGTAGGTCTCCCAGTCGTTGGCCGCGGCGGTGATGTCGGCGTACTTCGTCAGCATCCAGAACCCGCCGACTGCGTCGCTCCATGCGACGGGGCACTTGCCCTGCACGTCCTTCAGCGTCTCGAACAGGTGCGGTGCGAGGGAGGGATCGGTGTTGTCGAGGTGGTACGCGTGCTCGGACTTACGGCTCTCGGTCATGGCGGATCCTTGTCGTACGCGCTTTAACCAAACGCTGTTAGCGTAAAGTGGCGGGTGCCTTCCGGCAAGAGCGGAAGACACCCGGAGCGGCGTCGGCCGCAGGTCAGGTGAGCTCCCGCAGGCGGGCGGCGACCCGGGCGCGGGCGGCCTCGTCGAGGTCGTACGGCGTGACGAGGGTGAACCGGTCGAACACGTCGGCGTAGCGCGCGGCGAGGATCTCCGCCGCTTTCTCCGGAGGGCCGACGGCAGCAAACTCGTGCAGCACCTCGTCGTCCACCGCGGCGGTCATCGCCTTCCAGTCACCCGCACGGGACAGCGCGTGCAGCCGTTCGCCGAGCCCGCCCCAGCCGTGCGCTTCCAGCACCGGCCGGTAGGACGGCGTCGAGGCGTAGAACGCGATCTGGCTCCGGGTGGCCTCCGCCGCGGCGGAGATCTCCTCCGGTGTCGTGCCGGTCGCCACGAACGGCCCGCCGACTCGCTGGAATTCCGGACGCGGGGACTTCTCGCGGCCCCGCCGGAGCGCCGCGAGGGTGTGCTCGCGCAGATAGCGTTCGGTGAGGAAACTGTGGAACAGGACGCCGTCCCCGACCTCCCCGGCCACCTCGGTCATCAGGTCCCCGACGGCCGCGACGACGACCGGCGGTGTGCCGTGGCCGTGCGGGGCCGGGGTGAACATCGGCGTCATCAGTGTGTGCGTGTAGAACCGGCCCTCGAAGGCGAGGCGTTCACCGGTCTCCCAGGCGGACCAGATGGCGCGCAGGGCGAGGACGTACTCGCGCATCCGGGCGGCCGGTTCGGACCAGGGCATCGAGAAGCGCCGGGTGATGTGCGCGCGGACCTGGGTGCCGAGCCCCAGCATGAAGCGGCCCCGGGAGAGGCGCTGCAGGTCGTGCGCCATCGAGGCGACGTTCATCGGGCTGCGGGCGAAGGCCACCGCGATGCCGGTGCCGAGCCCTATCCGCTCGGTCGCGGTGCTGGCGACGGCCAGCTGGAGGAACGGGTCGCGGTCGAGCTCGCTGGCCCAGACGGCGTCGTAGCCGGCCTCCTCGGCTGTGCGCGCCGCCGCGGCCGGATCGGCGCCGCCCTTGATGGGCAGCGCGGTGTCGACGGGCACGCTCATGCTCCGGCCTCCCTGCTGATCGCCGCGGCCAGGGCGTCCGCCCCGCCGATCCTGCTGCTCACTTCGTCGGCGACCTCGACCAGCCGGGCCGCGACCTGCTCGACCTCGGCGCCGTCCAGATGGCGGCGGAAGCCCCGCACGGCGAGGCCGAGTTCGACCTTCCGGGGGCCGAAGACGGGCGCCACGAGCATCCGGACGTCGTACGACGTGTGCGGGGCGAGCTCGGGGTCGAACTGCTCCCCGCGCAGTCCCCGCATCACGCCGTCGAGTTCGTCCACCGAGGGATGGCGCAGTTGCAGGCCGACCGCGCGTTCGAGCTGGTCGTAGTGGTCGTCGCCGATCGCCACCGACCAGCGCCGCCGCCGGGTGCGGCGCAGCGCGGCCTCACCCGCCGCGGCCAGGGCGGGATCCGCGGGGAGCCAGGCTCCGGTGCCGGCCGGGTCCCAGGCGACGAATACCGAGCCGACCGGGAACACGAACGGGGTGCGGTAGCCGACCCGCGAGGAGGTGTAGTCGGGGTTCGGGGAGTCGGCGATGGCGAGGCAGACCGACTGCCGGCCGGCCGTCCCGACGGCGAGGCATTCGAGGTCGAGTTCCCCGGCGAGCCGCTCCATGTGCGGACGGGCGCGTCCGGCCAGCTCGATGAGCTCGACCAGATCGCGCTCGGGCGCGGCCATCAGCGATGGGGTGGTGAACCCGCCGTACCCGCCGCGGAAGAACACCAGCGGCGGACCCGGCCGGAGCTCGGAGAGCCGGTCGACCTCGCCGACGACGATGTAGTGGTCGCCCGCCTCGTAGCGCTGGGCGAGCGTGCAGTCGATCCAGGCGAGGGCTCCGTCGATGACGGGTGCGCCGGAGGGCGCCGGGAACCACGGGATCCCGTTGAACTTGTCGGCGCCCCTGGTCGCCATCGCGCGGCACACGTCTTCCTGGTCGGCGCCGAGGATGCTGACGCAGAACCGCCCGGTGGCCTCGATCTTGGGGTAGGTGCTTGACGTGCGCGCCGGCATGAAGCCCACCAGGGGCGGATCGAGCGAGACCGAACTGAAGGACCCCACCGCCATGCCGTGGGGCCGGCCCTCCGCGTCGAGCGCCGTGATGACCGCGACGCCGGTGGGAAATTGTCCGAGGACGTCACGGAAGTAGCGCGAGTCCTGTACCGGGATGGTCGCCTGGCCGTTGCTGCTCACATCGCACCTCACTGGGACGGCAATGAGCATTAAACTAACAGCATTTGGTTCTGAGGCCAAGAGCGAGGGGGGTGTGGGGTTGGAACGGCGCCGGCCCGCAGGGCGGGAGGAGAGGCCTTGGCGTAATAACCAAATGACGTTAGGCTGAGTTGATCCGGCCGGACCGGGCCGTTTGCGCACTCAGCGAAGGGATCGACGTGGGAGCGGTATGGCAGGCCCTGTGCGGCCGACTCGGAACGAAGTACCCGATCATGCAGGACGGCATGGGTCCGTCACCCACCACCGCGCTGGCGACCGCCGTGTCCGCGGCAGGAGGGCTCGGCTCGGTCTCCACCCCGGGCCTGCTCACCCCTGAGGCGGAACTGCGCAAGAAGCTGCGTGACCGGATGGAGCAGGTGGCGGTCGGCGCGCAGGGCGCCTTCGCGGTCAACATCCCGGTGGGAACCCTCGCCTCGGGCGAGCTGCTGCCGGCCTCCGAGACCTGCATCGACGAGGCGATCCGCATCAAGCTCGCCGGCGGTCCGGTCGGCGAGCACTTCGCCGCCATCACCACCTCGGCGGGCTTCCCCGGCGGCTTCACCGAGCGCATCAAGGAGGCCGGCCTGCTCCACTTCCACAAGGTCGGCTCCGTGCGCCACGCGGTGAAGGCGGCCGAGGCCGGTGTGGACGTCGTCATCGCCTCGGGTTACGAGATGGGCGGTCACACCCACCTCAAGCCCGTCTCCACCATGGTGCTCGCCCCGCAGGTGATCGCCGAGGTCGACATCCCGGTCATCGTCTCCGGCGGCATCCACGACGGGTACGGGCTCGCCGCGATGCTCGCCATGGGCGCCGCCGGCGTCGCCATGGGCACCCGGTTCATCGCGACCGAAGAGCACGAGTGGCACCAGAACTACAAGCAGTACATCGTCGACTCACGCGAGTGGGACGACATGACCTACCAGGGCTACTACGCGCCCAGCCGCGGTCTCAGGA
This sequence comes from Streptomyces sp. NPDC005774, assembly GCF_042871645.1. NCBI lineage: Bacteria > Bacillati > Actinomycetota > Actinomycetes > Kitasatosporales > Streptomycetaceae > Streptomyces > Streptomyces sp. NPDC005774. The sequence goes on along the minus strand of NZ_JBIAIV010000026.1, from coordinate 77,102 downwards.
ACAAGGCCCTGCTGGAGGACCTGCCGGCCCTCAAGGCCACGGGCATCTCCGTCGACGAGCTCAACCAGTGGAAGGAGGACCGGGGGTACCTGGCCCAGATGGAGGGTGACACGGAGACCGGCATCGTCGTCGCCGGCCAGGTCTCGGCCGCCGTCCAGGACATCGTGCCGGTCAAGGTGCTCCTGGACCGGATGATGGACCAGGCCCTCGGTCTGCTGGAGACCACCGCCGCCTCGCTGCCGGCCCTCAAGGCCACCCGCGCCTGAGCCTGCGAGCGGTACGCCGATGGCCCGGCCCCGACGGGGGGACCGGGCCATCGGCGTCGCCGCCGCGGGCGGTCCCGCCGCCCGTGGCGGCCAGGGGGCAGCGGAACCGGGTCGGCCGGCCCGGAGCGGTGCAGCCGGGCCGGCCGCGCAGGGTCGGGTGGAATCGGGTGGGATCCGGACAGTGCAGCCGGATCAGCCGTGCCGGTCCCCTGTACCGGCCGCCGCCGTCTCCGGCAACGGGGCGGCGTGCTCCGGGACCACCCGCGGGCCGGGGGTGAACCGGACGGGCATCGAGGTCCAGCCGTTGACCAGGGGGATCACCGGCCGGTGGACGAGACCCTCGCGGTCGACGGCGAAGTCCGGCATCCGGCGGAGCAGGGCGCGGACCACCTCGACCAGTTCGGCCTTGGCGAGGTATGCGCCGACGCAGCGGTGCACACCGAGCCCGAAGGCCACGTGCTGGTGCGCGTTCGCACGGTCGGGATCGACGGTCTCCGGATCGGGGAACACCGCCTCGTCGCGATTGGCGGAGCCGATGCCGAGGAAGAGCCGGTCGCCCGGCCGCAGCGCGACGCCGCCGAGCGTGGCCGGAGCGACGACGGTGCGGGCCGCGCCGGTGCCCGGACTGTAGAGCCGCAGAAGTTCGTCCGTGGCACCCGGGACGGCGTCGGGGTCCTCGATCAGCCGGCGGCGCAGCTCCGGATGGGCGTCGAGATGTCCGACGACGTTGGATATCTGTGCCGTCGTGGTGTCGACGCCCCCGGTGAGCAGCATGAACACCAGCTCGGCGATCAGGTCGTCGTCGATGGGCCGCCCGTCGACCTCGGCCTCCAGGAGGGCGGTGCAGACGCCCGGCGGACCGGCCCCGCGCTCCCGCCACTCGGTGACCAGCTCCCGCATCTCCCGCATCACGCCGATGATCGCCCGCGCCGAGCCCTTCCGGTGGCCGACGCCTTGGTGCAGGGCGTGCGCGTAGTGCTGCCAGCGGTCGAGGGGCAGGCCCAGCAGATCGACGATGACCAGCGGCGGCAGCACGGCGCCGAGGTCGCCGACGACGTCCATCCGGCCCGACTCGATGGTGCGGTCGAGGATCCAGTCGACGATCGTGGTGAGCCGCGGGGTGTACTCGCGGACCGTGCGGGCGGAGAAGAACGGCGCGATCAGCCGTCGGTAGGCGAGGGAGGCCGGCGGGTCCATCTCCATCATCCCCAGCCGTGACGCCGTGACCGGCACGGTCGCCCCGCCCACGGTCCTGCCGTCGAACTCCAGCTCGCGCCCGGACGCGAACGTCTCCGGTTCGCGCAGTACGCGGCGGATGTCCTCGTAGCGGGTGACGGCGTAGAACCCGCCGTGCCGCGGGGAGTGCGCGACCGGGCAGCCCGCGCGCAGGTCCGCGTAGATCTCCGGCCAGTGCTCGGCGAAGGCGGGGGAGTGGTGGTCGAACGGCTCGGGGGTACCGGCCGGGGCCGAGGAGTCGCTCATCGTTCCGTTCCTTCGGCCGGGCGGACCCGCTCGCCGGTCAGCAGGGGCAGTTCGCCGGTGTCGGTGCCCTCGCGCGGACCGGGGCGGTAGGTCATCGTCATCGAGTAGAAGCCGTTGGTCAGCGGGATCCGCTCGTAGGCCTCGACGGCGGTGATCCCGTACTCCGGGATGCGACGCAGCAGTTCGCCGAGGAACACCTCGGCGTTGGCGGAGGCCAGCAGCGCCCCGGGGCAGCGGTGGACGCCGCCGCCGAAGGCGAGGTGCGGGTTGGGCGAGCGGGTGATGTCAGGGGTCGCGGCGTCCGGGAAGACGTCCTCGTCGAAGTTGCCCGACGCGTAGGACAGGAGCACCCGGTCGCCGGGGCGGAACGTGTGGCCGCCGACCTCGACCGTCCGGGTGACGGTACGGGCCAGGCCGGGCGACGGCGCGTGGTAGCGCATCATCTCGTCGACCGCGGTCGGCAGCAGCGACGGGTCGGCCGCGATCCGTGCCCGGTCCTCAGGCCGGTCGTGCAGATGCTTGAGCATGTGGGCGATGGTCGCGATCGTGGTGCCCTCGCCGCCGAGCAGCATCATGTTGACGAGTTCGGTGGCCCACTCGACGCTGAGCGGCTCGCCGTCGACCACCGCGTTGTTGAGGCCGCTGATCATCCCCGGCCGGGGTTCGGCGCGCTGGCGCTCCACCTCCCTGCGGACGTCCTCCCGCATCCAGAGGGCACCCTCGGCGCGGTCCTCGGTCTGCCGGACCATCCGTTCGGCGACGTCGGCGTAGGCCGACCACCGCTCCAGCGGGATGCCCAGGATGTCGAGGATGACGATGGCCTGGAACGGCCCGGCGAGATCGGTGACGATGTCGCACTCACCCTTCTCGACGATCCGGTCGATGGCCCAGGTCGCCGTGTGCCGGATCCGCTCGCGGCCCCGGGCGATGGCCTGACGGGTGAACCACGGGGTGAGCAGCCTGCGGTACTTCGTGTGCTCGGGCGGGTCCATCTCCAGGATGCCGACCCGTACGGGCTGGTGCGGGATGGCGACGCCGAGGCCCTTGTCGGTGCCGTCGGCGTGCCAGGACCGTTCCGAGGAGAAGGCCTGGTGGTTGCGGAGCGCCTCGGTGATGTCGGCGTGCCGGGTCAGTACGTGGTAGCCGCCGTGGCGGTCGGAGGAGATGACCGGACAGCCGCGGCGGGCCTTTGCGTAGATGTCCCGCCAGTGCGCGGCGTGGTCCTCGGTGGTGTGGTCGAACTGATCGGGCGTCATGTGTGCACCCCTATTAATCAATCAGTATTGGATTTAGGATGCTGGCATGCCACACAAAGGGTGTCAACGAGAAGCGACGGCGCAGGACGGGCCCATGAAGGGCCGGGTCGCCGTGATCACCGGAGGCTCGCGGGGGATCGGCCTCGGCATCGCGCGCCGTTTCCACGAACGGGGCGCACGGGTCGTGCTGTGCGCCCGCAACGCCGACGACGCGACGGCCGCGGCACAGACCCTGGACCCCACGGGTGGGACCGCGCTCGGCGCGGGCGTGCACGTCAGTGACGAGGACGCCGCCCGGAACCTGCTGGCGGACGTGCGCGAGCGCTGGGGCACACTCGACGTGCTGGTCAACAACGCCGCCGCCAACCCGCACTTCGGGCCGACCCACACCGTGGACCACGGCCGGTGGCAGAAGATCATGGAGGTCAACCTCTGGGCCCCGCTGCGTTGGACGCAGCTGGCGCTGGAAGCGGGCCTGGGGGAGAACCGGCCCGGCTCCGTCCTGATGGTCTCCTCCAACGTCGCCGAGACCCCGGGCAGTCCGTCCGGCGTCTACGGCATGAGCAAGGCGGCCCTCAACTACCTGACCGCCCAGCTGGCGGTCGAACTCGGCCCGCGGGTACGGGTGAACGGCATCGCACCCGGCGTCGTGAACACCCGGTTCTCCGGGCCGCTCATCGCCGGGGGCGAGAAGGTCTACGGCCGCTGGCCGCTGCCCCGCTTCGGCGAGCCCGAGGACGTCGCGGACGCCGCGGAGTTCCTCGCCGGCGAGGCCGCGTCATGGGTCACCGGGCAGGTGCTGACCGTCGACGGAGGTGCGCTGCTCGGCGGCGACGAGTTCTCCGCGCTGGAGAGTGCCTGATGCCCTCGGTGAGCACCGTCGACCACGGCGGCGGCGTCCTCGAGGTCCGGCTCGACGAGCCCGGGCGGTTCAACACCCTGGAGGCGGTGACCGTCCAGGAACTGCACGACGTGCTGGGCGCCCTGGCGCCCCGCACCGACGTCCGCGTGGTGGTGCTGACCGGCGCGGGCAAGCACTTCTGCGCCGGTGCCCACCTCCAGGGGCACGGCACGGCGCCCGGCGGCGACGGGTCGCGGGCGGTCCCGGACTGGATGTCGGTGCAGGAGCACATCGCGACCCTGGTGACCCGGCTGCGCTCGCTGCGGATGCCGGTCGTGGCGGCGGTGCAGGGCGCCGCGTCGGGCGGCGGGTTCGCCCTGGCGCTCGCCTCCGACGTCCGGGTCTGCGCCGACGACGCCCGGTTCAACGCGGCGTTCGTCAAGGTGGGCCTCTCGGCCTGCGACATCGGGGTGAGCTGGCTGCTGCCCCGGCTGATCGGCGCCTCGCGCGCCTTCGAACTGCTGCTCACCGGCCGCTTCGTGGAGGCGGAGGAGGCCGAACGGATCGGGCTGGTCTCCCGGCTGGTACCCCGGGCGGAGCTGATGGACACCGCCCTGGAGGTGGCCCGCGCTATTGCCGCACACGCGCCGTACGGGGTCCGGATGACCAAGCAGGTGATGTGGTCGCAGCTGGAGATCTCCAGCCAGGCCGCCGGCCTCGACCTGGAGAACCGTACCCAGGTCTCCGCCGCGCTCACCGAGGACCACCGGGAAGCGGTCGCGGCCTTCCTCGGCAAACGCGCCCCGGTGTTCCACAACAGGTAGGCGTGCTCCGGCGTGTTCCACAACAGACGGGCGCGGGGCCCTCGGTGACGAAGTTTCCGAACCGGAGGGCCCGGTCCTTCCGCGACCACGGCCCCGGACGGGGCAGACAGGCCCTGGCCCTTCCGTGACGAAGGGCCAGGGCCTGCGTATCAGTCGAGCAGGGCGGCGGCCAGGCTGCGCGCCGTGCCCAGGGGCAGCTCGCCCGGGGCGCCGAGGATCTGCAGGCACACATGGTCCGCACCCGCGTCATGATGGGCGCGGACCCGGGCGGCGATCTGTTCGGGGGTTCCCCAGGCGATCAGGGCGTCGACCAGGCGGTCGCTGCCGCCGTCGGCCACGTCGTCCTCGGTGAAGCCCAGACGCAGCCAGTTGTTCACGTAGTTGGGCAGCCCGAGGTACATGGCGAGAGCCTCACGGGCGGTGGCGCGGGCCGAGGCGGGGTCGGAGTCGAGGACGACCCCCTGCTCCGGCATCACCCGGGCGCCGGCGCCGACGGCCGAGCGGATCCGCGCCGTGTGCTCGGGCGTGACGAGGTAGGGATGCGTGCCGAGGGAGCGCTCTGCGGAGAGGGCGAGCATCTTCGGGCCCAGGGCGCCGATGATCCGGTGCTCCGGCGGCACCGGGGTGGCCGAGGCGTCCAGCTCGTCGAGGTAGCCCCGCATCTTGGCCAGCGGCCGTTCGTACCGGCCGAGACCGGACCGTTCGACCATCGGCCCGTGGCTCGCCCCGAGGCCGAGCAGGAATCGTCCGGGGTGCGCCGCGTCGAGGCGGGCGAACGCCTCCGCGGACTCCGCGGGCGGGTTGACCCAGATGTTGGCGATGCCGGTCGCGACGACGGCCCGCGAGGTGGCCTCGAGGAGCACGGCGGCCGTCTCGAACGTACGGCGCAGGCCGCCCGGGTACCACAGCGCCGTGTAGCCCATGTCCTCCAGGGCGGCGGCCGCGTCGGCGACGAGAGCGCGGTCGTCGAGGCGGAACGCTCCGGCCCAGATGCCGAAGGACCGCCCCGCAGCGCGCAGCGGGCGGATGCTCATGCGACCGGCTCGAACGCGGCGGTGGCGGTCCGGACGGCGCCGGCGAACGCCGCCACCTGGGCCCCGACGCGGGCGAACTGCCCGTCCAGCGCGGCGTCCACGCACCGGCCGTCGCGGAAGGCGCCGCGCTGGGCGACGACCGCCGCGCCGTACGGCGTCGGGAAGCCGCGCAGGGCGTGGGCGACGGTGCGCAGCTGGTCGATGACCGCCACGGCGGCCTGCTTGCCGTAGGCGACACCGATGCAGCCGACCGGAATCCCGTCCAGGTAGGGGCGCGGGTCGCCTGCGAGGTCCTCGGCGTAGTCGAGGGCGTTCTTGACCAGGCCCGAGACCGCTCCGTGGTAGCCGGGGCTCGAGACGATCAGGCCGTCGGCCGAGCGCAGCGCCTCCACCAGTCTCGCCGCCTGGGGCGAGCGCGGGACGCGCTGCTCGTAGAAGGGCAGCGCGATGTCGTGGGCGGTCAGGCAGAGCGTGCGGGCACCGGCGGCCGAGGCAGCCGCGAGTGCGGAGCGCAGCCCCGCCTCGGAGCTGGACTCGCCCCGCACCGTGCCACCGATGCCGACGACCAGCGGTCGTTCGTCGAGCGCGTGTTCAGGCATACTCAATAAACTAACAGCGGTTGGTTCGAGCTGGCAAGAATCAGCGCACGGCCATCGCCTCCGGGTTCCGCCGGACGGCACGCCACATCACGCCCGAGGCACAGGCGGTGGCCGTCAGCATGGCGCCGGCCATCGCGATGCCGTCGGCCCCGCCAAGACCCACGACGGGCGCCACGAGACTGGCGACGGAGAACTGCGTGAACCCCATCAGCGCGGCCGCGGTGCCCGCCCGGTGGCCCTGCCCGTTCAGCGCAAGCGCCTGACTGTTCGGCATGCTCAGCCCGTACCCGGCGACCGACAGCGCGAGCACCGCGACGACGGCGCCGAGCGGCGCCTCGCCGAAGGCCAGCAGCGGCAGCAGCAGCGCCGAACTGAACAGCCCCAGCACGGTGGCGAAGGTGAGTACGTTCGCCGGTCCGAAGCGCCGGATGAGCAACGGGTTCACCTGGGCGAGCAGCGTCAGCCCCACCGCGTTGGCGGCGAAGAGCAGGGCGAACTGCTGCTCGCTCAGCCCGAACCGGCCCTGCAGGACGAACGACGCCCCCGACACGTAGCTGAACAGGGTCGAGAACATCAGCCCTCCGACCAGGATCAGCGCGAGGTACGTCCGGTCGCCCAGCAGCGCCCGGTACGACGCGCGGACGGCCGTGAAGGTGGGCTGGCCGCGCCGCTCGGGCGGCAGTGTCTCGGGCAGCGAGGTCGCGGCCACCACGAGCAGGACCGCGCCGAGACCGGCGAGCGCCAGGAAGATGAACGGCCACTCGGCGACCGCGAGCACACCGCCGCCGATGGTGGGCGCCAGCGCCGGGGCCACGCCGATCACGAGGAACATCCGCGACATGACCCGCGCATAGCCCGAACCCGCGAACAGATCGCGCACGGTAGCCATGGACACGACCGCGACCGCCGCGCACGACAGCCCCTGCAGCAGCCGGGTCCCGGCGAGCAGGTACGGGTCGTGGGCGGCGAAGCACAGCAGTGAGGTGACGACGTGGCCGGCGAGCCCCACCAGCACCGGGCGGCGGCGGCCGAAGACGTCGGCCAGCGGCCCGGCGACCAGCTGGCCCAGGGCCAGCCCCACCAGCACACCGGTGAGGGAGAGCTGGATCTGCGACGGCGCCACGTCCAGGTCGCGGGCCATCTCGGGCATGGCCGGGAGGTACATGTCCATGGTGAAGGGCGACACCGACATCAGCAGCGCGACGACCACCACCACACGGGTCGTGCCCGCCGCCGAGGGGGTCGCCGCGACCGGGGCCGGGTCCGGGCCGGGAGGAGCCCCCGCTGAGGGGGCGGTGTTGTGGTCGGTCACTGGGGCACGGTCCTCTCCGTACGATGGGATGACGGCCGGGAGCGAACGGGGCCGAGGGAGCTGCCGGAACTGACGCCGAATCAGGAACGGACAAAGAAGGCCACTCGCACCTGGTGGCCAACAGACGAACGTTGATGGATTAAGGTGCTTGAGGACGTGGAGCCCGGAGACGAGGAGAGCCCCCCATGGCCCGACCGAAGATCCCGCTGATCTCGCGCCGCAAGGCACTCGAGGCGGCGCTCGAGATCGTTGACGGCGAGGGTCTCGACGCTCTGAGCATCCGGCGCCTGGGTGAGGCCCTCAAGGTCAACGGCGCCTCGCTGTACCACCACTTCCGCAACAAGGACGAGATCCTGGTCGGCGTCACCCAGCTCGCGCTGGCCGACGTGGCCGCCCCGCGCACCGAGAACGAGAACTGGAGGGTCTGGCTGCCGCTCAACGCCTACCGCACCCGCCAGGCGCTGATCTCGCACCCGGAGCTGATCCCCGTGATGCTGCGCCGCGCGCCGCTGGGCATCGGTCTGACGGAGGTCGAGGCGAGTGTGCAGCGGCTGCAGGCCGAGGGCGTGCCGCTGCCGATGATCGCCCCGCTGATGGAGAGTCTGGAACTGCTGGCGATCACCAGCGCGTTGCAGGAAACCGGCATGGCCGGGTCCATGGGGGACGAGGACGGCGACGTCGCCACCCCGTCGCTGCACGCGGCCCACGAGGCGCGTGGTATGAGCTCCGAGGAGCTCTTCCAGGTGGCGGCCTCCTCGATGCTCTCGATCATCGAGAGCACGATCCAGCTGAAGGAGACGCGGCTCGCGGCCGAGCGGCTCTCCGAGGCCTGAGCGCCCGGAAAGCCGCCGACGGGGCCGACGGAGGGAGTGGGCACGAGGACGTCCTGTCCCCGCCGCGCGCGGGGCGGCGTCCGCCGCCCCCTCCGGGGATGCGTCGTACGTGCCGTACACGCCGTGCGTCCGGTGGACGTCAGCCGACGAGATGGAGACCGTCCCGGCCGTGGACCGTTCCGGCGGACTCTGCGGCGGGCTCTGTGGCGGGGTCGGGAGGGGCCCCGACCCCGAGGGGCAGACCGGCCTCCACGGTGAGCAGGTGCAGCGGCCAGTTGCCGACCTGCCACACACCGGCGGTGTAGAGGGCCGACTTGTAGCTGCCGCGCAGATGTGCGAGCGCCGCCTCGGCGGAGGGCGCGTTCATGGACAGGCGCACCGTGGCGGTGTCGGCGGTGATGACGACTTCGGGAAACATCCAGTCCAGGCCCGCGCGCACGGACTCGGTGACGGCCTCGGGATCCGCCACGGCCGGCAGGAAGGCCGGCCTCGTCGCTCCGAACCTGGCGGTGTACATCGACCAGCCCATGAGCCTGACCTCTCGTGTGTGGGTGCCCCGCGGCAGCGGGCGGGGGGAAGAACCGGCAACGTGCTGAGGGGGCCGCGCCGCCGCGGGGTGCGGCGTGCGCGGCCGGCGCCGCACCCCTGCTGGGCCCGTCGTCCGGGGCCGGCCCGGTCCTGACGGAATCGGGCGGACCCGGACGGAGTGCGACGGACGTGGCGGGGGAGGGTCACTCCGAGGACGGCGCCTCGATGATCCGTCCGTCCGGGAGGTAGACGACCCCCGGGTAGTCGGGCATGGAGGCGGGCTCGTCGTCGGCGAGCAGCTCCAGCGCCTCCGCCTTGTCGTCGTCGTTCAGCGGGCGGGTGTTGGTCGTGAACTCGACCATGTTGCCGTCCGGGTCCCGGGTGTAGATCGACGTGATGAACTCGTGGACGACCTCGCTCACCTTCTGGCCGTGGGACAGCCAGTGCTGCTTCTTCTCCTCCAGCTCGGTGAGGTCCTTGACCTCGAAGGCGATGTGGTTGATCCACCAGGGCAGACCGAGTCCGACGGAGATCGAGGGGTCCCAGTCCTCGGGCAGCTCCACACCGTTCAGGTGCAGGTCCCAGAGGACGAAGTACGAGCCGGAACCCTTGGCGGTCTCGTAGAACACGTGCTTGGTCCAGCCGGCCTTGGAGCCGCCCATGGCCTGGCGCTTGACGATCTTCACGAGCTCAAAGCCCATGACCTCGGTGTAGAACCTGTGCGACACGTCGAAGTTCTTCGGGGTGATGGCCAGGTGGTGAATCACGGCCCCTCCTCGTGGTGGAAGACGTTCCCGAAACCGGGGGGTGTACTTCCACAGTGACTCACCCAACGGTGATTGTCAAAGGCTTGACGTATGAACGCTGCTTGTTGAAGCCTTGACGTGTATCACGAGTCACGTCAGCATCTGCCCATGTCTGACCAGATGACGGCCGATCCGGCCGGTACCACCGCTTCCGTGATCAGATCCGTGGCCCCCGTGCGCCGGCGCACGGCCCTCGACTGGGCGGAGTTCTCCCGCCACTGGCGCGAGGAGCACGCGGCGATCGCCCGCGGGCTGCCCGGCATGGTGGGCTACACGCAAGGCCACGCGATTCCCGGGGAACAGCCCGCCAATCGCCCGCCGACCTGGGAATACGACGGCGTGCCGCTGGCCTCCTTCCCGGACCTCGCGGCCATCGGGACGCTCAGGGCGCACCCGGACTACCACGGCCGCGCCGTACCGGACGAGGCACTGTTCACCGACCGGTCCAGCATGGCCGCGGTCCTGCTGGCGCACTGCTTCGGCGAGGCGCCGGCCCCGGTGTCCGAAGGGCGCACGCTGATGGTGTTCGCGCGCACGGGCAATGCCGACGAACGGGCCGGCCGGGCGCTGGCCGGGGCCCTGGGCGCCGCACCGGGGGCAGACCTGGCGCTCGGGCACCGCTGGAGCACGGCGCTGGACGCCGACCCCGGGCTCTCGCCGCGGGGCGCGGCCGGCCGGCCGTACGACGGTCTGCTGGAGGTCTGGTTCCCTTCCGCCGCCCCGGCCACCCGGGCCGCGCAGGCGGTGGCGGCCGATCCGGCGCTCCTGCCGTTCGAGGTGTTCTGTCTGGTGGTGCGGGAGAACCGGGTCGTCTGACCTGCGGATCCTGCGGACGGTGGAAGTGCTGTCACAGCCGTTGACCCCATAACCAGATGCTGTTAGGTTTTCGCCCGTTCGGCCACGTGACTGAGGGCGTATGACGGCTTGGAATGCCGCACCCCTACTTCGATCACCAGCGAGGGAGCACGAGTGGTCACTCATCTGACGGACTGGGTCAGCTACAACGCGCGTCGCCACGGGCCCGAGATCGCGGTGGAAAGCCTCGACTCCGGCCGACAGCTGACCTGGAGCGAATTCGAGGACCGGGTCGCCCGGCTCAGTTCGGTCCTGGGCGACCTCGGCATTCGGCGCGGTGACCGGGTAGGACTGATCGCGGACGACGACTGGCGCGTCCTGGCCCTGCAGTTCGCCTGCATCCGGACCGGCGCGGTCTTCGTGCCGTTCAACTGGCGGCTGACGGTCAACGAGATCGCCGTGCTCTGCGAGGACGCCGAGCTCGGACTGCTCATCCACGACGCGACCTGGCAGGACACCGCCACCAAACTCGGTGAGCAACTGGGCGTGCCGCTGGCAGGCTGGTCGTGCACCGATGTCCGCAACGACATCGACGCCCTGATGGACCGGGCAGCCCCGATCCGCGGCACCGGCCCGTACTCGGGCGAGCAGACCGCCCAGCTCCTCTACACCTCCGGCACCACCGGCCTGCCCAAGGGCGCCCTCATCACGCTCGGCGGGCTGGCCTGGCACGCGCTGAACGTCCAGCACGACATGTGCATCGGAAGTCCGCCCGCCCGCTACCTCAGCGCGCTGCCGCTCTTCCACGCGGCCGGCCTCAACGCGATCGTCAACCCGACGCTCATGGCCGGCGGCCGGGTCAGCGTCCTGCGCCGCTTCGACCCGGCCCGGGTCGCCGAACTGCTCGGCGACGCCGGCCACGGATTCACCCACTTCAACGCCGCCCCGGTGATGTACCGGATGGTGATGGAGCACGCCTCCGACTCGGCCGACTTCTCCCACATCCGGGCCGGCATGGTCGGCGGTGGCGCGATCCCGGCCGACGTCGGTGCCTACTTCAGCGAGCACGGCCTCGAACTGCAGGCCGGCTGGGGCGCCACCGAGATGGGGCCCAGCATGACCCTGATGCCGAAGGCGTCGCGGGTGGAGAAGGCGCACACGGTCGGGATACCCGTCCAGCACGTCCAGATCCGCGTCGTCGACCCCGTCACCCTCGAGGACGCCGCCCCGGGCGAGATCGGCGAGGCATGGGTGCGGGGCCCCTCCATCTCCCCCGGATACTGGCGCCGCGACCCCGAGAACGACGAGGCGACCGTCGCGGGCTGGTTCAAGAGCGGTGACGCCGTCTCCATCGACGAGGACGGTTTCGTCGCCCTGCGGGGCCGCTTCAAGGACATGTACAAGTCCGGCGGCGAGAACGTCTTCTGCGCCGAGGTCGAGCGGATCATCTCCAGCCACTGCGACGTGCAGGACGCGGCGGTCGTCGGAGTGCCGCACGAGAAGTGGGGCGAGGTCGGCTACGCCGTGGTCGTCCCCGAGGCGGGCCGCACGGTCGACGAGTCCGACCTGATCGCCCACGTGGCCGCGCGTCTGGCCAAGTACAAGGTGCCGGCCAAGGTCGTCGTCGTCGACGACTTCCCGCGCAACGTCACCGGCAAGATCCAGAAGAACGTGCTGCGCGAGATGCTCGGCTGACCCCACACACTGCGGCACCCCTGGGACCCCCACACCGAACGCGGCCCGGACCGCAGGAACCGCAGGAACCGCAGGAACCGCAGGAACCGCAGGAACTCAGGAACCACACGCACCACACCACAGCAAGACCCGGCACGAGAGGGACGTACGTGAGCGCCAAGCATCTTCACGAGCAGGCCGAGCAGGCCGAGCGGGAACTGGACCTGGTCTGGCAGCCGCTCACGATCAAGAACGTCACGCTGCGCAACCGCGTCGTCCGGTCCGCGCACGGCACCGGGTTCGCCCGCGGCCCGGTGACGGAGACCCTGAAGGCCTACCACATGGAGCGCGCCCGGGGCGGCGTCGCGCTCAGCTTCGGCGAGGGCGGCCAGGTCCACTGGAGCTCACCGGGCTTCCTGGACCTGACCACCGACGACATCATCGAGGGCCTCGCCGATCTCGCGTCGTCCGTGCAGGCCGAGGGCATGAAGCTGTTCCAGCAGCTCATGCACGGCGGCCCCACCCTCTACGCGCACGACGGTTCGGCCCCCTGGGCGGCCTCCGCGGTGGCGGACCCGGTCCTGGGCCTGGTGCCGCACCCGATGACCAAGAACATGATCGACGAGGTGATCGAGGGCTTCGCCGCCGCGGCGGGCCGCGTCCGGCAGGCCGGCCTCGACGGCGTCGAAATCCACGGTGGGCACAGCTACCTCTTCAGCTCCTTCCTCGCCCCGGCCACGAACCACCGCACCGACGAGTACGGCGGATCCCTGGAGAACCGCTCGCGGCTCCTCTTCGAGGCGCTGCGCGCGATCCGGGACCGGGTCGGCCCCGACTTCGTCGTCGGAGTGCGGCTCTCGCCCGACGGCGCCGAGGGCATGACCACGGGCGACGACGTCCGGCAGGTGATCGGGCGGCTGGAGGCCGAGGGCCTGGTCGACTACCTCAACGTCTCCTACGGCAGCCACTACCGCCGGTCCAAGCTGATCGGCGTCACCCGCGAACCGCGGAACTACATGGTCAAGCAGGCCGTCGGGGAGATCACCAAGCAGGTCTCGCTCCCCACCATGGTCACCGGCCGCGTCCTGTCCCTGCACGACGCCGAGGAGATCCTGCGCAACGGGGAGGCCGACATGGTCTCCATGGTGCGCGCGCTCATCGCCGACCCGCACCTGGTCAAGAAGACGCGGGAGGGACGCACCAAGGAGATCCGCCCCTGCATCTCCTGCAACCAGGCGTGCGCCGGCGGCCTCACCAGCCGCGGCCTGATGGGCTGCGTCGTCAACCCCGCCTGCGGTCACGAGAGCAAGCGCGGCGACCACGTGCTCACCATCAGCCCGCGCCGCCGCACCGTTCTGGTCATCGGCGGCGGCCCGGCAGGCCTGGAGGCCGCCCGCTCCTGCGCGCTGGCCGGTCACCGGGTCGTCCTGCACGAGCGGTCCGACCGGCTGGGCGGCCAGCTCAAGCTGATCGAGAAGTCCCCGTCCCGTTCCGACGTGGCCTCGCTGCTGCCCTACTACGAGTCGGAACTCACCCGTCTCGGCGTCGAGGTCGTCCTGGACTCCCCGCTCGACTCCCGCGAGGCGGTGGACGCGATCGGCGCCGACCGCGTGGTCCTGGCGACCGGAGCCACCCCCCGCCGGGACGGCTTCCAGGCCTGGCGGCCCGCGGGCGCCCCGGAGGGTCTGGCCAGCGTCGACGTGCTGACCGGCTGGGACGTCCTGAACGGCGCCGAGATCACCGGTCCGGTGCTCCTCGTCGACGAGCTCGGGCACTACGAGGGCATCGACGTCGCCGAGACCCTTGTCCGGGCCGGCCACCGGGTGCACCAGGTCACCCGCTTCTCGAACCTCGCCCCCAACATCCCGGTGGCCTACGACTACGCCTCCGGCCCGCACGCCGAGGAGCTGTACAAGGGCGACTACGAGCTGCACACGCGCACCCTGGTGCACGCCGTCGAACCGGGCAGGGCCACCGTCGCCCCGATCGCCGCCCCGGACCGGATCCAGGAGCTGGAGGTGAACACCTTCGTGTTCATGTCCGGCGCGGTGCCCGACCACGCCCTGACGGCCGAACTGGAGGACATCCCCGAGCTGTACGTCATCGGCGACGCGCTCGGTCCGCGCACCTTGGAACCCGCGATCACCGAGGGCTCGCTGGCGGCGGCCCGGTTCGAGGAGGGCTGGCAGCGCGCGACGTGGGTGCGCTACTCCGGCGGAAGCTCCGTCTGAGGAAAGGGAATCATGGCACTCGAGCACGTGCTCTCGCCGCTCCGTCTGGGGCCGCTGACGGTCCGCAACCGGGTCGCGACGACGGCCCACATGACCGGGTATGCCGAGGACGGGCTGGTCTCCGACACGCTCGTCGCATACCTGACCGCCCGGGCACGCGGTGGCGTCGGCCTGCTGATCACCGAGGCCGGCGCCGTGCACCCGACGTACCGGCCCGCGTCGTTCCGACTCCACCGGGACGACGTCGGGCCCGGTCTGGCGCGGCTCGCCGCGGCCGTGCACGCGGAGGGGGCCGTGCTGATCGGGCAGGCCAACCACGGAGGGGCGGCCTCACCGCCGCTGCCCGACGGCCGCCCGGCGTTCTCCGCCTCCGACAACGACGGTCTCAACGGGGCCCCGGCCCGGGCCATGACGCACGCCGAGATCGAGGAGATCCAGGACGCCTTCGTGCACGCCGCGCAGGTGATGTCGGACGCCGGGCTCGACGGCTGCGAGGTGCACGGCGCCCACCACTACCTGGTCAACCATTTCCTCTCGCCGCTCTACAACCGGCGCGAGGACCGGTACGGCGGGAGCTTCGGCAACCGTCTGCGCTTCCTCGCCGAGATACTGGAGGGGATGCGGGCCGCGACCCGGCCGGGGTTCGTGCTCGGCGTGCGGCTGAGCGCCGACATCGGTCCGGGCGGCATCGACTCCGAGGCGATGCTCGCGATCGGCCGGGCCCTGCAGGACCGGGGCCTGGTCGACTTCGTCGGGTTCTCGCTCGGCGGCCGGACCCCCGAGGCCTTCCCGCTGATGACCGGCGGCATGGACCAGCCGGCCGGCTACGAACTGCCCTGGAACGAACTGCCCTCGCGCGGTCTGACCCTGCCCACCCTGATCACCGGGCGCTACCGCACTCTGGCGGAGGCCGACGAGGCCGTCGCCTCGGGCGCCGCCGACCTGATCGGCATGACCCGGGCCCACATCGCCGACCCCGAGCTGGTCCGCAAGACGATGTCCGGCCGGGCCGCCCGGGTGCGGCCCTGCATCGGCTGCAACGAGTGCCAGCGCTCGATCATCACCGAGGGCTCGATCCGGTGCGCCGTCAACCCGGCCCTGCCCGGCGCCGGCACCACGACCGACCTGCCGCACCCCACCCGGCGGCCCCGCCGGGTCACCGTCGTCGGCGGCGGCCCGGCCGGTCTGGAGGCCGCGCGGGCCGCCGCCCTGGCCGGGCACACCGTGACCCTGTTCGAGGAGACCGGGGAGCTGGGCGGACTGGCCCGCCGGGCGGCGCGGGCGATGCCGAACGCGCCGGGCATGCTCGACGCGATCGCCTGGTCCGAACGGGAGGTGCGCGGCGCGGCCGTCGACGTACGGCTCGGCACGCGCGCGAGCGCGGAGACGGTGCTCGCCACCGTGCCCGACGTGGTCGTCGCGGCCACCGGATCGGTGCCGCGGCAGGGTGCCCGCCAGACGGCGCGGCCCGGTGCGACCGTGGCGGGCGCGGACCTGCCGCACGTGGTGTCCTCGCGGGACGTCCTCGCGCTGACCACCGTCCCCGAGGCGGCGGTCGTGGTCGACGAGATCGGTGAGTACGAGGCGCTCGGCGTGGCCGAGCTGCTCGTCGAGGCGGGCGCGTACGTCACCTTCGTCACGCCGTTCGCCTCGGTCGGACTGCCGGTGGACGCCACCGGACGCGCGTCGACGGCGCTCGGCCGGCTGCGCGCCCACGGCCGGTTCACGGCGCTGCCGCTGTCGATGGTCGCCGCGATCACCAAGGCCTCCGTCGACATCGAGGACCTCCTCGGGCACACCGTGTCCACGCACGATGCGGGCCTGGTGGTGATGGTGACTCGCGCGACGCCGTCCCGGCCCTCCTGGGCGGAGGATCTGGGGGTCCCGGTGGAGTACGCCGGCGACGCGGTCCTCCCGCGGTCCTACCGGACCGCCGTGCGGGAGGGGTACCTGGCGGCGACGCGGATCGAGGAGCTCTGCGGCACGGCACGTCCGGCGCGGGGCGCGACAGCGGAGGTGAGGGCATGACGAAGCCGTCGGGCACGACGAGTGCGGCACAGGAGGCGGCCGGGCCGGTCCAGGTGGTCGAGGTCGGCCCCCGCGACGGCCTGCAGAACGAGGCGACGATCCTCGCCACCGAGGACAAGGTCCGCTTCATCGAACTGGCGATCGCGGCAGGGGTGCGCCGGATGGAGGCGGTCTCGTTCGTCCGCCCGGATGCCGTGCCGCAGATGGCCGACGCCGAGAAGGTGATGGACCAGGTGCCCCGGCGCGACGACGTGTCGTACATCGGGCTGGTGCTCAACCGGCGCGGCTTCCTGCGCGCCCTGGACTCCGGCGTCGACGAGATCAACCTGGTGCTCGCCGCCAGCGATTCCTTCAACCGGCGCAACCAGAACGCCGGCACCGACGCCCTCGCCGCGATGGTGGAGGAGGTGCTCGAGCTCGCCGGTTCGGCCGGGATGCCGGCGTCGGTGACGATCGCGACCGCGTTCGGCTGCCCCTTCGAGGGCGAGGTGGCGCCCGACACGGTCGCGGCTCTCGTCGCGCGGGCGTCGGCCGCCGGCGCCCGCGAGATCGCGCTGGCCGACACCATCGGGGTGGGCGTGCCGCACCAGGTGCGCGAACTCTTCGGCACCGCACGCACGTTGACCGACGTGCCGCTGCGCGCGCACTTCCACAACACCCGCAACACGGGCTACGCCAACGCCGTGACCGCCCTGGACCTCGGTGTGAACATCCTCGACTCGAGCATCGGCGGCATCGGAGGCTGCCCCTTCGCGCCGCGGGCGACGGGCAACATCGCCACCGAGGACCTCGTCTACATCCTCGATCGCTCGGGTGTCACCACTGGCCTGTCCGTCCCGGCGCTGGTCGAAGCCGCCGGGTTCATCGGCGGGAAGCTCGGCAAGGAGGTCCCCTCGATGGTGTCGAAGGCGGGCGGTTTCCCGCAGAAGGAGGCGTCATGACGTCCGAGCGGCCCCGGGTCCCGGCCACTCACCATGACCTGACCAAGGCGATGACCGCCACCCTGTCCACGATCGGCCCGGGCGGGGTCCCCCAGGTCACGGCGATCGCGTTCTATTACGACGAGAGCCACGGGCTCTTCCACATCTCGCTCAACGACTCCCGGCAGAAGGCCCGCAACCTGCGGCGGACCCCGCTGGCCACGCTGTTCGTCATGGACCCGGAGAACAGGTTCCGCACGCTGGAGATCCGCGCGGATGCCCAACTCGAACCCGACGCCGACTTCTCGTTCGCCGCCGAGGCGGGTAAGAAGTACGGCCACGACTTCCACGACCTGGACGGTCCGGGGGAGACCCGCAGCAAGGTCACCTTCCACCCGCGGCGCATCGTCGCGACGGATCTGACGCCGGGCGGCTGACACGGCCCGGCCGGCGGCCACCGGGCCCCGGGGTGACGCGGAGTCCAGCCCGCGGACACCCTCGGGGCCCGGTTCCTTGCGTGTACCGCCACCACGGGCGCCCGCACCGCCCCGGCGGCTTCCCGGAGCACCGGGAAGCCGCCGGGGCGCCGTCGTCGGTCAGCGACCGCGGGCGTCGGCCCGCAGGGACGGCACCCTGGGGTGCGGCATCGCGTGCGCCATGTCGACGGGGGTGTCCGGCGCCTGGCTGCGGACCAGCTCACGGGCCCGGTCCCAGGCGGCCATCAGCCGGTCCTCGCCCGCGTAGTCGAACCGGGCGTTGTACGTCGGGTAGTCCTCGGCGGTGACGGGGTTCTCGGTCAGCCAGGTGACGGTCTCGGCGAGGGCGTCGGCGGCCGTGACGACCTCGCGGTAGCCCAGCAGCCGCTCGGCGCGCGAGGCGTCGACGAGGACGTGCGGGCGGGCCGTGGGGGAGAGCAGCTCGCCCATGGCGGAGGGGGCGAGTTCGGACGGGATGCCGACGAACTCCAGCTCCGCGCCGAGCAGCATGGCGATGCTCTCCGCCCACTGGCGGGTGGTCTGCTGGTCGTCGTCGGCGACGTTGAACGCCTCGCCCGCGGCGGCCGGGTTGCCGACCGCGGACAACAGCACCTCGGCGGCGTTGCGGGCGGCGCACCGGGTCACGATCCACAGTCCGGCGTCGGGCAGGATCATCCGGCGCCTGCCGTCCGCGATCCGCTTCATGACGGCCCACTCCCACGGCACGATGTTGCGCGGCCCGTAGATCTGGGAGTAGCGGACCATGGTGGCGGTGTACGCGCCCTCGACGCCGAGCCGGAACACCTCCCGCTCGGCGGCCACCATCTTCGCCGCGAAGGGCGCCACCGGCTCGTAGGCGTCGGCGAGGAGGCCGTCCTCGCGGGCGAGCAGCCGCATGCCGTACGGACGGGTGGACTCCGGCTCGAAGAATCCGCGGTAGACGGGGACGCCGCCGACCCCGATGAACTGCCCGCACCTGCCCGCGAAGGCCTGTGCGACCGTCCTGAGCCGTCCGTAGGTGGCCAGGACGACGTCCCAGGTGCGGGAGCCGGTCGCCTCGTCGAGGGTCTCGCGGAAGTGCGGGTCGGCGTGGATGTGCGGGACGTCGGGCAGTCCCGGCGGCTCGTGGACCCCGCGGTGCAGGATCTCCACGTCGTACCCGCGCTCCAGCAGGCCCGAGACGAGGTGCGGCCCGGTCGGACCGGTGCCGCCGATGACGAGTGCGGTAGGGGAGGACTTCATAACCATACGCTAATTGGTTTACGCTGTCGGCGCCATCGATCCCCCGCATCGGTGCAGACCGCAGGAGGAGCCATGCCAGGACCGCTGAGCGGGCTGTCGATCGTCGAACTCGGCGGTCTCGGCCCCAGCGCCTTCGCCACCATGCTGATGGCCGACCTCGGCGCGGACGTGATCCGCGTCGACCGGGCACGGGCCGCGCACGGCGGCGTCGAGGCCGCCGCCGAGCCGAGGTTCGACCTGCTCAACCGCGGCAAGCGGTCCCTCGCCCTGGACCTGAAGAAGCCCGAGGCGGTGGAGATCGTCCTCCGGCTCGTCGAACGGGCGGACGCGCTGACCGAGCCCTTCCGGCCCGGCGTCGCCGAACGCCTCGGACTCGGCCCGGACGTCTGCCTGGCCCGCAACCCCAAACTGGTGTACGCCCGGATGACCGGCTGGGGCCAGGAGGGACCGCTGTCCGCAACGGCCGGCCACGACATCAACTACATCGCCCTCACCGGAGCCCTGCACGGCATCGGCAGCGCCGGCGGACCCCCGCAGATCCCGGTCAACTACGTGGGCGACTTCGGCGGCGGCGCCACCTACCTCGTCATCGGACTCCTCGCGGCCCTGCGGGAGGCGGCGGGCAGCGGCACCGGGCAGGTCGTCGACGCCGCCATCGTCGACGGCGTCTCCCACCTGCTGTCCAGCACCCACGCCATGTACGCCGGCGGCATGTGGCAGGACCGCCGCGGGGTGAACGTCCTCGACGGCGGCGCGCCCTTCTACTCCGTCTACGAGTGCGCCGACGGCGGACACGTGGCCGTCGGCGCGGGCGAGGGGAAGTTCTACGCCGAACTGCTGCGCCGGCTCGGCCTCGACGACGACCCGCGCCACCAGCTCGACGAGTCCCGCTGGCCGGACCTGCGCCGCCGGATGGCCGCGGTCTTCGCCACCCGCACCCGGGACGCGTGGGCGGCCGAGTTCGAGCAGACCGACTGCTGCGTGACCCCGGTCCTCGGCCTCACCGAGGCCGCCGACCACCCGCACATCCGGTCCCGGCGGTCGCTGCGCAGGCACGACGGCGTCCTCCAGGCCGGTACGGCGCCCCGGTTCTCGGGCTCCGAGCCGCACGACCCGACGCCGCCGCCGCTGCCGGGACAGCACAGCCACGACATCCTCACCTCCCTCGGGCTCGACGCCGGCCGGCTCGTCGAGACGGGTGTGGTGAGTGCAGGCCCCGCACCGCAGGACCCGACGAAGGAGCACCGATGACCAGAGCAGTGATCGACACGAGCAAGTGCGTGGGCCACGGCCAGTGCGCGATGATGGCGCCCGACGTCTTCGACCTCGACGCCGGCGGCTACGCCGAGACCCTCGTCGACGAGCTCACCGGCGACCAGCGCCGGGACGCCGAGACCGCGGCCATGGCCTGTCCCGAGCAGGCCATCCGTCTCGAGGACTGAGTGGGTTCTATCCTTCTCGGCGTGAACTCCCCCGACGGTCAGGCGCAGCCCACCTTCCGCGACGTCCTCCGGGCCCGGCTCGTCGAGCAGGACACCGTCCCGCCCGACGCCGCCGACCGCACCGACCTGGTCTTCAACCTGACCAAGTTCTTCAACCGGCTCGGACAGGACGCCGAGTCGGTGCACCGTCGGCTGGGCTGGAGCTGGGCGGGGTTCCGCTTCATGAACCTGCTGTGGGCTGCCGGACCGCTCGAGGCCCGGCAGCTCACCCGGCTCTCCGGGGCCTCGCGGGCCGCCACCTCGGCCGTCCTGAACACCCTGGAGCGCGACGGCCTGATCCGCCGCGACCGCAGTGAGACCGACCGCCGCCAGGTGCTCGTCTCGCTCACCGACGAGGGTGCCTCCCGGCTCTTGGAGGGCCTGCGCGCCCAGGCCGAGCGGGACAGGGCCTGGTTCGCCGTGCTCTCCCCCGAGGAGCAGCGGCAGCTCGGCCACCTCCTGATGCGCCTGGCCGACCAGCCCACGCCGTGACGCGGAGCCGGTCCACGGCGTGAGGCGGAGCCGGTCCACGCCGGGCACGGGGCCGGTTCGCACTGTGACGGACGCAGGGCCCGTCCACGCGGTCACGCCGTCATGCCGGCCCGCTCACGCGAACCGGTACGACCGACCGTCGCGCGTGCGCCGGAAAAGCCCGCCGAAACCTACGCACACCAGTAACCAATCAATGCTTGTTTAAGCCCCTCGTCCTGTGTCACAGTGAGCCCGATCGCGACTGCGGTCCGCAACGGACGGACGCCGCGATTCGATTCCCGCGAGGACAGGGAGCACGATGACACACGTCCAGGAGAAGCTCCGTTCGCACCCGAGCCCCGGACACCGGACGGACCTGGCCCACCTCCACCGCGAGATGCTGCGCATCCGGATGTTCGAGGAGCGGGCCGCCGCGTTCTACCGCGACGGCATGATCCGCGGGTTCGTGCACCTCTCGGTCGGTCAGGAGGCCGTGCCCGTCGGGACCGCGGCAGCCCTGCGGCCCGACGACGTGATCACCTCCACCCACCGGGGGCACGGGCACGTACTGGCCAAGGGACTCGACCTCTCCGGCGCCTTCGCCGAACTCTTCGGCCGGGAGACCGGGACCAACCACGGCCGCGGCGGTTCCATGCACATCGCCGACCCGGCGCTGGGCATCTTCGGTGCCAACGGCATCGTCGGCGCCGGGGTGCCGATCGCGGCCGGAGCCGCCACCGCCGCGCTGCTGCGGCGCGACGGCAAGGTCGCCGTCAGCTACTTCGGCGACGGGGCCACCAGCACCGGCGCCTTCCACGAGGGTGCCACCCTCGCCGGCGACTGGCGGCTGCCGCTGATCCTGCTCTGCGAGAACAACCAGTTCTCCGAGTTCTCCAGCACCCATCTGAAGGCGCCCGGCCTCATGGAGGCCCGTGCCGCCGCCTACGGCATGTCCTTCCACCGTCTCGACGGCAACGACGTGACGGAGATGGCGGACGCCATGGAGGACATCGTGGCGGCGGTACGCAGCGGCGATGGCCCGGCGTTCGTCGAGGCCGTGACGTTCCGCGCCCGCGGCCACTACGAGGGCGACCCGCTGAAGTACCGCGACAAGGAACTCGCCGCGGCCTGGGCCCAGCGCGACCCGATCCTGCTCGCCGAGGAACGGCTGCGGGCGGGCGGCGCGAGCGAGGCCGACATCGCGGCCGTGCACGCGTCGGTGACCGAGGAGATCGAGCGGGCCGTTCAGGCCGCGAAAGCCGGTCGGGAACCGTCGGCCGACGACCTCTTCGAGTACATCCGCACGCCCACCAGGACCGTCACCGAGCCCGAGCTGCCCGCCGACGCCGAACCGGTCCGCTACAGCCGCGCGGTCAAGGCCGCCCTGCGTCACGAACTGGAGCACGATCCGTCGGTCTTCGTGGCCGGCATCGACGTGGGCGAGGGCGGCAACGTCTTCGGCCTGACCCGCGGCCTGGCCGCCGACTTCCCGGGCCGGGTGCGCGACACCCCGATCGCCGAGAGCGCCATCATCGGGGCGGGCGTGGGCGCCGCCATGGCCGGCATGCGGCCGGTGGTGGAGATCATGTACTCCGACTTCATCGCCGTCTGCCTGGACCAGATCATGAACCAGGCCGCCAAGCTGCGGTACATGACCGGCGGCAAGGTGAGCGTGCCGCTCACCATCCGCACCCAGTTCGGCGCCGGCCGCTCCTCGGGCGCCCAGCACTCCCAGGCGATCGAGGCGCTCCTCGCGCACATCCCCGGACTCCAGGTCGTGATGCCCTCGACCCCGGCCGACGCCTACGGACTGCTGCGCAGCGCCATCCACGAGGACAGCCCGGTCGTCGTCATCGAGCACCGGCTCCTCTACGAGAAGTCCGGCCCGGGGTTCTCGCCCGACCACGTCGTCCCGATCGGCAAGGCGAAGGTGCTCCGCGAGGGCACCGACGTGACCGTCGTCAGCGTCTCGCGCATGGTGCGCGAGAGCCTCGCCGTCGCCGAGTCGCTGGCCGCCGAAGGCATCTCGGTCGAGGTCGTCGACCTGCGCACCGTGGCCCCCATCGACTGGGAGACAGTCCTGGGCTCCCTCGCGAAGACCAACCGGCTGGTGATCGCGCACGAGGCCGTCCTCGACTTCGGCATCGGCGCCGAGATCGCCGCCCGCGCCGTCGACGAGGGGTTCTGGACGCTCGACGCCCCCGTGGTGCGGGTGGGGACGCCCTTCACCCCCGCGCCCTACGCCCCCGCCCTGGAGAAGCAGTGGGTGGTCGGGCAGCGCGACATCGAAGCCGCGATCCGCAGAGTCCTCGCCGTCTAGGCCGGCCGGGCCGTTCGGGCCCTCCGGCACGGCGGGCTTTCCGACAGGAGAGACGTATGACGACCAGCCCGGCCGCCGAGCCGACGTCACCCCGCACGGACGGGAAGTACGCCCGTCTGCTCAGCCCGACGACCATCCGCGGCCACGTGCTCCGCAACCGCATGATCACCACGGCGCACAGCATCATGGCGCCCTGGCACCCGGCCGGCGACGAGACCACGTACGTCGACTACTGCCGCCGCCGGGCCAGGGGCGGGGCCGCGCTGCTCATCGCGCAGCCGGTCAACGTCGAACCGTTCCACGACTGGCCGCGGCCGGTGATCGACCGGCTCAAGCGGCTGGCCGACGCCGTCCACGAGGAAGGCGCGCTGGTCACCCCGCAGGTCGTCAACTTCGGCCGCCAGATCGGCTCCCACGTGCTGCTCGACGAGCGCGCCGAATGGTCCTTCAACGGCGGCCAGGACGAGTTCGGCGAGGCCGCCCACCGGATGACCGGTGCCGAGATCCAGCTGATGGTCGACGCCTACGGCCGCACGGCCGAGGTGTTCCGCGAGGCCGGACTGGACGGGCTCGAACTGCACGGCGCCCACGGCTACCTCCTCCAGCAGTCCTACAGCCCTTGGGGCAACGGCCGCGACGACGAGTGGGGCGAGCAGCTGGCCTTCTCCACCGCGGTGCTCGAAGCGGTGCGCTCCGGGCTGGGCGAGGACGGGATCCTCGGCTGGCGCATGACGGCCGACGACCATCTGCGCGAGGACGAGCAGGGCCTCACCGTGGAGGAGCTCAACGACGTCGCCAGGCGCCTGGTGGACACCGGCCACATCGACTTCATGAACCTCTCCATCGGCACCAAGGCACCGGCCTACTCCCAGCCGTCGGTGGCCTCCTTCCGCTACCCCAAGGGCTACGACCTCGAACTGGCCAAGGGCCTGCGGGACGCCATCGGCGCGCGGGTGCCGGTGGTCGGCGTCGGCGGCATCGTCGACCCGGACATGGCGGAACGGGCCCTCGAACACGGCATGTGCGACCTGATCGGCATGACCCGCGGCTTCCTCTCCGACCCGGACCTGGGCGTCAAGATCCTGCGCGGCGACGAGGGCCGCATCCGCACCTGCGTGCGGATCGCCGAGTGCAACAGCCGGCGCGTGGACGGCAAGGCCGTGCAGTGCTGGCACAACCCGGAGTTCGGCCGCGAGGCCCAGTTCGCGGCCCTGCCCGCACCGGTGCGGCGCAAGCGGGTCCTCGTCGTGGGCGCCGGGGTCGCGGGTCTCCAGGCCGCCGAGACGGCGGTCAAGCGGGGCCACGATGTACGGATCGTCGAGGCGTCCGACCGGCCGGGCGGCCGGCTGCGCACCCTGCTCGGCACCCGCGCCGCCGAACTGTTCGGCACCGTCGACCACCTGGTGGGCGAACTGCGCCACGAGGGAGTCGAGGTGGAGTACGGACGCCGGCTCACCGCGGCCGGGATCCGGGACGCGGGAGTGGACGAGGTCGTCGTGGCCACCGGCGCCGCGCACGACCTGGCCGCCCACGGGCTCGACCGGCCCGGCATCGTCACCGTCGACGACGCGATCGCGCACGGCGTGCCCGAGGGGGCGACCGTGCTGGTCGTGGACCGCACCGGCCACAACCCGGCCGGCGTGGCGGTGGAGAAGCTGGCGCTGGAGGGCCACGACGTCGTCTACGTGACGCCGTTCGACCGGCTGGTCACCAACAGCGGCTACAACCACCGCCTCGACTACCAGGACCTCTTCCGCCGGTCGTCGCACATCACGGCGACGACCTTCCGGGACCTCAGGTCGTACGAGGACGGCCGGGCCACGCTCATCGACCCCGACGGCGTCGAGAGCGTCCTGCCGGGCATCGACGTCGTCGTCGCCGCGGTGCACCCCGTGCCGCGCGACGGGCTGGTCCACGAACTTCAGGCGCTCGGCGTCACCGCGCACACCTGCGGCGACGCGATCGCACCCCGCGGCGTCACCACCGCCACCCGTGAAGCGACCCTGCTCGCACAGACCTTCTGAGTACGCCGGGCCGTGCCGCAACCCCGCGGCCCGGCCCCGCCCACCCCGCATGGATCGGACCGGTCCGGCGACCGCGGAGCCCGCTCGAGACTCCTGCCGCGCGAACGGCGTCAGTGGAGCGGCCCGTTCCTCACTCTCTCAAGTCCTGATCACCTAGGAGACATCCGTGCACCGCTCCGCGAAAATCGCCGCCGCGACACTCGCCCTGGCCCTGCCGCTCACCGCGTGCGGCGGGGGCGACTCCAGCTCCTCGGCGGGCGCCGAAGGCCCCATCAAGATCATGTCGATCGCCTCCTTCGAGAGCTCGGTCTACTCGATCCCCCAGCTCCAGACCGCCATCCAGGCCTCGGCCGACGCGGTGAACAAGGAGGGCGGGATCGACGGCCGCAAGCTCAAGGTCTCCTTCTGCAACGACAAGTTCGACCCCAACGAGGCCACCGCCTGCGCCCAGCGCGCGATCAGCGAGGGCGTCGCCGCCGTCGTCGGCGGCATGACGCCGCACACGGCCGCGCTCGCCCCCGTCCTGGAGGCGGCGAAGATCCCGTTCATCGGCCCCGGCGGCGGTGACGGCACCGCGGAGAGCGAGGAGGCGGCGTTCTACCCGATCAACGCCGGGTCCAGCGCCTTCGTCATCGCCGCCGGCCGACTGGCCGCGGAGCGCGGCGGCGACAAGGTCGTCGTCGTCCCCGGGGACAACGCCTCCAGCCGCGCCTCCGTCAAGCAGGCCGAGCTGGGCGTCAAGAAGGCCGGCGGAACCGTGAAGGAGGTGGTCGCCCCGCTCACGGCCGCCGACTACAACCCGACCGCGCTCAAGGTGCTCGACCAGAAGCCCGACGGGGTCGTCATCACCGCCTCCGGCGACACCGCGACGCGCATCGTGTCGGCCCTGCGCGAGAACGGGTTCAAGGGTCCGATCACCGGCCCGGCGTCGATCGTCAACCCGGCCTCGATCAAGGCGCTCGGCGACAAGGCGGAGGGCATCGTGCTCGCCGGGCGCGGCCTTCCCGCGGCGTACACCGAGAACAAGATGATCGCGCGGTTCAACAAGGAGGTGCGCGCCCTCGACGCCGACGCGCCCATTGACGACATCAGCCTCAACGGCTGGCTCTCCGTGCGCGCCCTGCCCGGCATCCTGAGCGGCAAGAAGGTCACCGACGGACAGTCGGTCATCGACGCCCTCTCGAAGATCGACAAGTCGGTGGACCTGTTCGGCATCTACCCCGACTACCCGGGCCTCGGCGGCGACGCGCCGCACAAGGAGTACCCGCGCGTCGCGGTCTTCGAGGTGATGCCGAGCACCGTCAACGACGGCAAGATCGTCCCGGACGGCGAGTTCTTCGACCCGCTGGCGGGCTGACCCACCAGGGCGGTGCACGACGGCGGACGGCCGGTGGACCAGATGGCCACCGGCCGTCCGCATGCGCTGTGCCGGGCCGGACGGTGACGGCGGACGGTGCGCCACGCGGTGCTCCTCGACGCGCCGGGTGGACCGGGTGCGCCGGGCGTACCGGCGGGGGCGAAGGGGCGGCCCGGGGCGGTACGGCCTCCTCCCGGCAGGGTCCGGGAGCCGGCCGCGGGCGCATGGCTCCCCCGGGACTCGGTAGGCCTGCCGGGGAGCGGGAGAGCCCTGCTCCGTGCCGCCACCGGGCCCGGGGCGGAGGAACACGGTCGGCGGCGCACGGCCGAGGGGCCCGGGGATCTCCCCGGGCCCCTCGGCCGTGCCGGGCCTCTCAGGCCAGTGACCCCCCGTCGACGACCAGTTCGGCGCCGGTGGCGTACGAGCCGAGTTCGGAGACGAAGAAGTAGACGGCCCGGGCGATCTCCTCCGGGCGGCCCATCCGGCCCATCGGGATCGCCGCCTCCACGGACGCGACCCGTTCGGGGTCCCGTTCCGTGATGCCGGCGATCATCGGGGTGCGGACCAGCCCGGGCAGCACCGTGTTGACGCGTACGCCGTGCGGTGCGAGCCGCCGCGCGGCGACCCGGCTGATCCCGCGCACCCCCCACTTGGTGCTGACGTAGGCGACGTCCGGGCTCTGCGCCGGAGGCATCGCCGCGCCGGAGGCGATGTTGACGATGGAGCCCCGGCCCTGCTCCCGCAGGTACTCCCCGACGATCTGGACCCCGAGGATCACTCCGAGCTGGTTGACCGTGGCGGCGCGGTGGAACAGGACCGGGTCGGGCGGGCCCTGGAGGAGGTACTCGCTCTTGACCCCGGCGGCGGCCACCAGGCCGTGCAGCGGACCGAAGCGGTCCACCGCCGCGGTCATGAGCGTCTCCCACGAGGCCGGATCGCCGACGTCGTGGTGCACGAAGAGGCCGTCCAGCTCGGCTGCCAGCCGTTCACCCTCCGTGCGCTGCAGATCGGCGACGACCACCCGGTAGCCCTGCTCGGTGAGATACCGGCAGGTGGCCGCGCCGATGCCGCTGGCTCCCCCGGTGACGACGACGGTGTCCACGCTCACGCCTCGAGCGGGTTGAAGAAGTCGCCCTCGCGGACCACCTTGCCGTCCTTGACGGTGCTGCCGACCGTGTCGAACTGCGGGACACGCGGGTACTCCTCGGCGTCCGGGGTCGCGGGCACGCCCGGGTAGTCCGGGGCGGTGCCGAGCACGATCGGCTTCTCGACGGCTTCGAAGGCGGCGATCACCGAGGCGCCGTCGGTGACGTCCCGGCCCTTGAGCACCTCGGCCAGCAGGTACATGCCGGTCCAGGCGTTGAGGGCGAGGTCGTCGGTCTGGGCCTTGGGGTCCTCCTTCTTCATCTGTGCCAGGAACTCCTTGACCTGGGGGATGTCGGTGGACGTGGGCGGTACCACCCGGCTGGTCATGCGGACGCCCTCGGCGAAGTCGCCGAGCGCCTCCAGGCTGGCCGGCGGGAAGAGGGAGCCGGGAGCGGTGACCGCGCCCTCGTACCCGGACTGGCGCAGGCTCTTGACCACCTTCAGCGCGTCCTCGGTGACGACCTGCAGGGCGATGGCGTCCGGCTTCAGCTGCAGGGCACGGGCGACGGTCGCGGAGACGTCTGGGGCGCCCAGCTTCATGGTGACCTTGGTCATCTTGGCGCCGGCCGACTCGGCGCCCTTGATGCTCAGGTCGGCGCCGGTCTGCGAGCCCTCGTTGTCGGAGGCGATGACGACGGTGGAGGAACCGGCCTGGGCGGCGAGGCGCCCGGTGCCGAGCGACATGCCGGGGGCGCCCGCGTTCACGGGGAAGGAGATCTCGCTCTGCAGCTCGGCCCCGCCCGAGCTGGCGCTGCCGGCCACCAGCGGGATCTTCGCGGCCTCGAGGACCGGGAGGAACTGGGGTGAGAAGGGAGAGGCGCCGCCGATCACGGCGTGCATGCCGTCCGTCACCGCGCGCTGGGCGCAGGAGGTGGCCTCGTTGGGGTCGAACTTGTCGTTGCAGATCTTGAGTTCGACCTTGCGCCCGTCGATACCGCCGTTCTCGTTGATGTCGGCGATCTTCGCCCGCAGTGCCGTCTCGACCTGGGGGGTCGAGAAGACCGGTGTCTCGAAGGAGCCGATCGACATGAGCTTGATGGGGCCCTCGGCGGCGGCGGAATCCGCGTCGGAGCCGCCGCACGCGGCCACGGAACCGAGGACGAGGGTGGATACGGCGAGGGTGGAGAACAGTCTTCGCTTCATGAGCTTCCTTGCCCTGGGAGACGGAGTCCTTGCCACGTATAACGAAACGCAGTTAGGTTAATCACGCACAGCTCGGTACTTCAAGGGATGCGTTCGCGCCATGTCTCGCGATAATCCGGCCGCGCGCAACCCTTGCGCTCCACTTGAGACGGGCGTAAAACCAAACAGCGTTTACTACGCTGTGTGTGCCGTCACCGCCACCCGGTGACGGCACACCCGGCTCCACCACCGCTGAGGGAGATGACGTGACTGAAGTCGCCCACACCGAGCCCGGCACGGCGCGAGCCGCCGCCCTGCGGGCGACGTCGCTCGTCGCCGGCTACGGCGAACTCGCCGTCGTACGCGGGCTGGACCTCGAGGTCCACGCCGGTGAGATCGTCGCGCTGCTCGGGCCCAACGGCGCCGGCAAGTCGACCACCCTGCTGACGCTCGCCGGCGAGCTGCGCCCGCTGGGCGGGGAGATCAGCTGGTTCGGCGCACCGCTCACCGGCGGCCTGCACAAGCGCGCGGCGGCCGGCCTCGGCTTCGTTCCCGAGGAACGCTCCGTCATCATGTCGATGTCGGTACGGGACAACCTGCTCCTGGGCAGCGGCGGCCTCGAGCCCGCCGTCGAGGTCTTCCCCGAACTGGGCAAACTGCTCGACCGCCGGGCCGGACTCCTCTCCGGCGGCGAACAGCAGATGCTCACCCTCGGCCGCGCGCTCGCCCGGCGGCCGAAGGTCCTGCTCGCCGACGAGCTCTCCCTGGGCCTGGGACCGATCGTGGTCGACCGGCTCCTCGCGGCGCTCCGCGACGCCGCTACCACGCTGGACATCGGGGTGCTGCTCGTGGAGCAGCAGGCGCGCCGTGCCCTCGGCGCCTCCGACCGCTGGTACCTGATGCGCCGCGGCGAACTCGTCGCGAGCGGCGACTCCGCGGACGGCGACGAGGAGATCCGGCGCCGTTACCTCTCCGACCACGACAGCGCCGCCTGACGCGCTCCCGGCCTCACCACTCACAGGAGACACCTCCATGGACATCCTCCGGTATGTGCTCATCGGCCTGGGAGCCGGTGCGCTCTACGCGCTGATCGCCCAGGGGCTGGTACTGGTCTACCGGGGATCCGGCATCCTGAACTTCGCCCAGGGCGGCTTCGTCATGGTCGGCGGCTACGCCTACTACCAGGCGGTGGTGGGCTTCTCGCTCCCGCGCTGGCTCGGCCTGGTCTTCGCCGTCGTGGTGGGCGCGGTCCTCGGCACCCTGGTGCAGCTGTTGATCCTCAGACCGATGAAGGACGCCTCGGCCCTGCTGAAGGTCATCTCGACCCTGGCCGTGCTGATGGTGCTGACATCCGCCGCCGTCCTCATCTACGGCAGCGACCTCAAGGCGGCGCCCTCGCTGCTGCCGACCAACGGCATCCAGGTCGCCCCGGACGTCTACGTCGGCGCCGACCGCATGATCCTCTTCCTCCTCGGCGCCGCCTCCACCGTCGCGCTCTGGTTCGTCTACCGCCGGACCACGTTCGGCCGCGCCACCGGTGCGGTCGCCGAGAACGTCCGCGTCGCCGCGAGCCTCGGGCACTCCCCGGAGCGCATCGCGACCGTCAACTGGGCCCTGGGCGCCGGCCTCAGCGCCCTCGCGGGCGCGCTGATCGCGCCGATCACCTACCTGCAGCCGCAGGTCCTCGCCATGCTGGTGATCCCCGCCCTGGCCGTCGGCCTCATCGCCAACTTCAACTCGTTCCCGATCGTCTTCGCCGGAGCCGTCGGCCTCGGCGTCATCGAGTCCCTCCTGGCCCGCTACGTCAGCGCGCCCGGCTGGTCGGCCAGCGTGCCCTTCATCATCGTGGTCGTCGTCATGGTGCTGCGCGGCCGCGGCATCCCGCTGCGCAGCCACGTGCTGGACCGCATGATCGACGTCGGCTCCGGCAAGGTGCGGGTCGTCCCGACCGTCGTCGTCACCGCGGTCATGGCCTGGCTGGTCTCCTCGGTGTTCGACCTCGCCTGGACCAACGCCGTCACCGTCACCATGGGCTTCGCGATCCTGTGCGTGTCCATCGTGCTCGTCACCGGCTACGCCGGGCAGCTCTCGCTCGCCCAGTACGTGCTGGCCGGCTTCGGAGCCCTGGTCGCCGCCCGCCTGGTGGCCGACCTGAAGTGGCCCTTCCTCGCCGCCCTCGTGGGCGCCGTGGCCATCACCGCGCTGCTCGGCGTGCTGGTGGCGCTGCCCGCCCTGCGCACCCGCGGCATCAACCTGGCCATCGTCACCCTCGGCCTCGCCGTCGTCATCTACAACATCGTCCTCAACAACAGCGACTACAGCGGCGGCACCAGCGGCATCGTCGTCCCGCCCATCGAGATCTTCGGGCTGAACGTCAGCGGCCTGCTGGCACCCGGCAACTACGCCGTGATGGCGCTCGTCCTGCTGGTGCTCGTGGCGGTCGGCGTCCTCAACCTGCGCCGTGGCGCCGTCGGCCGGCGGCTGCTGGCCGTGCGGAGCAACGAGCGCGCGGCGGCCTCGCTGGGCGTCAGCGTCTTCGGGGCCAAGCTGTTCGCGTTCGGCGCGGCGGCCGGCATCGCGGCCATCGCCGGTGTGGTCCTCACCTTCCGCAGCTTCAGCGTGGTGACCGTCAACTTCGACACCTTCAACTCCATCGTGGTCGTCGCCATGACCGTGGTGGGCGGCGCCGGATACGTCGGCGGCGGTGTCATGGGCGGCACCCTGATGCCGTCCGGCGTCGGCTCGGAACTGTTCTCCGGCATCCACTCGATCGAGTCCTGGCTGCCGCTGATCAGCGGCCTGATGCTGCTGGTCATCCTGGTGCAGAACCCCTCCGGGCTGTGGCAGGTCAACGTCGAACTGGTCAAGGGCGTCGGACGCAGGCTGCGCCGCAAGAAGGCCGAGCCGGTCGCTGACGCCGCGGACGTCGAGGCGGCCGAGGCCGTCAAGGCCGAGCCGGTGCCGGCCAAGCGGCTCACCGTCTCCGGGGTGCGGGTGCGCTTCGGCAACGTGATCGCCGTCGCCGACGCCACGTTCACCGTCGAACCCGGCACCGTGCACGGCCTGATCGGCCCCAACGGCGCGGGCAAGACCACCGTCATCGACGCCGTCACCGGCTTCGTCCGGACCGAGACGGGCACGGTCGACCTCGACGGCACCGACCTCACCCGCCTGACGCCCCAGAAGCGGCTGAAGGCCGGCCTGGGACGCTCCTTCCAGTCCCTGGAGCTGTTCGAGGACCTCACCCTGCGCGAGAACCTCGCCATCGCGAGCGAGCAGTGGAGCCCGTTGAAGTACGGTGCCGACTTCGTGCGGCCGGGCCGCATCCAGCTCAACGGCGTCGCCCTCGCGGCGGCCCGCGAGTTCAACCTGCTGGACGAGCTCGACCTGAAGCCCGGCGAGCTCTCCATGGGCCACCGCCGCCTCGCGGCGATCGCCCGGGCCGTCGCCAGCACCCCCTCGGTGCTCTGCCTCGACGAGCCCGCCGCCGGTCTCAGCGACCCCGAGGCCCAGGACCTGGCCGCGCTGCTGCGCCGCCTGGCCAAGGACTGGGGCATGGGCATCCTGCTGGTCGAGCACAACATCGACATGGTGCTCGCCGCCTGCGACGAGGTGACCGTGCTGACCGCCGGCGCCGTCCTCGTCAACGGCAGCCCCGACGAGGTCCGCAACGACCCGCGGGTGCTCAGCGCCTACCTCGGCGGAGGCGACGAATCCGACGAATCCGACGAGCCCGACGAGCCCGCTGCGTCCGGCGAGTCCGACGGCCCGCAGGACACCGCGGAGCCCGCCGGCCGGCGCGACGGCGATCTGGTCGGGGAGCACAGCTGATGAGCGGGGACGGGGGCACGGCCCGCCGGGTCGTGCCCGCCCGCCTCGCCCACGTGGTGCTCCGCACCCGGCACTTCCGGCCGGTGCTCGACTGGTGGGCCGGCCTACTCCAGGCGGAGGTGGTGTTCGAGAACGAGTTCATCGGATTCCTGACCTTCGACGACGAGCACCACCGGATCGCGGTCGTCGCGCCGCCCGGCCTCGGCGGCCCCGCCGAGCGGGCGGCGGGCCTGGACCACATCGCGTTCACCTACGCGAGCCTGGCCGACCTGGTCGCCACCTACGAGCGCCTCAAGGCCGGGGGCACCGTCCCCACCTGGGCGGTCAACCACGGCCCGACGCTGTCGCTCTACTACCAGGACCCGGACGGGAACCGGGCCGAGCTGCAGATCGACCGCTTCGTCGACAACGAGGAGGCGACCGCGTTCCTGCGCTCGCCCGCCTTCGCCAGGCACCCGGTGGGCCACAGCGTGGACTTCGATGACCTGGTCCGCCGCTTCCACGCGGGCGAGGACGAGTCCGTGCTCACGGCCTACCGCTACGACCACGAGAACGAACGGTCCGCGACCGGCCCACCGGCCGGAGAGAGGGAGGAGGGGACGTGAGCACCGATCCGCTGACCGTGGTGCGCGACTTCTTCGCACACTTCGGGCCCACCCACGACGACATGGTGGCGACCGCCCGGCGGCTGTGCCACGACGACCTGTGGTGGGCCTCCGCCGGCTTCGACCCGCCCCGGGTGACCAGCCTGGAGCAGCTGGTGGCGGACCTGGAGAAGGCGAAGGCCAGTAAGGGGGTGGCGGGCTTCCGTTTCGAGCTGGTGCACGCCGCCGCCGAGGGCCCCTACGTCCTCACCGAGCGGTACGACGACTCCGTCGACGCCGACGGCAGGCTGCTCCACTCGTTCAAGGTGATGGGCACGCTCAAGGTCGAGGACGGCCGCATCCGTTGGGTGCGTGACTACTTCTACGACACCCGCGAGTTCGCCGAGCGGTATCTGCCCGAGGACTTCGCGACCGACCGGCCGCCCCTCCTGGACGACCACATGCGCGCCGGGGACTGACCCTCCTTCCCCCGCGTCGCCGACCCTGATAGAACACTGTTTGGTTTTACGCCGAGGTGAACGGAGAACACGACGATGGGTTCCCTGGACGAGAGGGTCGCGCTGGTCACCGGCGCCGGCTCCGGAATGGGCCGGGCCTCCGCGGAGGCCCTCGCCGCGGCGGGCGCGAAGGTGCTGGTGACCGACGTGAACGGCGACACCGCCACCGCCACCGCCGCCGCGATCACCGCGGCGGGCGGCTCGGCCACCGCGGCGGTCCTGGACATCGCCGACGAGGCGTCCTGGGAGGAGGCGGTGGCAGCGGCCCGCCGCGCGTTCTCCGCGCCGGTCACCGTGCTGCACAACAACGCCGCCCTCACCGGCGGGCCCGTGATGGACCTCGACCGCGATCCGCTCCACCTGGACCTGGACGCCTGGAACACCAGCCTGTCGATCACCCTGACCGGAGCGGCACTCGGCTGCAAGCACGTGCTGCCCGGGATGCTCGAGGCGGGGAAGGGCAGCATCGTCAACATGTCCTCCACCCGCGGCGTCACCGGCGCCACCTGGCGGATGAGCTACAACACCGCCAAGGCCGGCATCATCGGGCTGACCCGCACGGTGGCGGTGCACTACGGGGCGCGGGGCGTGCGCTGCAACGCCATCGTGCCCGGGGTCTTCGACACCCCTGCCCTGCGCAGCGGCCTGCCCGCGGAGCGGCTGCGCGAGGTCGAGCGCTCGCATCTGCTGAACCGGGTCGGCCGGCCCGAGGAGATGGCACAGGCGGTGGTGTTCCTCGCCTCCGACCTCTCCAGCTTCATCACCGGCGCGGTCATCCCGGTCGACGGCGGACAGACCGCCTTCAGCGAAGGGCTGGCCCCCGCGGTCAGCCGTGGAATCGAGGACTGAGCCATGAGTAAGAGGACACTGGTCATCGGCGGTACCGGCCCGACCGGCCCGCACATCCTGCAGGGGCTGCTCGACCGGGGCCACGACGTCACCATGCTGCACCGCGGCGCCCACGAGCCGCCCGGCCTGCCCGACGTCCGGCACCTGCACGCCGACCCGCACTTCGCCGAGACGCTCCAGGAGGTCGTCGGCGGCCAGGAGTGGGACCTCGTGGTCGCGACCTACGGCCGGATGCGGGTGACCGGGGAGTTCTTCGCCGGCAAGACCGACCAGCTCGTCTGCGTCGGCGGCGTGCCGGTCTACCGGGGCTTCATCGAGCCGCAGGGCTCCAAGCCGTGGGGCATGAAGATCAACGCCCGTGAGGACAGCCCGCTCGCCGACACGGCCGAGGCGCCCGCGAAGTTCGCGATGCAGATCCTCAACGCCGAGCGCTCGGTGATGGAGCGGGCCGCGAACGGCGCCTACAAGGCGTCCTACGTCCGGTATCCGCAGATCTACGGCCCGCGCAACATCGTGCCGTGGGAGTGGGCGGTGCTGAAGCGGATCCAGGACGGCCGGAAGTACATGATCCTGCCCGACGACGGCCTCTGGCTGATCTTCCGCTGCGCCGCCCGCAACGCGGCCGCGGGCATCATGGCGATCGTCGACCAGCCCGAGCTGGCCGACGGCGAGTCCTACAACGTCGCCGACGACGACCAGTTCAGCATGCGGCAGTGGGCCGAGACGGTCGCCGGTATCTGCGGCGCGGACCTGGAGTTCATCGGCATCCCCTCCCTCATCGCGCCGTCCGCCGTCAACGAGTTCCTGGCCCCGGCCTCCCGGCCGCACATGACGGTCGACGCCTCCAAGATCCGTACCCAGCTCGGGCACAAGGACGTCATCACGGCGCACGACGCGCTGGTGGAGACCGTCGAGTGGCTGTGGGAGAACCCGCCCACCCCCGAGGTGTACCCGATGTACACCGGCAAGTTCGACTACGAGCTGGAGGACCGGCAGGTCGCCGTCTACGCCAAGGCGGTCGAGATGTGCCGGGCCGAGGCGCCCGACGAGGCCCCGCCCCTGGCCCACCCCATGCCGCACCCGAAGGTCCCGTCGCTGACCGGCGACGAGCGCGGACGCTGACCAAAGGACGAGACCGTGCCCATCCATCAGAAGCTGTCCGCGGAGGGCGTCCTCGAACTGGTTATCGACGCCCCGCCGGTCAACGCCCTCGGGATCGAGGACCTCGCCGAGTTGGCGGCCCTCGTGGAGGGCGTCGACGACCGCCCCGAGGTGCGTGCGGTGGTCCTGCGCGGCGAGGGCCGGGGCTTCATCGGGGGCGGTGACGTCAAGGAGGTCCAGCGGCTGCCCGGCTTCGAGGGCATCCTCGGGCAGGTCAACGGCTCCACCGACCTGACCGTGGCCCTGCACGAGTGCGCCGCCCCCGTGATCGCCGCCGTGCACCGCTACTGCATCGGGCTGGGCGTCCTGGTCGCCGGGGCCTGCGACATCGTGGTCGCCGACGAGGAGTGCCGTTTCGTGCTCGCCGAGGTCGACAACGGTGCCACCGGCGGCGCGGTCCAGGCGATGGGCCTGATGCCGGACAAGCGGCTGCGCCAGGCCATGCTCACCTGCGAGCCGGTCCTGGGGCGGGAGCTGGCCTCCTACGGGACCGTGGTCGCGGTGCCCGACGAGGAGTCGGTGCCGGTGGAGGCCCGGCGGCTGGCCACGGTGATCGCGTCCAAGACGCCGTCGGTGGTCCGGGCGGCCAAGAAGGCCATCAACGGCAGCGCCCGGCGGGATATCGGCCCGCTGTACCGCCAGGAGACCGCGCTGACCCTCGAACTGAACATGCGCGGTGACGCGCGCGAGGCCCGCGAGACCTTCGTGTCCGGCGAGCGCCGGGGCTACCTCTCGCGGGACACCTCTTCGTAGGGGACCGCTCGTACGGTTCCTGCCGGGCTCGTGGGGGCCGGCACCGCGGTCCGCCGCGGTGCCGGCGGTTCCCCGCGAGCTCTCGGCTTCGCGCGGGCAGTCGGTCTCCGACGGGCCCCGCCCCGCCCTGATCCGGCCCGGGGCCGCGTGGAAAAACCCCGGCCCCGGGCCGGAGCTGCACACCAGGATCCAAACACTGTATGGT
The DNA here is from genome assembly GCF_042871645.1 of Streptomyces sp. NPDC005774. Classification (NCBI taxonomy): domain Bacteria; kingdom Bacillati; phylum Actinomycetota; class Actinomycetes; order Kitasatosporales; family Streptomycetaceae; genus Streptomyces; species Streptomyces sp. NPDC005774. The sequence goes on along the minus strand of NZ_JBIAIV010000026.1, from coordinate 40,133 downwards.
TTTGTGGACGGCATCTGACAGCCGGCCCGCACGACGTCGAGCACTGGAGGAACGCCCATGCCCGCGGACAGGTCCGTGAAGTACACCCGCACCCCCTACCTCGTGGTGCAACGGGACAACTCCAACCGCAAGGACGTCTACGGCACGATCGGTGACTCGGTGGTGCTGCAGGCGCAGTTGCTCCGTGGTGAGAACCCGTCCACCACCTGCGTGGTCGCCATGCACCCGATCGGATCGCCCGGCTACCTGCCGATGTTCTCGGCGCTGGCCCGCGCCGGATTCCACGTGGTCGCCGCCGGCACCCGCTACAGCAACGGCGACGCCGCGCTGATCATGGAGAACGTCCTGCTCGACCTCGGCGCCGTGGTGAAGGACGCCAAGGAGCGCCTCGGCTACGAGCGGGTCGTCCTGGCCGGATGGAGCGGCGGCGGCTCGCTGATGATGGGCTATCAGGCCGAGGCCGAGAAGCCGGTCATCAAGCTCACCGGCGCGGGGGAGTACACCCCGCTCGCCGACACCCGGCTCACCCCGGCCGACGGGGTGATGATCCTCGCGGCGCACCGCAGCCGCCACCACCTGCTGACCGACTTCTTGGACGCCTCGATCCTGGACGAGTCGCGCCCCGACGAGCGCGACCCCCACCTGAACCTGTACTCCCCCGAGAACCCCGACCAGCCCCCGTACACAGCGGAGTTCCTGGCCGAGTACCGCGCGGCCCAGGTGGCCCGCAGCCGCCGCATCACCGCCTACGCCCAGGAGCGGCTGGCCGACCTGAAGGCGGCCGGACGCGACCAGGAGGAGCACTGCTTCGTGGTGCAGGGCACCATGGCCGACCCCCGCTGGCTGGACCTCGCCGTCGACCCCAACGACCGGGCCCCCGGCTCCTACCTGGGCGATCCCCGCCTGGTCAACGACGGCCCCTCGGCGCTGGGCCGCTTCACCACCACCCGCAGCTGGCTCTCCCAGTGGTCCTACGACACCGCACAGGTCGACGCCGTCGACGCGGCGTCCCGGGTCACCGTCCCGGTGCTCCTTCTGGAGAACTCCCGCGACGACGCGTGCCCGCCGGCCCACCCCCAGGCCATCTACGAGGGCATCGCCCACGAGAACAAGCAACTCAGCGTCATCGAGGGCGCGAACCACTACTACAGCGGTCAGAAGGAACACCTCCAGTCCGCGGTCGACCACATCGACGGCTGGCTGACGCAGAACGGGTTCGACCGATGACCGCCCGGGCGGCGTCGGCCGACGGCGGCGCGCTCGCCGGCCTGCGCGTCCTCGAGGCCGGACACATCATCAGCGGTCCCTTCTGCGCCCATCTGTTCGCCGACCACGGCGCCGAGGTCATCAAGGTCGAACCTCCGGCCGGTGACGACATGCGCCGCTGGGGCGGGCTCTACAAGGGCGTGGGGCTGTACTGGCCCATCATCGGCCGCGGCAAGAAGTCGGTCACCCTCGACCTCCGCGACGCCGAGGGGCAGGCCGCCTTCCGCGAACTGGCCCGTACGGCCGACGTGGTCATCGAGAACTTCCGTCCCGGCACCATGGAGCGTTGGGGCCTCGGCCCCGAGGACCTGCACGCCGGCAACCCGGACCTGGTCATGGTCCGCATCACCGGCTACGGGCAGACGGGTCCCCTGCGCGACCGCGCCGGATTCGGCTCCATCGCCGAGGCGATGAGCGGCTTCCGGCACCTCTCCGGTGAGCCGGACCGGCCGCCCGTGCGGGTCGGCATCTCCATCGGGGACGCCCTCGCCGGCACTCAGGGCTTCATCGGCGCGCTGCTCGCCCTGCTGTCGGGCCATCTGCGTCCAGGGCCCCGGGGCCAGGTGATCGACGTGGCGCTCTACGAGGCGACGTGGATGTACATGGAGTCGATCCTTCCCGAGTTCGTGAAACTGGGGAAGGTGCGCGGACCCTCCGGACCCCTGCTGCCGGGCATCGCGCCCTCCAGTGTCTACCCCACGTCCGACGGACGGTGGATCGTCATGGGGGCCAACAAGGACACCGTGTTCAGCCGGCTCGCCGCCGTGATGGAGCGCCCCGAGTGGGCCGCGCCGGACGGCCGTTACGCCACCCATCTGCTGCGAGGCGAGCACCAGCTCGAACTGGACGCCGAGATCGCGCGGTGGACGCGCGGGCAGACGGTCGACGAACTCCTCGGCGTGCTGGACAAGGCGGGGGTGCCGGCCGGTCGGATCTACACCGCGCCCGACATCCTCGGCGACCCGCACTACCGCGCGCGGGACATGGTCGTGGAGGTGCCCGATCCGTCGCTGGACGGCGAGAGCGTCCCGATGCCCGGTGTGGTGCCCAAGCTGAGCCGGACACCGGGCACCGTCCGGCGCGGTGCGCCGCTGCTCGGTGAGCACAACGACGAGATCCTGGGCGCGCTGCGGACGGCGTCCGCGGGCCGGAGGTGACCGTGGATCGGGCTCCCCTGGTCCTGCGCGGCACGGCCGGGAGGATCGTGGCCGACGTGCGTGAACCGGCCGCGCCCGGCGCCGGGCGCGGCCCGGTGGTGCTGCTTCACGGAGGGGGCCAGACCCGGCACTCCTGGAGCCGCGCCGCCGAGACCCTGGCGGGCGACGGCTGGACGACCGTGACCTACGACGCACGCGGGCACGGCGAGAGTGACTGGGCGGGCGACGGGGACTACTCCATCGCCCGCTACGTCGACGACCTGGAGTGCGTCCTGGACCAGGTGGGCGGGGGCCGTCCCGCCTGCCTGGCCGGCGCGTCCCTCGGCGGAATGACCGCGCTGATGGCACTGGCCAGGCGCCCCCGCCTGACCGACCGTCTGGTGCTGGTCGACATCACACCGCGGCCCCACCCGGCCGGCGTCGCACGCATCCGGCAGTTCATGACGGCGCACCTCGACGGGTTCGAGTCCCTCGCGGAGGTCGCCGATGCCGTCGCGGCCTACAACCCGGGCAGACGGCGTTCGAGTCCCGAAGGGCTGCACCGCAACGTGCGCCGCGGCGCGGACGGACGGTGGCGGTGGCACTGGGACCCGGCGATTCTGAGAAGCAACGACGGCCCGAACCCGCTGGTCCGGCCGGACGAGGCGGTCGACGCCGCGAAGTCGGTCACCGTGCCCACCCTGCTGGTCGCGGGCGGTGCCAGCGACGTCGTCCGGGAGGACGAGGTGGGCGAGTTCCTGACGGTCATGCCCACGGCCCGCGCGGTCACGCTCGACGGCGCGGGACACATGGTCGTCGGCGACCGCAACGACGCTTTTGTCGACGCCATCCGCTCCTTCCTCGACGATTGACCCCTTAACCAAAGGGTGTTAGATTAATGCTCCGTAAGGCTCCTTGTGAGTGCCCTGTCGGCCTGACGCGAAAGAGGCTCCATGAAGTTCAACCTGATGTCGCTGGGTGACCTCGTCACCGACCCCGTGACCGGTGAGCGGAGCACCAACGCGCGCCGCTACAAGATGTTTCCGGAGATGGCCGTCCTCGCCGAGTCGACCGGCTTCAACGGCATCAACATGGGCGAGCACCACGGGATCGAGTACATCTACTCGGCACCGCCCGTCGTCCTCGCCGCCATCGCGGAGCGCACCACCACCCTGCGCCTCGGCACCGCCGTCACCCTGCTCGCCAACCTGGACGGTCTGCGCATCGCCGAGGACTACGCCACGGTCGACGTGCTGTCGGACGGCCGGGTCGACGTCGTGCACGGCCGGGGCAACTTCTTCGCCTCGACCTACACTCTCTTCGGCCAGAGCCTGGACGAGTCCGCCGCCCGCTTCAAGGAGAACGCGGAGCTCGTCGACAAGCTCTGGACCGGCGAACCCCTGCACTGGTCCGGCCAGTTCCGGCCCTCGATCAACGGCGAGTCCCTGCAGCCGGCTCCGGTCCAGCCCGCCCGCGACTGCATGTGGATCGGCGGCGGCAGCTCCCTGGAGTCCGTGGAACTCGCCGCCCGCCTGGGATGGAAGCTGATGCTTCCCAGCGCCTTCGGCGACCCGTCGTTCTTCACCAAGGTCGTGGACCACTACCTCGCCAAGTGGGAGGAGTCCGGCCACGACTGGGAGCCGGAGATCGGTGCGGGCTGGCACGTCTGGGTCGGCCCCGACAGCAAGTCGGCGCGCGACCAGTGGGAACCGCGGTACGCCGCCTACCACGCCTGGATGAACGAGCTGCTCGCGCAGATCAACCCCGCCGTCCCGAAGCAGAATCAGCGTCCCTTCAACTTCGACTGGCTCACCACCAAGGGCCCGGCCATCGTCGGCAGCCCGGATGAGGTCGTCGACCGGATCTCCCGGCTGAGCGAGCAGCTCAAGGTCACCACGCATCTCGCCTACATGGACATGGGCGGCATGCCGGAGCCGGAGCTGTTCGACGCCATCGAGCTCTTCGGCAGCAAGGTGATCCCGCAGCTCGCGGACGCCTGACCCGGCCTGGCGCCCCGGCCCCGACCTGACCGTCCCACTCAGGAGAAACCCATGCCCGAGCTGTCTCCTGCCGTCGTCGTCGACACGGTGCGCACTCCCTCCGGCCGGGGCAAGCCCGGCGGCGCCCTGTCCGGCGTGCACCCGGCCGACCTGCTGGCCACGACGCTGACGGCCCTGCTCGAACGCACCGGGGTCGACCCGGCGCGGATCGACGACGTGATCGCCGGCTGTGTCGGTCAGGCCGGGGACCAGGCCACCAACGTGGCCCGGACCGCCCTGCTCACCGCCGGCTACCCGGAGTCCGTGCCGGCCACCACCGTCGACCGCCAGTGCGGATCCGCCCAGCAGGCACTGCACTTCGCCGCCCAGGGCGTGATGAGCGGTGCCTACGACGTGGTGGTCGCCGGCGGTGTGGAGTCCATGAGCAGGGTGCCGCTCGGGTTCCCGGGGCGCGACGGCAAGCCGTTCGCGCCCCTGGCGGGCCGTTACCCCGAAGGGCTGGTCGGTCAGGGAGTCTCCGCCGAGATCATCGCGGGACGCTGGAAGCTCGGCCGGCGGGAGCTGGACGAGTTCGCCGCACGCTCCCACGAACTCGCCGCGGCCCGCGCCACCGCCGGCGACTTCGCCCGGGAGATCGTGCCCGTCGGGGACGTCACCGCCGACGAGACCATCCGCCCCGGCACCACCGCCGACCAACTGGCGGGCCTGCGCCCGTCGTTCCAGGACGACGTGCTAGGGGAGCGCTTCCCGGAGATCGGGTGGCACATCACGCCCGGCAACTCCTCGCCCCTCACCGACGGGGCCTCCGCGGCCCTGGTGACGAGCGAGGCGAAGGCCGCCGAACTGGGCCTCGCACCGCGGGCGAGGCTCACCGGCTTCGCGGTGACCGGCAGCGACCCGCTGCTGATGCTCACCGGTGTCATCCCCGCCACCCAGCGCCTTCTGGCCCGGACCGGCCTGACGGTCGACGACATCGACGTCTTCGAGGTCAACGAGGCGTTCGCACCCGTACCCCTGGTGTGGGCCCGCGAACTCGGCGTCGACCTGGCGAAGGTCAACCCGCGGGGCGGAGCCATCGCCCTCGGCCACCCGATGGGCGCCTCCGGCATCCGCATCCTCGCCACCCTGATCAGCCACCTGGAGGCCACCGGCGGACGGCGCGGTGTGATCACCATGTGCGAAGGCGGCGGCATGGCCAACGCGACCCTGGTCGAGCTGGTCTGATGGCGGCCCGGGACGAGATGCCCAGGACCGGCGTCGAACAGTTCTCCCTGACCGGCAGGGTCGCCGTCGTCACCGGCGCGAGCTCCGGCCTCGGAGCGGGTTTCGCCCGCGCGCTGGCCGCCGCCGGAGCGGACGTGGTCCTCGCCGCCCGCCGGGTGGACCGCCTGCACGACATCGCCCGAGAGGTCGAGAAACACGGGGTGCGGGCACTGCCGGTGCGCTGCGACGTCGTCTCCCCGGACGACTGCGCCGAGGTCGTGGACCGGGCCGTCGCCGAACTCGGCGCGGTCGACGTGCTCGTGAACAACGCCGGTGTCGGTACGGCCGTCCCGGCCCTGCGCGAGACACCGGAGGAGTTCCGCCGCGTCGTCGAAGTGAACCTCATGGGCGCCTACTGGATGGCCCAGTCCTGCGCCCGGGTCATGCGGCCCGGGTCGAGCATCATCAACGTCGCGAGCGCGCTCGCGCTGGTCAAGCCCTTCGCCCCGCAGGCGGCCTACGTCTCCAGCAAGGCCGGCCTGGTCGGCCTCACCCGCGACCTCGCCCAGCAGTGGTCGGGCCGCAAGGGCATCCGGGTCAACGCGATCGCCCCGGGCTACTTCGCCACGGACCTGACCGACCCGATCCCGCGTCCGGCGCTCAACGACTTCCTGGAGCACAACACCACGCTGCAGCGGCTGGGCGAGCCGCACGAGCTCGACGGGGTCGTGGTGTTCCTCGCAAGCAACGCGTCGACGTACGTCACCGGCATCACGCTGCCTGTCGACGGCGGCATGTCCGGCCACTAGGAGCGCTGTTCATGAGTACTTCCCTGCAGGACCGCATGTGGGACTTCATGCGCGAGGAGGTCTTCCCGGCCGAACCGGTCTGGGCGGCCCACCTGCGCGAGCACGGCGAACACAGCTACCCGCCCGTGATGGAGAGGCTGAAGGCCTCCGCCCGCGAGCGGGGGCTGTGGAACCTCTTCCTGCCGTCGGTCTCCGGCCTGTCGAACGCCGAGTACGCCCCCATCGCCGAGATCACCGGCTGGTCCCCGGTGATCGCGCCCGAGGCGATCAACTGCCAGGCGCCCGACACCGGCAACATGGAGACGTTCGCCCTCTTCGGCACGGACGACCAGAAGAAGCGGTGGCTCGAACCCCTCCTCGCCGGAGAGATCCGCTCCGCCTTCGCGATGACCGAACCCGACGTGGCATCCTCCGACGCCACCAACATCTCCACCACGATCGAGCGGGACGGCGACTCCTACGTCATCACCGGACGCAAGTGGTGGATCACCGGCTCCGCGGACGAGCGCTGCCGGATCTTCATCGTGATGGGCAAGACCGACCCGGACGCCCCCACCCACCGGCAGCAGTCCATGGTGCTGGTGGAGCGGGACACGCCCGGACTCACCATCGAGCGGCACCTGCCGATCTTCGGCTACCAGGACCAGCACGGCCACTCCGAGCTGGTCTTCGACCAGGTGCGGGTGCCGGCCGGGAACCTCCTCGCCGCCGAGGGCGACGGGTTCACCATCGCCCAGGCCCGGCTCGGTCCCGGCCGCATCCACCACGCCATGCGCGCGCTGGGCATGGCCGAACGGGCCCTGGCCCTGATGGTCCGCCGCGCCGGGGAACGGGTGGCGTTCGGGCAGCGGCTGTCCGACAACCCGGTCGTCCAGGAGCTCATCGCCGACTCCCGCATGGACATCGACCAGGCCCGTCTGCTGGTGCAGCACACGGCCGGGCTCATCGACCGGCACGGGGCGAAGGCGGCCCGCGGAGAGATCTCCCAGATCAAGGTGGTCGCCCCGGCCGTCGCCACCCGGGTGATCGACCGGGCCATCGAGGTGTTCGGGGGCGCCGGCGTGAGCGACGACCTGCCGCTCGCCTACTTCTACGCCTGGGCGCGGGTGCTGCGGATCGTCGACGGGCCCGACGCCGTGCACCGACGTACCGTCGCCCGGCAGGAAATGCGCCGGGAGCGACCGTACGTGGGCTGAGCCGACGAGTGACCGGGAGAGAGCGATGACCCACAGCACCACCCACACCCCGCCCCCGCCGGACGCCTTCGCCGGCGCGGCGGTCCGGACGGACGGACTCGGGACGGCGGACGAACCGGCGGTCCTGGAATCGATCGAGCGCCGCGTCCGGTGGCTCGCGACGGCAATGATCGACCACGCCAACCGCGGGCGCCCCAACCCCTCCGGGCTCAAGGTCGGCGGCCACCAGGCCTCCAGCGCCTCGATCGCCGGCATCATGACCGCCCTCTGGTTCGGCCGCCTGACCGCTGAGGACCGGGTGTCGGTCAAGCCGCACGCCTCGCCGGTCCTGCACGCCGTCAACTACCTGCTGGGGCGGCTCGACCGGTCCTACCTCACCCGGCTGCGGGAGTACGGCGGACTGCAGAGCTATCCGAGCCGCACCAAGGACCCCGACCCGGTCGACTACTCGACCGGATCGGTCGGCATCGGGGCGACCGCGCCGATCTGGGGCGCGGTGGCCGGCCGCTACGTCGACGACCGCACCGGTACCCGGCGCGGCGGACGGCAGTACTCGCTCGTCGGCGACGCCGAACTGGACGAGGGCGCGGTGTGGGAGGCCGTCCTCGACCCCGCCACGGCCGGCCTCGGCGAGGTCGTCTGGATTGTGGACCTCAACAGGCAGTCGCTGGACCGCGTGGTGCCCGACATCGCCGCCGGCCGGCTGCAGCAGATGTTCGACGCGGCCGGGTGGCAGGTCCTCACCGTCAAGTACGGACGCCGGCTGCAGGCCCTCATCGGCCGGCCGGGCGGCGACGCCCTGGGGCGCCGGATCGACGAGATGCCCAACCCGGAGTACCAGCGGCTGCTGCGCTGCGACGCCGGCGAACTGCGACGCCGCCTGCCCGGCATCGGACCCGACGCCGCCGCGGTCGCCGCCGTGATCGCGGACGTCGACGACACCACCCTGGTCGAGGCGGTCCGCGACCTCGGCGGCCACGACCTGCCCGCACTCCTCGACGCCTTCGACCGGATCGACGACACGCGCCCCACCGTGATCTTCGCCTACACGGTCAAGGGCTACGGGCTGGCCAGCGCGGGACACCCGCAGAACCACGCGAACCTGCTCACCCCCGAGCAACTGCACGACCTCGCCGTGCGCACCGGGGCCGACCCGGCCGACCCGTGGGCCGCCTTCCCTGCGGACAGCGCCGAGGCCCGGCACTGCGCCGCGGTCGCGGCCCGGCTGACCCGCACGCCGCCGGAGCCCACCGCGCCCCCTGCCGTACCGGCGGACCTGGGACGCACCCCGAACGGCCGCGCGTCGACCCAGCAGGCGCTCGGACGCACCCTGCTCGACCTGACCCGGTCCGCGCCCCAGGTGGCGGCCCGCGTGGTCACGGTGGCCCCCGACGTCGCCTCCAGCACCAACCTCGGCGGATGGCTCAACAAGGCCGGCCCCTGGTCCAGCACGGCCAAGCAGGACTGGTTCGCCGACGACGCCGAAACGCTGCTGCGCTGGGCCGAACGGCCCACCGGCCAGCACATCGAACTCGGCATCGCCGAGGTCAACCTGGTCGGTCTGCTGGGCGAACTCGGCGCCACCTGGAGCCGGTGGGGACACCCGCTGTTCCCGATCGGCGTGGTCTACGACCCCTTCGTCGGCCGGGCCCTGGAACCCTGGTCGTTCGGGATGTACGCCGGCGGACAGTCGATCCTGGTCGGCACCCCGTCGGGCGTCACCCTGGGACCCGAGGGCGGCGCCCACCAGTCGATCACCACGCCCTCGATCGGCCTGGAACAGCCCGGCTGCGTCGCCTTCGAGCCGGCCTTCGCCCTGGAGGCCGAGTGGTGCCTGCTCGACGGCCTGTCCCGGCTGGGCCGCGAGGACGGCAGCTCGACGTACCTGCGGCTGTCCACCCGCCCCGTCGACCAGGCGCTGGCGCGGATACCGCAGGAGGCCGCCGCCCGGGAACGGCGCCGCCGCCAGGTGGTGGCCGGCGGCTACCGGCTGCGCACCGAGCCCGGCGCCCGGGTCGCGATCGTCGCCATGGGCGCGATGGTGACCGAGGCGGTCACGGCGGCCGAGCGTCTCGCGGCCGGTGGCCACCCCGTGGACGTCGTGGTGGCCACCAGCCCGGACCGGCTGATGCGGGCCCAGCGGGCCCGCGACGGACTGGAACCGGGGGACAGCTGGATCCTCGACCAGCTGTTCCCGCAACGTCGGCCGCAGGCCCTGGTGACCGTCCTCGACGGCCATCCGCACACCCTGGCCTTTCTGGCCGCCCACACCGGAGGACTCGGGATCCGCACACTCGGGGTGACGAGGTTCGGCGAGTCCGGCGACCTGCCGGACCTGTACGCAGCACACGGCATCGATGCCGATCACATCGTCCGCGCGGCCCTCGATCTGATCGACCGGCCCGACTGACGGGAGGAACACGCGCATGACGAACCATGAACTGCCGCCGCTGGAACGGCTTCTGGCGATCGAGGAGTGCAGACGGCTGATGGTGGAGTACGGCCGTCGGCTCGACCACGGGCGCGGCGCGTCGGCTGCCGACCTCTTCACCGAGGACGGCGCCTGGCGCTCCCCGGCGATCGACGCCGTCGGGCGGGAGGAGCTGCGTGCCTTCTTCGCCCGGCGGGACGCCCTGACCGACCGGGTGACCCGCCACGTCGTCACCAACATCGCCGTCGACGTGCTGGACGCCGACCACGCCCGCGGCGTGTCCGTCGCCGTCGAACTCCGGGACGACCAGGGTCCCGACGGCCTCGCGGTCGATACCCGTCCGGCCATCGCCGGCGACTACGAGGACGAGTTCGTACGGGTCGACGGCCGGTGGCTGTTCCGCGAGCGCCGCGTCGTCGTGGCGTTCAAACGCGAGACGGAGGCGTTCATGAGGCCCCTCCCGACCGCGGGACAGCAGTGATACCCCCGCCCGCCCCGACACGGTCCCTACCGGAGGAACCATGAGCCGTGCCTACGTCAGCGACGTCCTGCCCGCGCCGGTCGACACCGTCTGGGCGGTGCTGGGCCGCTTCGAGGACATCGCGGACTTCGTCGGGAAACTGTCCGAGGGCGGTCTCGAGGGTGAGGGGGGACCGGCCGTCGGTTCCGTACGCCGGCTCGTGCTCCGCGACGGGGGCCGGGTGGTTCGCGAGCGGCTGGTGGCCGTGGACGCCGGCGACCGGTCGTACTCCTACGACTTCCCGTCCGGGGAGAACCCGTTCCCGGTGCGCAGCTACCGGGCGACCGTCCGGGTCCGCCCGGTGACGCGCACGAACGGGACGTTCGTCGAGTGGTACGGCGAGTTCGACTGCGACGCCGGCGTCGAGGCCGAGATGCACGAGGCCTTCGCGAGCCGGTACGCGGAGTTCCTGGGGGACCTCCGCGACCACCTCGGCCTGCCTCCGGCGACGGGGGAGTAGCCGGCTCACCGGCGGACCGGTCCGGAGGACGGCGACGGCACCGCGCGTGCCGCCGCGCCTCCGGCCCGGTCCGCCGGACGGCCCTCAGTTCTGGGCCCGCCCCCGCTCGATGACCGCGTCGGCCCGGGCTGCGACGCTCTCCGGACGGAACATGCGCTCCGCCCAGGCCAGTGAGCGGGAGCTCTCGCGCCGCGCCGCCTCAGCCAGCGTGGAGGCGGCGTTGTCGCGGTAGAGCGCCAGGTACTCGGCGGCGATCTCCGGGTCGAGTTCGGCGATCTGCCGTGCCGTCTCCCGGGCCGTGGCGAGCAGGTCCTCTCCCTCCACCACCCGGTTGACCAGCCCCCAGGCGAGCGCCTCCCCTGCGCCGATCAGACGCCCGGTGAGGCTCATCTCCCGGGCCCTGCGCACGCCGACGGCCTGGGGCAACAGGTAGGACAGTCCCCAGCCGGGCAGCACACCGACCCGGGCATGGGTGTCGCCGAAGCGGGCTGCCGGTGAGGCGATGACGAAGTCGCAGTGCAGCACGATCTCCAGACCGCCGGTGACCGCCGGACCGTTCACCGCGGCGATGACCGGTTTGGCCGGACGGTGCCAGGGCGCGTTGTCGCCGGCCGAGGGGCCCGCGGAGCGCATGTTGTCCCCGGTCTCGCCCAGTTCGCGCAGGTCGAGTCCAGCGCAGAAGGCCTGTCCCGCGCCGGTCAGCACCACCGCGCGCACCCGCGTGTCGTCGGTGAGCCGGGCCATGGTGGCGCTCAGTTCCCGGATCAGCCGGGAGGTCAGCGCGTTGCGCCGCAGCGGGCGGTTGAGCGTGACCGTGGCAACCGCCCCGTCGTGTTCGACCAGGACACAGTCAGAGGGGTTCGTGGAGGACACACCGGACTCCTAACGGTGATGGGTTTTTCGACCCTCAGGGTGACAGGCGTCACCCGGTCACACCAGAGCCAATCGCTGTTAGATTAGCCCGGCCCGATCACCGAGGAGGATCCGTGACCGACGACCGCAGGCAGCGACACCTCGTGGACCTTGACAACCGCAGGCCGGAGCTGGCCGACGAACTGTTCGGGACACTCGCGGACATGCAGGCACGGTGTCCCGTGGCCTGGAGCGAGGCGTCCGGCGGCTTCTGGGCCCTGCTCAAGCACGCCGACATCGTGACCGCCTCGGCGGACTGGGAGACGTTCACCGTCACCGAGGGCATCATGATCCCGCCGACCGGCAAGTCCATGCCGGTGATTCCGGCGGAGCTGGACCCGCCCCGCCACGGCGCCTTCCGTAAACTGGTCCTTCCGCACTTCACCCCCAAGGCGCTCGGCCCCTGGGAGGACGGCATCCGCCGGATCGTCGCGGACGGCTTCGCGCCGCTCGCGGAGCGGGGCCGCGCCGACCTGGTCACCGGGTTCGCCCGCCCCGTGCCGGTCCTGGTGATCTGCAAGATCCTCGGCATCCGGTCGGACTGGGAGCGCATCCACTCCCTCGGCGAGGAGTTCATGGAGGCGTTCGCCGACACCGACCACCCCGAACGGGGCAGGGCCGCGGCCCAGCGGCTGGAGGCCTTCCTGGCGGAGGAGATCGCCGCCCGGCGAGGCCGGCCGGCCGAGGACCTGCTCGGTCACCTGGTCAACGCCGAGATCGAGGGCGAGACCGTCTCGGACGTCGAGGCGCTCGGCCTGGTGCAGCTCCTGGTCGTCGCCGGCCACGGCACCACGGTCGACGGCATCGGGACGATGATCTACCGCCTCATCACCGAACCGGGCGTCCGCGACCGGCTGCTCGCCGACCGCTCTCTGGTGCCGAAGATGATCGAGGAGTGCCTGCGGCTGCACCCGCCGGTGTGGAACATGGCCCGGACCGTACGGCGTGAAACCATCCTGCGCGACGCCGAACTGTGCCCCGGCGAGAAGGTGATGCTGGCCTTCGGGGCGGCGAACCACGACCCCGACAAGTTCGACGACCCCTTCGCCTTCGACCTCGACCGGCCCGGCCTGACCCAGCACCTCACCTTCGGCAGCGGCAGGCACCGGTGCCTGGGGGAGGGCCTGGCCAGGCTGGAGCTGCGGACGGTCCTGGAGTACGTCCTGGACGAGCTTCCGGCCCTCGAACTCGACGGCCCCGTGGTCTGGGGCGGCCACACCAACTCCCACGGGCTGCGCAGCCTTCCGGTGCGCTTCGCGGCCGACGGCGAGCCCGCGACCGTACGGATGCAGCAGGACGGCGATGTCTGAGACGGGGGAGCGGCTGACGGGTTTCGGTTTCGCGACCACCACCGACGAGGTCGTCGACGGCGTCGACCTCACCGGCCGCACGGCGATCGTGACCGGTGCCACCTCGGGCCTCGGCGTCGAGACCGCGCGCGCCCTCGCCGTGACGGGGGCCCGGGTCGTCCTCGCCGCCCGCCGCACCGGCGCCGCGGCCCGGATCGCCACGGAGCTGACGGAGCGCACCGGCAACGACCTGATCGAGGCCCGCGAGCTGGACCTCGCCGACCCGCGCTCGGTGCGCCGGTTCACCGACGCGTGGACCGGACCGGTGCACGTGCTCGTGAACAACGCCGGGATCATGGCGCTGCCCGAGCTGGAGCGCACGCCGTACGGCTGGGAGCAGCAGCTCGCCACCAACTTCCTCGGTCACTTCGCCCTGGTGCGGGGCCTGGAGGGGCCGCTGGCGGAGGCGTCGGGCGCCCGCGTGGTGTGTCTCAGCTCCGCCGCGCACCTGCGCTCGCCGGTCGTCTTCGACGACCTGCACTTCCGCTTCCGCCCCTACGACCCGTGGCTGGCGTACGCGCAGTCGAAGACCGCCGACGTGCTGCTCGCCGTCGGGATCACCCGCCGCTGGGGCGGCCGAGGTGTGCAGGCCAACGCCGCTCACCCCGGCATCGTCCACACCGCACTGCAGCGGCACATCCGGTGGGACACGGAGGGGCTGCCCGTGAAGTCCGTCGAGCAGGGCGCCGCGACGTCGGTCCTGCTTGCGACTGCGCCTGAACTCACGCACGCGGGAGGCGGTTACTACCAGGACTGCCGGCCGGCCGCCGTCGTCGCGGAACGCCGCCCGGACTACTCGGGGGGCGTGGCGCCCTATGCCCTGGACCCGGCCGCCGCCGAGCGGCTCTGGGAGACCGCGACGGCCGCACTGGCCCCCTGATGTCCGCTGATCACCCGTCCCCCGTGGCGACGGGTGATCCTCCCTCACAATAATCCAACGATGTTTGATACGGTAGGGCGCCACGCACACGCCCACCCCTCGATGAGAGGAGCCGCCATGCAGGTGCGCGTCACCGCCGAGGGGATCGACATCCTCGGCCCCGCCCTGCTGACCGCGCTGTCGGTCGTCACCGAACTCGATGCCCGTACCGCGGCACGGGCGCTGGCGGCCGACGGCCTGGCCCGCGACACCGACGAGCGGGACCCCGCACACGTGTGGCTCGACGTCGCCGAACTCGGGCGCCGCGCCCACCCGTCCGGCGACGACCGGTGGCGCACCCGCTACGACGAGATGATCGCGTACGCCGCGAGCAAGGGCTGGACCGACAACACCCGCTCGGTGGTCCGAGCCCATCTGGAGGCACCCCGATGAGCACACGAGTGACCGAACTGGACCGGGTGGTGATCCGGTTCGCCGGCGACTCCGGCGACGGCATGCAACTGGTGGGGGACCGGTTCACCCAGGACGCGGCCGTCTTCGGCAACGACCTGTCCACGCTGCCGAACTTCCCGGCCGAGATCCGCGCACCGCAGGGCACCATCCCGGGCGTGAGCAGCTTCCAACTGCACTTCGCCGACCACGACATCCTGACTCCCGGCGACCGGCCCGACGTCCTGGTGGCGATGAACCCGGCGGCGCTCCGGGCCAACGTCGGGGACCTGCGGCCGGGAGCGACGGTGATCGTCGACACGCACGACTTCACGGCACGGAACCTGGCCAAGGCCGGTTACTCCGCCAGTCCGTTGGAGGACGACTCGCTGGCCGACTTTGCCGTCCACGCACTCGACCTGACCGGGATGACCGTGGCGGCGGTCAAGGAGTTCGGGCTCTCCCGCAAGGACGCGGCCCGTGCCAAGAACATGTTCGCGCTGGGCCTGCTGTCCTGGCTGTACGGCCGCGAGGTCGACGGCACGGTCGCCCACCTCGGGACCAAGTTCGCGAAGAAGCCCGCGATCCGCGACGCCAACGTCACCGCACTGCGCGCGGGCTGGAACTTCGGCGAGACCACTGAGACGTTCGCCGTCTCCTACCGGGTCAAACCCGCTGCCGTGGCCCCCGGCCGCTACCGGAACATCACCGGCAACACCGCCCTGTCCTACGGCATCGTGGCCGCCGGACGCCTCTCGGGGCTCCCGGTGTTCCTCGGGGCGTACCCCATCACACCGGCCTCCGACATCCTCCACGAACTGAGCAGACACAAGAACTTCGACGTCACCGCCTTCCAGGCAGAGGACGAGATCGCCGCCATCGGCGCGGCCCTGGGAGCGTCCTACGCCGGCCATCTCGGCGTCACCACGACGTCCGGGCCGGGCGTGGCGCTCAAGGCCGAGACCATCGGCCTGGCGGTGATGCTCGAGGTGCCGTTGGTGATCGTCGACGTCCAGCGCGGCGGACCGTCGACCGGCCTGCCGACCAAGACCGAGCAGGCGGACCTGTTGCAGGCGATGTACGGACGCAACGGCGAGGCACCGCTGCCGGTGGTCGCGGCACAGTCCCCCGCGGACTGTTTCGACGCCGCCGTCGAAGCGGCACGCATCGCCGTCACCCACCGCACCCCCGTGATGCTGCTCTCCGACGGCTACCTCGCCAACGGCTCCGAGCCGTGGCGACTCCCGGACGTGGCGTCGATGCCCCGCATCGAGCCGAACTTCGCGACCTCACCGGCCGAGGGGCAGCGCTTCCTGCCCTACACCCGAGACCCCGAGACCCTGGCCCGGCCCTGGGCACCGCCCGGCGTCGCCGGCCTGGAGCACCGTATCGGCGGCATCGAGAAGAAGGACGGCTCCGGGGACATCTCCTACGACCCCGACAACCACGACCTCATGGTCCGCACCCGGCAGGCCAAGGTCGACGCGGTGGCCCGGTCGATCCCCGCCGTCGCCGTGGACGACCCGGGCGGCCGGGCCCGCGTGCTGGTCATCGGCTGGGGCTCGACGTACGGTCCGATCGGCGCCGCCGTACGCCGGGTGCGCCGCCGCGGACTCGACATCGCCCAGGTGCACCTGCGCCATCTCAACCCGTTCCCGGCGGACCTGGGTGACGTCCTGGCGGCCTACGACCGCGTGGTGTGCCCGGAGATGAACCTGGGCCAGCTCGCCACTCTGCTGCGTGACCGCTATCTGGTCGACGTACGCCGCCTCACCACCGTGCGCGGCATGCCGTTCGGCGCAGAGCAGCTCGAGCACGAGCTGCTGTCCCATCTCACCGAGATCTCGCAGGAGGCCTCATGACGGTCACCGACCTCCCTGTCCCCGTGGTCGGGGACGGGGACAGCGGTACGGCACTGGTGCCCGCTGCCGACGGCCCCCAGACCGGCAAGGACTTCACCAGCGACCAGGAGGTCCGCTGGTGCCCCGGCTGCGGCGACTACGTGGTGCTCAAGGCCGTCCAGGGCTTCCTGCCCGGTCTGGGCCTGCGCCGCGAGAACATCGTCTTCGTCTCCGGCATCGGCTGCTCCTCGAGGTTCCCCTACTACCTCGACACCTACGGGATGCACTCCATCCACGGCCGTGCTCCCGCCATCGCCACCGGCATCGCCACCGCCCGCGAGGACCTCTCGGTGTGGGTCGTCACCGGCGACGGAGACGCCCTGTCCATCGGCGGCAACCACCTCATCCACGCCCTGCGCCGCAACGTCAACATGACGATCCTGCTGTTCAACAACCGCATCTACGGGCTCACCAAGGGCCAGTACTCGCCCACCAGCGAAACCGGCAAGATCACCAAGTCCACTCCGGTGGGTTCGGTCGACCATCCCTTCAACCCGGTCTCCCTCGCCCTGGGGGCCGAGGGCACTTTCGTGGCGCGCACCGTCGACTCCGACCGCAAACACCTCACCTCGGTGCTGTCGGCCGCGGCCGCCCATCGCGGCACCTCGTTCGTGGAGATCTACCAGAACTGCCCGATCTTCAACGACGGTGCCTACGACGTCCTGAAGGACCGCGACTCCGCCGCCGACGCGATCATTCCGCTCGTGCACGGCGAACCGGTCCGCTTCGGCGTACCCGCCGAGGACGGGCAGGGACGGCTCGGCGTCTTCCGCCGGCCCACCGGCGAGGTGCACGTCGACCACGTCACGCCCGCGAACGCGGGACAGGTCGTGGTCCACGACGCGCACGCCGAGGATCCGACCGTGGCGTTCGCACTCTCGCGACTGACCGCCACGGGCGAGATGACCCGCGCCCCGATCGGCATCTTCCGTCAGGTGCAGCGCCCGACGTACGACGACCAGGCCCGTGCCCAGGGGAGGGCCGACCGCGAGCAAAGAGGCGACGGCGACCTCCAGGCCCTCATCGAGGGCCCCGACACCTGGGAGGTGCCGTGACCTGTCACCCACTCACCAAGGCGTCCGGGTGACGCCGTAGCGGGCGCACGAGGCCCCCGCAGGCCGACCCTCCAGGTCGGCCTGCGGGGGCCTCGTGCGCGCCGGATCAGGGGACGCGGCCGGATGGGGCCACGTCCCCTGATCCGGCCAGTGCCGTGTCGCGCGTGGAGCTCTCGATCAGCCGCCCGCGGGGGGCTGGGACGAAGAGGGCCGCGATACTGCCGAGCGCGAGAGCCACGCCCAGCGTCGCGAAGCCCAGAGTGTAGGCCGACTCCGGTGGATGTCCCGTCGCAGAGACCCGGGTCGTCACGATGGCGCCCATGACCGCCGCCCCGAGTGAACCGCCGATCGTGCGGATGTTGGCGTTCATCCCGCTTGCCACGCCGGTCTGTTCGGGAGGGACGGCACTGACCACCACGCCCGCGACGGTGGCGAACACGAGCCCGAGGCCGACCCCGAGGAACGTGGCCGCGACGCACGTCTGCCACGGGGTGGCATGGAAGCCGGCCAGACCGAGGAACGACAGGGAGCCCAGGGCGGACCCGGAGACGGTCACCGCCCGGGACCCGAAGCGCCGGACGAGCGGGGAGGTCGCGAAGCCCACGACGAACATGGCCAGGGCGGAAGGGAGCATGAGGCGCCCCGACTCCGAGATCGTGCTCCCGAACCCGTAGCCCGCCTCGGGCGGGGTCTGCATGAGCTGGGGCAGGAACGCGAAGCCCGCGAACATCCCGAATCCGAGCAGGGCCGACACGCAGTTGGACGACCACACCCCGCGTCGCCGCATCATCGCCATGTCGATCATCGGTACCGGAACGCGCGTCTCGGTCCAGATCCAGCCGGCCCCCGCCAGCACCGAGAGCGCCACCAGCCCGAGGATGCCGGGCGTGACCCAGCCCCGGACGTTGCCCTCACTCAGCGCGACCAGGAGGGCCACGAGTGCCACCGACAGCAGGAGCGCCGGGAACAGGGGCAGACCCTGGGGGCCGCGCACCGGGGAGTCGGGGATCACGACGCGAGCCGCGAGCGCCGCGAGCGCCGTCGTGATCGTCGGCAGCCAGAACAGCCAGGGATATCCGAGTACATCGATGACGGGTCCGGCGGCGATGATGCCCGCACCGTAGCCGAGTGCGCCGATGGCGGCGAGCACGCTCACCGCCCGGGAGACCCGCGCCTCGCCGTACAGGTCGCGGATGATTCCGAAGGCCAGCGGCATGACTCCGCCGCCGGCCCCCTGGATCACTCGGGCCGCGATGAGCCACCCGACGGACGGTGCGAGCGCCGCGAGTGCGGACCCGACGGTCAGCGCGGCCAGGGTCACCACCAGCATGCGGCGCTTGCCCACCATGTCACCCACGCGTCCGAGCACCGGAGTCAGGATCGAGGCGGAGAGCAGGTAGGCCGTGAGGACCCAGACGACCGTCCGCTGATCGGTGTGGAACGTGTGCTCGATGTGGGTGAGCACGGGGACCAGGAGGGACTGCAGTGACGAGAACGCCACAGCCGAGAGGGTGAGGACCAGGAACGACATGCGTCGGCGTCCGCGTCCGGTGTCCGTCACGTACGGGCCTCCCCGCCTGGGATGCGCGACCGGACGCTCCGGCCCACCTCATGCTACGCTAAACCAAACGTCAATAGGTATAATCGGCCGTCCGTGGAAGTGCCGATCACGTCACACCCGGCCCGGCCCACCCTGGCCGCCGTACCTTCCGGGGCGGCCGGAGGCCGGCTGCGACCGTCAGGAGGAGCATCCGTGAAGACCGAGCCACCTGCGCAGGCGAGTCGGGCGACGACCGATCTGAGCCGTGACGAACTGGACGCCGTCGCCCGCCACATGGCGGAAGCCGACACGACTCCCACGGGTTCGCTCGAGGCGGCCCTGATCACCGGCGGGCGGTCCAACCTGACGTACGTGCTGAGCGACGGGACGTCACGCTGGGTCCTGCGCATGCCGCCGCGCGCGGGTCGTACGCCCTCCGCGCACGACGTGGCACGCGAGTTCCGGGTGACGTCCGGTCTGCGGGGGAGCGGTGTACCCGTCGCGCGGCCGGTCGTCCTCTGCGAGGACGAGTCGGTCCTCGGCGGCGCCTTCACGGTCGTGGACTACGTGGACGGCCGCAGCGTGCAGTCACGCGACGACCTGGCCGCCCTCGACGCACCCCAACTGGCTCATGTCATGGCCTCGTTGATTCAGACCCTGGCAGCGCTGCACCGTGTGGACCATGTGGCTGTCGGACTCGAACGCTTCGGCCGGCCCGACGCGTACGCGCAGCGGCAACTGCGCCGGTGGCGAGGTCAGTGGGAGCTGGTCGCTCCCGAGGACGACGACGTGCGCGCCGCCGCGGCGGAACTCGGACAGCGACTGGAGGCAGCGGTCCCGGAGCAGCGGTTCACCGGGATCGTGCACGGCGACTTCCGCATCGACAACACCATTCTGGGGCACGGCAATCTACCCGAGGTGGCAGCCGTCGTCGACTGGGAGCTGTCGACGATCGGTGACCCCGTGGCGGACGTGGCCATGATGTGCGCCTACCGGAACGAGGCCCTCGACCTCATCCTCGGCGCACCAAGTGCCTGGACGAGCGACCGGCTGCCCGACGCACCCTCGTTGGCGGCGTCCTACGAGGCGGCGGGCGGCGTACCGCTCGACCACTGGGACTTCCACCTGGCCCTCGCCTACTACAAGATCGGTACGATCGCGGCCGGCATCGAGCACCGGCGCCGGGCCGGCGTCGGATCGGGGCCGGGTTTCGCCACCGCCGGACGTGCGGTGCCCCGCCTGATGGCGGCCGGCCTCACCGTGGGATCCCTCCGGACATAGCCCCCGCGAGGTGCTGCGGGCGCGAACGCCGCCGGCTCCGACTGTCCCCCGTCGGACAGCCGGAGCCGGCGGCGTTCGCGCCCGGGCCGGGTCGTCAGCGAGGTGGCATCCGGATGCCACCGTCCACCCGGACGGTCTCGGCATTGAGGTAGTCGTTCCTGAGGAACTCCAGGACCACACCGGCGAGTTCCTCCGGCAGGCCCAGGCGTTTCGGGAAGAGCACGTGCGAGCCCAGCTGCTCCTTGAAGGCCTCCGCGTCCGGGCCCTCACCGTAGATGGGCGTGTCGATCAGACCGGGGGCGACGGTGTTCAGACGGATTCCCGAAGCCGACAGATCGCGTGCCACGGGGAGAGTCATACCGACCACGCCTCCCTTCGAGGCGGCATAGGCGGCCTGGCCGATCTGGCCGTCGAAGGCCGCGACGCTGGCCATGTTGACAATCGCCCCGCGCTGTCCGCCGGAGTCCGGCTCATTGGTGCTCATCGCAGTGGCCGCCTGGCGTACGACGTCGAACGTGCCGATCAGGTTGATGGCGACGATCCGGGCGAATGTCCCGAGGTCGTGCGCCGATTCGAGGGTGCCGTCGCGGCCGATGGTCCGCTGCGCCCCGCCGATGCCGGCGGAGTTGACCACGGCCCGCAGGGGCGCGAGCCGAGTCGCCGCCGCTACCGCGTCGCGGATCTGGCCCGTCTCGGTCACGTCCACCGGGGCGAACACGCCTCCGATCTCCGCGGCGAGTTTCTGGCCCTTCTCCTCCTGCACGTCGGCGACGACGACATGGGCCCCTTCCGCCGCGAGGCGACGTGCGACCGCGGCGCCGATCCCGGACGCTGCTCCCGTGACCAGAGCGCTGGCTCCCGTGATGTTCATGTTTCTCTCTCTTCCTGCCGATCAATGGGATGGTTGCCGCGCGGTAGACCCGCACGGGCGCCGGACGTCACCGGCCACGCCAGACCGGGAGGCGCTTCTCCGCGAAGGCGCGTGCCCCTTCGGCGGCGTCGGCGGAGGCGAAGACCTCGTCGATGAAAGGCTGCTGGCGCTTCCAGCCCTCCTCCGTTCCCCAGTCCGCGGCGGCGCTCGCGATCTGCTTGGTCCGCAGGACCGCCAAGGGGCCGTTCTCGGCGATCTTCTGTGCCAGGGCCAGGGCGCCCTCCAACGCCCCGCCGGCCCGCGTCACGCGGTTGACCAGGCCGATCTTCGCGGCTCTCGGTGCTTCGATCGGTTCACCGGTGAGCAGCATCTCCAGTGCCAGCGCCTGCGGCACCCGGCCCGGCAGGCGCAGTGCGGCGCCGGCGGCCGGGACGAGGCCGCGCTTGACCTCGGGGACGCCGAACCGCGCCGTCTCGCCCGCGACCACCATGTCGCAGGCCAGCACGAGTTCAAGTCCTCCCGCCAGTGCCCAGCCCTCCACGGCGGCCACCATCGGCTTGCGGGGCGGCGTCATCGTGATGCCGCACAGCCCCCGGCCTTCCAGGCTCGGGGACTCGCCCCGGAGGAAGGCCTTGAGGTCCATGCCGGCGGAGAAGTTCCCGCCGGCCCCGGTCAGCACGCCGGCTCTCAGGTCGTCGGACGCGTCGAGTTCGTCGGCTGCCGCCGCGATTCCCTCGGCCACGTTCCGGTTCAGTGCGTTCCTGGCGTCCGGCCGGTTGATCGTGACGACCAGCACGGCGCCTGCCCGTTCGGTCAGAACTTCCTTCGAGCTCACATCTCTCCATTCGGGTTGTGCGGTAAGCGGATACCACGACCATGCGGCACGCCGATCACTTTACCAAGCGCTGATTGATTAAGTCATCATCAGCGCCCCGAACGCTCCTGGAACAACGACCGCGGCGGTGCCCGCCCCACCGTCGGACGACGTGGTGGGGCGGGCGCCGCCGCGGTCCGGACATCACGAACGCCGATGGTGACGGGGGAACGAATGCCCCCTCCGGCAGGACGCGCCGGCCTCCTCACTCCCTCCAGGAGCCGATACCGGAAGGGTCGCTCAAGAGCGCGACCGGATCGTGGTCGTCGACCGCGGTGGCGGTCCTGGCCACCATCTCGATACTGACCTCGTCGGGCTGCATGTCCGGCTGGAGGGCGCCGTGACCGATGGTGCTCAGCCACGCGTAGTACGGCCACAACATCTGCTGCCGATACGCCGTCCAGGCCTCCTCGGACGTCGGCGGCTCACCCCCGGCCGCGTCGAGCCGGTGGAGGTAGTGCTCGAGCAGATCGCGTTCCCAGGCGCGCCGGTCCTCCACGGTCAACCCGCCCGTGAGCAGGTAGGAAACGTCGTACGCCCACGAGCCGCGCAACACGCACTGCCAGTCGGTGAAGCCCATCCGGCCTTCGCCGGTGACGTAGGTGTTGCCGATGTGCGGGTCGCCGTGCAGCAGGGTCGCGGGACCGGTGCTGCACTCCTCGAGTCCGGCCCACAGCGCCTTGAGCGAGTCGTCGGTGCGGTGGCGGAGTGCGGCCGGCACGGCCTCACCGGCCATGTCGATTCCGGCCCTGGCGACGTCGGCGATGCCGAAGGTTTCGGCCGACCGGCGTACGTACGCGATCGGCCGGTGCAGCCGCTCGTTGCGGGTTACCTCGGGCGCCTCCCAGAAACGGCCGTGCCAGACGGCCATGTTGGCGAGCAGGTCCTCGATCTCGGACCGGGAGATCGGACGCAGAGCGGTGACGAACTCGGCGTCCTTGGTCGCGGCCAGATCCTCGGTGACTGAGATCGAGCGCCACGACAGCGGGTCGAAGCCGCCGTGGTAGCCGAGGGGAGCCTCGATGCCGAGGCCGGGACGGAAGTCGCGGTAGAACGTCGGCTCACCGGCCAGGATGCCGATGAAGCCGAGCATCATCCGCTGCTTGAAATGCTGGGTGGTCTTGCTGAAGAGGGTCGCGGGCAGCCCGGCGGCGGCACCCGCCTGGTTGTAGCGCACCTCGGTGCGTCAGCGGGTCGAGCTGCCGGCGGATGCCTCGGTGGTCTGCGACCAGATGACCCTGGCGCCGGGCACGTCGCGGCACAGCACGTCGGTCAGCCACGCGCCGGTGACCGCGTCCGGAGCCGCCGGGACGGCCGTGCGGCTGCGCGGACGTCGGGGCAGCGCGCGCTCGCGAGCGACCTGGGCGGCGACCCATGCGGTACGCGACGTCCGGTACCACCGCGAGGTCGGATTGCCGGTGCCGTGGAGCAGAGTACGTGGGGCGCGCGCGACGGCGGCCAGGGCCTGGACGGCGCTCGTCATCGTCATCGGTCTCCTTCGAAAGCCAAGTTCGGGAGCCAAGGTCTGGAGCCTGGCTCCGGAGCCAGGTGATGCGGTGATGTCCTCGACGGCTGGGGGAGGCGACGGTGGTGCATGTGGTGGGGGCACGCGGTGGCCCGGCCCGAACCAGGTCGGGCCAGGCCACTGTCAAGCGAGCTCGAGCGCGGCCTCCGGGCAGCTCGTCACGGCCTCGCGGACACCGGCGACGTGTTCGTCACCGACCTCCGCGAGCAGCACGACGACCTTGCCGTCGTCGTCCACGTCGAAGACGTCCGGGGCCAACAGGGCGCACCGGCCGTGCCCCTGGCACCGTGTCACATCGGTATTGACCTTCATGTTCGATCACCCCACCCGGTCGAACTCGATGTCGACGGTGTGGAGTGCGTTGCTCTGGCCCGGAACCCACTTGATGTCGGCGGCCGGGGCGAGCCTGATGTTCTTGACCCGCTTCAGCAACTCCTCGAAGGCGATCTTGATCTGCATGCGGGCCATATTGGAGCCGACGCAGCGGTGGACACCCATGCCGAAGGCGGCGTGGCCGCTGCGCGCCTCGTCGAAGACCAGCTGGTCGGCGTCACGGAACTTGGCGGTGTCCCGGTTGGCGGAGTCGAACCGGACCTGTACCCGCTCACCCTTCTTGATCAGCACCCCGTTGAGCTCGACGTCCCGGGTCGCCACACGAGCCATCGCGGCGACGGGGGAGTCGAGGCGCAGGAACTCGTCCATGTCCCGGCGCACCCAGGCGGGGTTCCGCAGCCGGTCCTCGAGTCCCGGGTGCTGCGTGAGCCGGTAGGTGATGTTGCCGATCGCGGCCCGTGTGGTGTCCAGGCCCCCGAGGACCAGGATGCCCAGACAACCCACCTGCTCCTCGTGGGTGATGGGCCGGTCGCCGAAGCGGCCGTTGACGAGGCGGGCCAGCACACCGTCGCCGGTGATCCCGCGCTTCTTGGCACGCTCCAGGTACTCGGTGCACATGGCGAACAACTGCCCGAACAGCTCCGGCGTGGCCGCCTCGGCAACGGCGAGCGCGAGCTCCTGGGCCGCGTTGAGTTCCTCGTCGGTGAGGTCGTTGAAGATCACCTTCGTCAGCATCCGGCCGACGTAGGGACCGGCGTACTCGTTCAGGATCTCCGCGGAGCCGCGGTCGACGAACGCGTCGATCAGGTCCTTCGCGGTCTGATGCATCGCCTCCTCGTACGGTGCGAGCGCCTTGCGGGAGAAGAGCGGGTTGAGCAGCTGCCGGGCCGCGGTCTGGATGGGCGGGTCGTCGTCGATGGGGCAGAGCGACGGCACGCCGGTCGGTACCAGCGGTGACTCGGTCGAGGAGAACGTCTCCCAGTCCTCCATGACCCGCCGGACGTCGTCGTAGCGGCTGACGATGTGGAAGCCGCCGTTTCCGTCGGTGTGTGCGACCGGGCATCGCCCCCGGGCGTAGTCGAACAGCTCCCACTTCACCCGCTGGTCCTCCCAGCTGAAGAGGTCGAAGTGGCTGAGCCGCTCGGCGAGGTGCTGTTCGTCGGCGAGGTCCTGCTGGTTGTCGCCTTGGTGCGTCGTCGTCACGGAGCCTCCTGGGCAGCGGGATCAGGTCAGAACTGGTTGACGATCACGCCGCGGATGTTCTTGCCTGCGAGCATGTCGGCGTAGCCCTCGTTGATCTGGTCGAGGGAGTAGGTGCGGGTGACCAGCTCGTCGAGCTGGAGCTTTCCCGTTTGGTACAGGTCAGCGAGGCGGGGGATGTCGGCGCGCGGGTTGCATCCGCCGTACACGGTGCCGAGCAGGGACTTCTCGAACAGCGCGAACATCTGCATGCCCAGCGTCGCCTTGTCGTCGACGTTGCGCGCCATGCCGGTGAGGACCGCGCGACCGCCCTTGGACACGAGATCGAGGAACGGCTGGATCATCCACCCCTCGACCACGCCGATCGTGTTCACCCCGACATCGGCCATCACGCCCCGGGTGATGTCCTGTACGAGGCCCATCGCCTCCTCCATGGAGGCCGCGGTGTGCGTGGCGCCGAGAATCTTCGCCTGGTCGGTCTTGAAGGCCACCGGGTCGACGGCGACGATGTTCTGCGCGCCGGACATCCGGGCGCCCTGGACCGCGTTGGCGCCGATGCCGCCGATCCCCACCACCACGACGGTCTCGCCGGGTTGGACCTTGCCGATGTTGACCGACGACCCCCAGCCGGTTGGCACACCGCAGCCGAGCAGACAGGCGACCTCGAAGGGGATGTCCTGGTCGATCTTCACGATCGACGTCTCGTGCACGACGGTGCGCTCGCTGAACGTGCCCACGAGGGAGAGCGTGCCGACGTCCTTGCCCCGGGCGTGCGCGCGGTACCCGCCGCTGATCATCGAGCCTTCCATCAGGAACTGCCCGTAGTCGCACAGGTTCGACCGTCCGCTCGCGCACCAGCGGCACCGTCCGCAGGCGGGCAGGAACGAGAACACCACGTGGTCACCCACGGCCAGGTGCTCGATGCCGGGACCCACCTGCTCGATCACGCCGGCGCCCTCATGCCCGCCGATGGTGGGAAGCGCCGCGTACCCGTCGCCGGCCCGGACATGATCGTCGGAGTGGCACATGCCGGCGGCCTCGATCCGTACGAGGACCTCGTTCTGCTGGGGCGGGTCGAGCTCGATCTCCTCGACACTCCACGGCTGGCCGGTCTCCCAGAGGATGGCTGCCTTTGACTTCACAGTGTGACCCCTCTCACGCCTTACGGTGGCGGTAATCACACAGCGTTGGATTGACTGTGTCAAGCCTCCGGTCGAAAACGGTTCGTCGTCGGCCGTGCCGGTGCTCGCAACCCCCTGGGCGGGACCGAAGTGCGCCGATAGGAAGGGCCTTGATGTCGTGCGTCGGTACACCCGCCCACGTGACGCCCGGTCAATCGACCCGATGTCCCTCTCGAGAAAACCAACACCGTGAGGTGAAGGGGCTGAACGCGCCGCCGAACCTCCGAGCGAAATGGCTCCTGCGCCGGCTCCTGCGCCGGTGGAGGCCGGGGTGGCCGAGCACGGCGCTGGCTCGGGGCATGGCGCTGGCTCGGGCCGGCGGCGTCGCCGGTGGCCGGGCCGGGGCCGACGCCGTGCCGACCGCATCGTGGCCAAGCGCCGCACCGGGTGGTGCGCGTCGGCGGGGCCGCGGTGCTCGGCCGGCGGCCGGCGGCGGCCGGAACGCGGGGAGGGGTGCGGGGTGTGGTGTCCGGCCGGGTGTGGGGGCGGTGTGGTGTCCGGCCGGGGCGGCGGCGGAGGGGCGTTCTGCGGTGAGTCGGGCGCGGCGGTGGGGGCGGGCCGCCGTCCGTGCGGGGCGGCCGGGCGGGGGCGGGTGCGGTGCCCGGCGGGCGGTGGTGGGTCGTCGCCCGGCCGGATGTCTCCGCGGGGGTGGCCGGCGGGGGCGGGCCAGCGGTTCTCGGGTGTCGACCCTACGGTGGTGGCATGGCTGTGATCGACGGTTGGCGGCGGGCGGTGGGCGCCCCGGTGGGCGCGCTGGACGTGCTGGGGCCGGTTGTGCTGTTCGTGCTGTCGGTCGTGGCCGCCTCCGTCGTCCCGCACGAGCACCGGATTTCGGTCCGCCCGCCGGCCGTGGTGCTGGCGGCGGTCTGCTGTTTCGCGTTGCTGTGGCGTCATCGTCACCCGTTCGGTGTCCTGGTCACGGCTCTGGCCTGCGGGGTGGTCTTCCTGGTGCTCGGGGTTCGGGAGAGTCCGCTGGTGACGAGTCCGGTCATCGTGTCCGTCTACACCGTGGCCGCCCGGACCGACCGGCGGACCGCGTGGATGGTGGCGTCGGCCTCGACCGCCCTGCTGGTCGGGGCGGCCCTGGTGTTCGGTCCCGGCTCATGGCTCGCCCCGGACCACGTGGCGACGCTGGCCTGGACGGCCCTGCCCGCCGCGGTGGGGGACGGGGTGCGTTCACGCCGCGCGTATGTGGCGGCCGTGGAGGAACGGGCGGAGTACGCGGAGCGGACCCGTGAGCAGGAGGCGCGCCAGCGGGTGGCGGCCGAGCGGATCCGGATCGCGCGCGAGTTGCACGATGTGGTCGCGCACCACATCGCCTTGATCAACGCGCAGGCCGGTGTTGCTGTTCACCTGGTGGAGCGGCGGCCGGAGCAGTTGGTCACCGCTCTGGAGGGCATCCGGGACACCAGCCGGTCCGCGCTGGAGGAACTCCGGGTGACCGTGGGCCTCCTGCGGCAGTCCGATGATCCAAAAGCGCCGCGGGATCCGATGCCGGGCCTGGCGCAGGTGCCGGAGCTTCTGGCGTCCTTCGAGCGGGTCGGCCTGTCCGTCAGGCACATGCGGCACGGCATGGCCGTGCCGCTGGCGCCGGCGGTGGACCTGGCCGCGTACCGCATCGTGCAGGAGGCCCTGACGAATGTGCGCAAGCACGCCGGGGCCGATCACGCCCGCCTCCACCTGCACTACCGGCCCCGATGGCTGACGATCACGGTCGAGGACGGCGGGCGCGCCCGAGCGCACGGGTCCCACCCCGGGACCGGCCACGGGCTGATCGGGATGCGTGAGCGTGCGGCCAGCGTCGGGGGAAGGCTGGAGGCCGCGGCGCGTCCCGGCGGGGGCTTCACCGTGACCGCCGAACTGCCGCTGCGGCCGGGCGCGGCAATCGTGGCACCGGCCGGGCGGGACGCCGAGGGGAGATGGGCATGACGGTCCGTGTACTGCTCGCCGATGACCAGGCCCTGCTGCGGGGCACCTTCAGGATGCTGTTCGATTCCGCCGACGACATGGAGACCGTGGGCGAGGCGTCCAACGGCCGCGAGGCGGTGGAGCTGGCGAGGACGCGGCAGCCGGATGTGATCCTGATGGACATCCGCATGCCGGAGACGGACGGCCTCGTCGCCACGCGGCTGATCGGCGAGGCCGGGGACCTCTCGGCGGTGAAGGTCCTGATCCTGACCACCTTCGAGGACGACGAGTACGTGGCGGAGGCCCTGCGGGCAGGTGCGAGCGGCTTTCTCGGCAAGGGCGCCCGGCCCGAGGAGCTGCTCGACGCCGTCCGCACGGTCGCCGCGGGGGACGCGCTGTTGTCCCCCTCGGCGACCCGGGGGCTGATCAGGCGGTTTTTGGCGCAGCCGGAACCGTGCACGGCGGCCGTGCACGAGCGGCTGGAATGCCTGACGCGGCGGGAACGCGATGTCCTGGGGCTTGTCGCGCTGGGACTGTCGAACGACGAGATCGCCGAGCGTCTGTTCGTCAGCCCGCTGACGGCCAAGACCCACGTCAACCGGGCCATGACCAAGCTGGCCGCCCGCGACCGGGCCCAGCTGGTGGTCATCGCCTACCAGTGCGGTGTGGTCAGCCCGGCGACGGCGGTGACTCGTCCCTCGGTGACCGGGTGAGTGCCGGCGTGGCCGCGGAGCGCGTTGTGGCCCCGTCGTAGGCCGGCCTGCCGGATACCGCGGCCGTGGTAGCCGGGAATTGCTGCACGGGGACGACGCGCAGGGGGCCGTTCCTGGGCGATGGTGAGGTCATGAGACGGAGCCGTGCACCGGTGTACCAGCCGTGCACCGGCCCCGTTGACGGCGCGATTCGCGCCCCTGCACGAAGGGACCCGCCATGCTCACTCCCTCCCAGGATTGCCGCACCATCGGCGACCTGCTCGAAGGACACGCACTCAACGTCCTGGACCCCGGCGAGGCGAGCGCGGTCCGCGCCCACCTGGTGACCTGCCCCGACTGCCGGGACGAGCATCACTGCCTGGTGGCCGTGGCCGCACACCTGTCCTCTCTTCGCAAGGCCCTGGCGTACGACCCCGGCCGGCAGCAGCCCTCGTACCTGCCCGGGTCGGGCGGGTGCCGCCATGGCTCGCGGAACCGGCGCCGCCGGCACAGTGCGGCCCGGGGGGCCCTGGCCACCTCGCTCACGCTGTCCCAATGGGTGAGCCGGCTTGCCTACGTCAGGTGAGCGAGTGGGCGGCGTGCTGATCGGCCCGGGCGGCACACCGGCAAGTGCGCGCCAAGCGCGCCGGTGACGGGGCTCACCGCGAACCGCGGCGGACGCCGCTGACGGTCCCTGGTTGTGTACACGACCAGGAGGAGTCATGCGCGTGCCCGCTGCCGGGCATCCCTCACCGAGCACCGCCGCCTCTTCGGGGCTGCTGCGACGGGCCGTGGTCGCCCTGTCTCACGGGTGGCGGAGGACGGGCTGCTCCGGCCGGTGACCCGGCCGGAGCAGCCGGCGGCACTGCCGGCGATCGTGGACGAGGCCGTGGCAGCCCGGCCCGTCGCCGACCGCGCGGGGGCCGCATGCGACCGGCCGGGGCCCGGGGGCCGCATGCGGCCGGCCGGGGCCGGTGTCCGGCGCGGTGACGCGGACCGGCGGGGAACAGATCTCCGGCCACCACAAGCTCAACGTGCGCCCGAGCCGACTGTCCATCGACGACGACTTCGACGATCTCAGGAAGCGGGCGTTCCGGCTCCTCTGCTGCCACCGGTGGATCCTGGACCGGGCGGTGGACTTCGCCTGCGCCACCGACCCGGACCCCCGCGCAGCGGCGGCCCGACTGCGGATGCGCGGTCCGGGCGAACCTGCCGAGGGCTTGCGGCGACGCCGGCACGTGGTTGAGGGCGTGGGTCTTGGCCGGCGCGTCGGGGTGTGGCGGGGGGCGGGTTTCGGGCCGGTGCCCGGGCCGCGGCGGGCCGGCCGGCGGCGCCGGTGGCCCGGTCCCGGACGGCGAAGCGGATGGTCCTCTCGGTGCGGTGGTCGGGGGCGGTCGTCAGGGGGCGGCGCAGCCGGGTGGCTTCGTTCCTCTCCGGGCACAGCGACGGCCGGTAGGTTCCGGAGGCAGCCGGTGCTCACTCGCCTCGTGGATCTCGACGAAAGATGACGGCACTTCGCAGGTGGTGTTCGTGGGCCTCGCGCAGTCCTGCCGTCTGGTCGTCGTCGGCCGGGGTCGCGTTCGCCGGCGGCGTCGCCGCGGTGGCGGTGGCGGTGTCGGCCGGATCGGCGGTCGGGGCGGGGCGCGGTGAGGCTTTGGGCGCCGGCGGGTGACTCGCCGGCGCCGGCGTTCAAGGCCGCCTCCGGCCTGGGCGTGGGTGCGGCGGGTCCGGTGCTGCGGGCTTGGGTGAGGAAGTCGGTGGGCGGCTTCTGCAGCCGCCCACCGAGATCTACGACAGCATGCCGCCCGCAGTCGACGACGTGGATGGCGGCATGTCCACACCGTCCACTCGTCGGCCGGTGCAGATGTCGGCGAAGGGGGCGGACGGGTGAGCAGAAAAGCGGGAACGGGCCTGGCACCGGACACGCCGACCCCGTGGGTCCGCGATTCGCCCGCGGCGACAGGCATCATGTCCCTGGCCTGCTCGCGCGGTGGCGCGTGGGACCTGTTGACCCAGAACTCGAACACGGGATGGATCATGCTGGACGGTCCCGCCTCCACCCCGCAAGGCCGTGCGGAGCACGGCGGGGCGCGCGTCCTGGCCGATGCCGGGATCCACGCCTACGAGGTCACCGACGCGCACGTGCCCTTCCTCATCGGCGGTTTCACCGCCACCGTGGTCGGTGCCGCGGCGGGCGCCCTTTTTCTTTTGACCCGCGGACCGCAGCCGGGCCGGGCCGTGGGAGGGCTCACCGCGTTGCTGACCACCATCGGCTGCCTCGTCACCCGTGCCACGCCCATTCCCACCGACGAGGACGACCACGGCAACCGGCCGGAACCCCTGGGCATCTGCTCGTTGGTCATCCAGGGCGTCGTCGTCATGGCCGTCGTGGCGCTGAGCGGGCCCGCCCCCCTGCGGCCGGGCCGCCTCGTCCAAGAGGCGAAGTCGCTGACCCCCGGCCTCCAGCCCGATGACCCGGGTTCCGGTTCGCCGGACGAGCCGCCCACATCACCACGAACAGAGCCCGTTGCGGGCGGCGGGCACGCGTCCAGGACGCTCACGGGGACCCGCCGGCCGGCCGCAGGTGCACAGTGATGAGGGCCCGGGGCCAGCGTCAGAGCCGGAGTTTTCCCGCCGAGCGGGACAGCCTGATGCCGGGACGGAAGGCCCGGAGAAGGCGGTCCCGGGCAGTGAGCAGGAAGAGCAACACGAGCAAGCGGTACACGGCCGAGTCCCCACGCGACGCGGTCGCGTCGGTGCACTGGTCGGGCAAGACGGTCACCGAGGTCGCCCGGGAGATCGGCGTCAGCGCCGAGGGACTGCGCAACTGGGTCAGGCAGGATCAGGCCGACCGCGGGCACGGGCCTGTGGGCGCCCTGACCAGCGATGAGAAGGAAGAGCTGCGGCGTCTGCGGCAAGAGAGCAGGCAACAGCAGCAGACCATCGAGGTCCTGAAGAAAGCCGGCCTTCTTCGCGGGGGAATCGATGAAGCAGGCGTGCGCTACGCGTTCATCGATGCGGAGAAGGCCATCGAGCACACCCCGGACGGCCGCGGCGTCAGCCTGATGTGCAGGGTCTTGGGGGTGTCCCGCTCCGGCCACTGCGCCGGGCGTGCCGCACGCCCGGCCGCCGAGGCGCGAGCGGGCGAAGAGATTGAGCCGGTCACGGAGATCCGCAAGCTCCACACGCAGTCCCGCCGCGCCCACGGCGCCCCGAGGATCACGGCCGCACCCCGCCGCACGGGACGGCGGATCAACCGGAAGAGGGTCGAGCGGCTGATGCGCGAGCACGGCATCCGAGGCCTCACCCGCCGCAGGCGCCGCGGCCTGACCCGGCCGGACAAGGAGACGGTCTTCCCTCCTGACCTGGTCGGACGTGACTTCACCTCCATCGGGCCCGGCACCAGGCTGGTCTCGGACCTCACCTCCCCGCCCGCCCTTGCCGGCCGGTGGTGCCCCGCCACCGTCACCGGCCCGGCGACCCGGGAGGCGGCCGGCCATGCGAGGGCCGGCCAGCACCGCGCCTCCCTGGTCGTCGACGCGCCGAAGACGGCCGCCGGCCGCGGGCTGTTCAAGGAGGGCTGCAGTGCACACCCGGACCGCGGATCCCAGTACACCTCACGCGAATACCGCAGCCAGCCAGGGAAGTTGAAAATGTGGCCGAGGGTGGGCAGAACGGGCTCCTGTTGCGGTACTGCTGCAGCCGAAAGTTTTTTCGGTCTGCTGAAGGCGGAAAGCGGGACCATCGTCTGGAAGTCCCATGAGGCTGCCCGAGCCGGCGTCTTTTGCTTC
Source organism: Streptomyces sp. NPDC005774 (assembly GCF_042871645.1). NCBI lineage: Bacteria > Bacillati > Actinomycetota > Actinomycetes > Kitasatosporales > Streptomycetaceae > Streptomyces > Streptomyces sp. NPDC005774. The sequence continues at coordinate 7,390 of NZ_JBIAIV010000026.1, read as the reverse complement.
GTCGAGGTCGTCTACGGCCGCACCCGTCTGCGCAAGCACCCCGTCTGCGGGTGCGTCACCCCGCTCGAAACCGGGGCACTGACGCCGCAGGACCCCGCCCCGCAGCGTAACCACCCGCTGTCCCTGGCCAGGGGGGAACTTCACCCTGCGGACGGCAACACGTCACGTCACCGGCCCGCCCGCTCGAACACCCCGCCCGCCACCCAGCAGCACAACGGGAATGCCGGTTTCACCCGATATGTCAACGAACGACACGCCGCGGCTGCGGGTGAGCAGGCGCCGACAAGTCCCCCGGACGGCGTATCGGGAAATCAAGTCCATTACAGGAAGGGTTACCTGATTGGCCATCAGCACGCCATGACACGGCGTGCGAGCGCCCCCTGCAACCCGATTGGAGGCAATCTTCCGACTTCCCCTCATGTCCCGATATGACAGATATGGGAATCGGTCAGTACGTTCATCACGAGTCGGCTGGCCAGCCGACCTTCCGAGACAGGAGAAGCGCGTGATGATTACCCGTCCCACCGTCGTTACCGCGGCCGTCGCGGCCGCCGCGGCCCTGGCCGCCACCGGTATCACCTACGCCTCGGCGTCCGCCTACGAGCCGGCCCAGCTCGCCCCCGTAGTCCAGCAGGCAGCCGCCCCCGCCTCGGCCCCCATGGGCGGCGAATCCGGCAAGGACAGCGAAGGAAGGGGCAACGAAGGCCGGGGCAACGAAGGCCGGGGCAACGAAGGCCGGGGCAACGAAGGCCGGGGCTTCGAAGGCCGGATCCAGATCAACGAGCGTTCGTTCTCCGCCCACCCGGACGGCTGCATCACCGTCGTGAGCGGCCTGGGCTCCAAGAGCTTCAACATCCGCAACGACAGCCGGAGGACCGTCGAGTTCTTCCGCGGGGCGACCTGCGACAACGGAGCCCCCGTCGCCACGGTCGGCCCCCACAGCGAAGCGAACGGCATCAAGGTGCACCACACCAAGGGGGTCCGCGTCAAGGACGGAGTGGTGGGCAGCTTCCGGGTCATCCACCACTTCGGCGAATTCGGCGAATTCGGCGGAAACGGCGGGCACGGCGGACGCTGACCAAACCGCCACCCCGGCACAACATGAAGACCCCGGCCCGCTGGAATCGGGCCGGGGTCCCCCCTGTGACGCCCCACCCCGAACACCCCACCCCGAACACTACACTTTCACACACCTACCCGGGCACCCCATCATAAATCCGGACAATGAAGCCCTGCCGGCCCAGCCCGCCACGCCGGCGCACTCAGGGCGATTTCGAAGCCGGAGCGGGGTCAGGGGTTAGGTGTGATTCGTCTGTTTGGCCTACGGGTTCTTCGGTGGGCTGAGCGGCCTGCACCCGTCCGGCCGTGAGCCGGCCGTCGAAGAGGACGTCGAACTCGTGCAGGGCGGACTTCCAGCGGTTGTTCCAGCGCTGGCGGCCGCGGCCGGTGGGGTCGAGGGCGAGGGCGGCGAGGTAGAGGCGCTCGAGGGCGGCCTGCTCGTTGGGGAAGCGGCCGCGTGCCTGGGCCGCGCGGCGGTAACGGGCGTTGAGGGACCCGATCGCCTTGGTGGTGCAAGAGGACCTGCCGGATCGCGTCGGGCAGGCCGGGGAAGGGCGCGAATTCGCCCCGGGCCCGCTCCCGGGTCCCGGCGATCGACGGGCGGCGTCTGCCCCACGTGTCGTCGAAGTCGGCCGGCCGCCGGCGGGCCCGGTCCTCGTTGACGGCCGTGTAGAGGGGCTTGAGGGCACGGGCGAGTTCGGCCCGGTCCCGGCGCGAGGCATGGCGCAGGCTCGCTCGGATGAGGTGAACCACGCAGGTCTGCACGACAGTTTGCGGCCAGACGGTGTTCACCGCGCCGGGCAGCGCGCTCAGCCCGCCGCAGACCGGCATCGGCCCGTCGCGCACGCCTCTGTTCTTGGTCTCGGTCAGGACGGTGGTCCAGTACTTGGCACCCTCGCCGCCGTCGCCGGCCCACAGGCCGGGGATCTCCCGGTAGCCGTCGGCGGTGACCGCGACGGCCACGCAGATCGGTCTGTTCGCCACATGACCGTCGCGGACCCTCACGTGCACGGCGTCGATGAAGACGACCGGATAAACCGCGTCCAGCGGGCGGGTGCGCCATTCCGTCATCGACTCCAGGGCCTTGTCCGTGATCGTGGAGATGGTCTCCTTCGTCGTCGACATGCCATACGTCTGGGCGAGGTGGGAGACGATCTCCCCGGAGGCCAGGACCTTCGCGGTCAGCGAGAGCACCAGATCGTCCAGCGCGCCGGCGCGGCGGGCGTGCTTGGGCAGCATCCGGGGCCGGAAGGTGCCCAGCCGGTCTCTGGGGACCTGCACCGTGACGGTGCCGACCTCCGTCATCACCTTCCTGCTCCGGTAGCCGTTGCGCATGGTGCCGCCCGAGCGCGAGCCGCGTCCATCGGCCCGGCCCCGGCGGCCAGATGCTCGTCCGTCTCGGCCTCCAGGGCGGCCTGCATCAGGTGCTGGGCCGGCTCGGGCAGCAGGCCGCCCTCGCCCATCAGCCGCAGCCCGTCTCCGCGGACCTTCTCGGCCGCGAGCGCGGCCGGCTCCTCCAGCAGCTCGCTGGACAGACCGTTCGATGACACCGGCATCGACTTCACGCCGGCACCCTCGGTGCTCACGCCGACCTCGGCAAGCGACACGCTGTCCACGGTCTCGGTCAGGGATGGACGACGAAGACCAGCACGCCCAGGGAGGGGCGTAGTGCATCGGCACGGGCGCCGCCTTGAACGCCGAGGAAGCCGCGCCCGGCCGGCGGGTACGTCCCGGCCGGGCCACGGCGAGGGCGATGCGGACGGTCTTGCGACGCTTGCCGGGACCCGAGCAGCCGGCCGCGCCCCCGACGCATCAGGGCGGGACGGTGACACGGCCGTCGCGGACCTCGCCGCGATAAAGGACCCCGGCACCCGGCTGGTGAACTCCCTCGACCGGCCGACCTTCGCGGGCACCCGCCAGACCTACGCCCGCCCGGGCCGCATCCCGTCCAGCACCAACGTTTCGTTCGTCGACCGCGCCGACCCCGGCGGCCTCCTCCACGGCCCGGACGAGGCCCGCGGGCTCTTCGAGGACGCCGGCGCCCCGGGCGAGTCCAAGAAGGTCATCACGTACTGCGGCAGCAACATCGCCGCCACCGGCCCGGCCTTCCATCTGGCCGTCCTCGGCCGCCCCGACGTCGCGATCTGCGACGGCTCCCTCACCGAGCGGGCCGCCGGCCCGGCCCTCCCCCTCGAAGTCGACCGACAGGGAAGAGGTGACCCGGTGACGCCGTGGGTGGCGCTGTCACGTTGTTGAGTGTCTGACGGTGTGCCGGGGCAGGGCGGGGGTCGGGTTTCGGGCCGGGGCCCGGGCCGCGGCGGGCCGGCCGACGGCGCCGGTGGCCCGGTCCCGGACGGCGAAGCGGATGGTCCTCTCGGTGCGGTATCCGGTGGCGGTCATCAGGCGGCGGCGGGGCCGGAAGCGGGGTGAGATGCCGCCGAACGCGGCCAGCAACCGCTGCGCTCCGCCGACGCTGCGGAAGCCCTTCATGGCGCGTGCGCGCCGCCGGGTGGGCTGGTGGCTGTTCTCGGCCCGGTTGTTCGGCCCTTGTGACAGCGATGCTCGACCGAGGGCATGACCTCGAGGTGGGCCGCGCCGCAGGAGCGGAGCTTGTCGGTGACCACCACCCGCGGCACGTACTCCAGGCCCTTCGAGCGCCGGCGGAAGAACCGCGCGGCGGCACGGGTGTCGCGCTTGGGCTGGACGAGGACGTCCAGCCCGTTCCCGTGCTGGTCCACCGCCCGCCACAGGTACTGCCGCTGTCCGCTGAGCATGAGGAAAACCTCCTCCACGTGCCACGTGCCACCCGGCCGCGGCCGGCGGCGGCCGCGGCTCATTCGCACAGATCCGGCCGAACTTCGCGCACCACCGCCGGAGCGTCTCGTAGGAGACGACCACGCCGCGCCCGGGCATCCGCTCCTCGGCCTCACGGAACGACGGCGGGAAGCGGTGGTACCGCCCCGCGCAGTGGGAGACGATCTCGACCGGGTACCGGTGCCCCTTGTACGGCGGCGACGCGGCACCCGCGAGCAACCCCTTCCCGGAGCGATCAACCTGAAGGTCACCCAACGGGAGCTCCCCAACGTGACAGTGCCCCCTGGACCTTCAGGATCCATTGTCAGGGTGTCCACTCCAAAGGATCAGCCTCAGGCGAACGATGACCCGTGGGCCGGGCCGGGCGTGCTCGCGAGCCGGTCGGGGACGTACTGCGGTTCCCGGACTCCTTCCACGGCCGGCGGCTGCCGAAGTGGAGGGCGCCGATGACCTTCTGGCGCGCCCTTCAGTGGCAGGTGAATGCCTTGTTGGCGGTGCTCGTGCTCAGCGTGCAGGTCTGACCGCGGACAGCACCGGTCGTGTCGTGCGAGGTGAGGTCCCAGGTCGTGCCGTTGTCGCGCAGGACCCCGTACCCGAAGACTCCTCCTTGGGTGATCGACTGATGGACGGGCTGCGGCGGCGTGCCGACTGGTTGTCCGACGACGTTGGCGTCGTTCGGGCCTTGGTCCAGTGGTGCTCCGCCTGAGAAGCCCACGGTCACCTGGGGTGGGCGGGTGGTGTTGAAATCGACCATCTGGTAGAGGTGAACATGGCCCGACAGCACCATGCGGATGTTGTCCTCCAGCCGGCCCAGGCTCGTATCGGCGACGGCTTCGTCGAGGACACGGGTCACCCATCGAGCCGGAGGGCCGGCCGATCTCACCATCCACAGCGGCTTGTGGGTGAACACGAAGTAATCGTGGGTGGGATGCTGCCGCGCAGCCTGGTTCACGGTTTCGAACTGCGCGGTGTAGATCGCCCGCTGCGTTGTGCTTCCGTTGTCGGCTGGGTCGGCGAACGAGGAGTCCACGGAGAGGAGGTTCAGAGTGCCTGCGCTGACCTCCACGGGCGTGGTGTACGGAATGCACGATCCGTTGGCGCGGAGGTCGTCGGCGAGGTAGCGGAACCATGCGCCGCCCGCACCGCCCTGCTGCGTGGTGCAGTCTTCGTGGTTACCTCGGGTCAGTGCGACCGGTGCCGTGGCCAGCAGCGTTTCCGCCGGTCTGAAGAAATCGGCGACGACACACGGCCAGCTGAATCTGTCTCCCCTCGTCGTGCAGCCCGGATTTGCCGCCGTGTCGTTTGCCTGGCTCGGGTCCTCACGGTAGAGGTAGTCGCCGACATGGATCACGAGGTCCGGTCGCGTCACAGTGGCAGCGCTGGTCGCGATCTGCGGGAACGGCCAGCCGGTTTGATGGTTCGCACAGTCCTGGTCGGGACCCGCCGTCGTGACTCGGCAGCCGGTGTCGCCGATGACGCCGATGGTGCCGGGACGTGTGGTCGCGGTCCAGTTCGGCAAGGGGAGTTGACGGTTCGCTGGGTGCACCACGGCCGCCCGGACCGTCGATTGCTGAAGCACCGCGTTGGAGGCCCCGAGAGGCACGCCCAACTCGCACACGGTGGTGGGGAACTGCGGCGGCACCGGGGTGCTCACCCGGTGCATCGGAAAGGAACCTCTGCTCGTGCCCACGGTGTACCGCACGGTGGGGCACGTAAGGGTGGTGTCGGTGCTCACGTAGCGGATCTGGGTGCCGCGACTGGTCAGTTGGGTCCATGCCCATGCCTCGCTACCGGGCCCGGTCCCCGGCGGAGGGGTTGGCCCGGGCGGCTTCGGCCCTCCGCCATCGGGTGTGGTCCCTGCGGGAGCCGCCCCGGCCGAGAGCGCCGCGGCCAGCACGCTCATCAGGGCGAGGACGACCATCCGGTGCATCATGTTCGCGTTCCTCCATTCGAGAACCCTGGATACCGGCCCCTCCCCTTGCCGAGGGGCATACCGGGAATGCTCATCGAGTCCTTGGACTGATGCACGGCGACCGAAGCGAACGGCGTACACATGGTGCTGCTGGATCTTCGGCCGCACGAGCAGCGCAGAGCGCGGCGCCGGGTTCGCACCTGCACGCCCTGACCGACCGCACCGGGGTCTGTACAGCGAACGGCGGGACTCGGTCGACTGGTTTCCACCGGCGTCCGGCGGTGATTCGGCCGTCGTAGGCGTTGAGTGCGGCCTTCCAGCGCATGGTCCAGCGCGGGCCGCCGACCTGCACCCGGGCGAGGCCAGGACCGATGCCCGCGACGCGTTCGTGATCGCCGAGACCGCCCGGTCCATGCCGCACACCCTGCGGGCGGTGGACCGCGACGACGAGGTGCTGGCCGAGCTGACCATGCTCACCGGCTACGACAACGACCTGGCCGGCGAGGTCAACCGCACCACCAACCGGCTGCGCGGCCTGCTCTCCCAGATCCATCCCTCCCTCGAGCGCGTGCTCGGCCCGCGCCCGGCCTGCCCCTACGGTCAGGCCCTCCCGGCCCGGTTGAGTCGGCCTGGAGCGCGGTACCGGTGTTGCCACCGGCCCGTTTCTCCAGGCCGCTCGCCGAACCCGGCGTACCCGTTACCGAGTACCGGGCTCTCCACAGTTGTTGCCGTGGGTTGTCCCTCAGGCGCTCGCCCATGGAGTGGGGATGGTGTCGCCCCGGTAGCGATACCGCGTGATTGCCGGTGTTCGCGCCGGGTTGATCAGTTCCACTCCGTCCACGGTGATCGGCAGCCAAACCCCGTGAGGGCCCAGCAGCCACTTGCGGACGTCCTTCCACGACCAGCGGTGCAGCGTCTTCAGCCACATGATCACTCGACGCCAGAGGAAGATCCCCAGCATCCGGAACGTGTGCTTCGCGACTGCGTGCCGGAAGTAGTTGGTCCAGCCGTGCACGATCTGGTTGAGCCGGATCAGCACGTCTGCGGGGTTGGCCTGTGACGTCCTGCGGGTCAGGGCACGGATCTTGTCCTTCACCGAGCGGACGGGCCGGTCGGCGATGAAGAAGTAGACGTACCACTTGTCGGTTCCCCGCTTACGTTTCCACTGGATGTGGAAGCCGAGGAAGTCGAACCCGTCCTCCATGTGCACGATCCGGGTCTTGGCCGGTGACAGCCTCAACCCCAACGGTTCGAGCACGGAGGCCACTTCGTCCTGGAGCGCGCGGGCGTCGTCGGCGGAGCCGTGCACCAAGATCGCGAAATCGTCCGCGTAGCGGACGATTCGCCAGTTGGGCAGGCCATGCCGACGACGTTTCCTGCGCGGATACTGGGCATCCATCCGCCCGCCGGGCTTCCAGTCGCGGTGCAGGTGCTCGTCGAGCGCCGACAGTGCGATGTTGAAGATCAGCGGGGAGAGGATGCCGCCCTGCGGGGTGCCGGTGTGGGTGTCGGGGGTTCCCCCCGAGAAGTGGACACCAGTTCGTGTTGTTATGCGGCGAGTGTCATGTTAGCCGACTGCTTCTCGTAGGCGACGGGGCTGAGCTG
>NZ_JBIAIV010000025.1:0-112577 GCF_042871645.1 Streptomyces sp. NPDC005774 | reverse complement strand
CGACCTGGCCCTGCTGACCGCCCACCGCTCCGATCTGGTGGCTGACCGGGTGAGGATGATCAACCGGCTCCGCGACGTGCTCACCGGGGTCTTCCTCGCACTGGAGCGGGCTTTCGACTACTCGGCGCACAAGGGTGCGCTGGTGTTGCTGACGGGCTACCAGACCCCGGCGGCAATCCGGCGCCGCGGACGAGCGAGGCTGACGGCCTGGCTCGCCAACCGCAGCGTCCGGGGCGCTGATTCGGTTGCCGTGACCGCGCTGGAGGCCGCACAGGCCCAGCAGACCGCGCTGCCCGGTGAGGACGTCGCCGCGCAGATCGTGGCTGATCTGGCAACGCAGATCCTGGCGCTGGACGACCGACTGAAGCGGATCGACCAGCAGATCCGCGACACGTTCCGCGCCCACCCACAGGCCGAGATCATCGAGTCCCTGCCCGGCATGGGTCCGATACTCGGGGCGGAGTTCGTCGTGGCCGCCGGCGACCTGTCGGCCTACGCGGACGCCGGCCACCTCGCCTCTGCGGCCGGGCTCGTGCCGGTCCCGCGCGACTCCGGCCGCCGCACCGGCAACCTGCACCGGCCCAAGCGCTACAGCCGCCGCCTGCGACGGGTGTTCTACATGTCCGCGCAGACCAGCATGATGCGCGAGGGACCGAACCGGGACTTCTACCTCAAAAAGCGCGGCGAGGGCTGCAAGCACGTCCAGGCCGTCATCGCCCTGGCCCGGCGACGGGCGAGCGTGCTGTGGGCCCTGCTGCGTGACGGACGGGTCTTCACCTCCGCCCCACCGGTCACCCAGACGGCTTGACTTCGTCATTGAGACTCCTGGGGTGTGTGGCTTGGCATCGTCAGGGCGGGGGCAGCCATCCCTCGCCAACCTCCCTTCGGAGGTTTCGCCTTGAGTCAGAGACCGATCAGGTCGATCAGTTCGTCGGTGGTGGGCACGGGCTGCAACTCCCAGGGGAGCTCGGCCAGCAGGTCGTCGACCTGCGCCGCCAGCCCGACCAGCACGCGCCACTCCGGGGTGCCGGGGTCGTGGTGCTTGGCCACCTTCTGCACCTCGGCGACCATGTCGCGCAGCTTGGTGGTGCGCTCGCGGATCTCCCTGCTCATGCCTGCTCCTCCGTGTACTCGATCAGCTCGGGCACGCGCTGCCCGACGAGCTTCAGCACGTACGCTTCGAAGTCCTCGATGTCGGGGTGGGTGTCGTCAGGGTCGTCGTCGCCGGTCGCGTGTCCCTCCAGGAAGGTCATCGCCGCCTGCTTGTGGCCGCCCTCCATCAGGGCGGCGGCCATGCGGTCCGCCTCGGAGCAGGTGAAGGAGCCACCGACGTGGCAGGCGGTCAGCCCGTCGCCGAGGATGCTGGCGAAGGTCTCGATCGCGGAGTACAGGTCCGCGACCTCCTCCTCCGTGTCGCGCGGGTCCTCCTCGGTCTCGACCTCGACGAGGTACCCGTACGACTCCTCCCAGTGGGTGCCGGGCGGGTGCTCGGCGCCCTTCAGCGACTCGCCGCAGGTCTGGCACCGGTACGGAATGCCGGGGAGCGGGTAGACGATCGGCCCGCTGTCGACCGCGCACCGCACTACGTTGCTGGGAACCTTCATAGCTACACCTTCACACTTTGGCCTGCCATCATCAGGGCGTGGGCTGCCATCCCACGCCAACCCCTTCCGGGGTTTCGGCTTGTTGTGGTTGCTACACTTGCACACTCAGCCCGACTTTGCAAACTCCGTGCCCCTGGTGGACCTACCGACGAGCCCTTCCCGCCAGACAACCCAGGTCACCGCCTGCACCACCGACGGGAGCTCACCCAGTCGCTGGGCAGCCTCGCGGTAGCAGTGCGCTATGAGGGCGTACCGGCCCTTCGCGCCCAGGCCCCGGTCCTTCGCGCCATACTCCTCGCCGACGGCGATGTCGTGAGCGTGCCGGTCGATGCAGATCGCGTCGGCATCCTGCGGGTCGAGGATGCAGCGATAGAAGTGGCCGGTCTTGCGGTCCATCGGGAGCACCTCGGTCGGGTCGACACCGGCCAGGATCTTGGCAGCTTTCGCGAGGGCGTCGCCCAGGTGTCCGGACGGCTCACCCGTCTCGCACGCGGTCTTCGCGAGCTCCACGTTCAAGGGCCAGGAGGTCTGCGGGGACAGCGCGGCCAGCACGCCGGCTCCCTTGCGCACGTCGCCCTCCGTCATCATGTCGGCCAGGTTGTGCGCGGTGACGTACCACAGGCGCCCTTCCGTGACCTGCTCCGCGGTGGCGGCCTTCCACACCTTCACGATGTTCGTGACGTACTGCTCGCGCGTCGCGGTGTCTGCCTTGATCTGGATCATGTCTCTCGCCTCTCCGATACGTGCTGGCTGGCATCGTCAGGACCGAGGCACCACCCCCGGCCGACCGGCTCCCGCCGGTTTCGCCAGGCCCCCCGGAGGGGGCCGTCTCGCGCTCGCTACACTTGCACTCTTGGGCTGTAGTGCCGGGCTGGAGTGTCCGTCCCTTCCCCCTTGCGCTGTAGCTACCGTACCACACTCGCTACACTTGCACAACTCCCTACCGGAGAGCCATGAACACCACGTCGGGTTCGCCCGGCGTCCAGTTCGCGGCACGCTCGGTCTCGATGAACCCGAACTGCTTGTAGTAGGCGGGGAGGAATCCGTCGAAGCAGTCCAGCCGGTCAGCACCCTTGTGGAGCACGGCGGCCCATACGAGGTCTCCCCCGCGGCCCTTGACCGTCGAGAACAGACCGATCAGGGTGCCATCCTTCTCCACACCGAACCCCGACTGGAAGTCGCTGGTCAGGTAGTAGTTCGCGCTACGCGGCATCTCTTCGGGTGCACTGGTGGCGTTGGCGATGCGCTCGCTACCGGAGCGGGCCCAGTCCAGGGCAGCGATGTACTCGGAGTGCGAAGCGGGGTGAACGGTGATGGACATACTCTCGTCTCCTTAGACGGATGCGGCTGGCATCATCAGCGACCGGGGGCCACCCGGCCGGACCACCTCCCGGTGGTTTCGCCTTGTTACTTCGCTACACTATCACACTTATCCGGCGACGTGATCCCATCGGTGCAGGAAGTCCGCACCGTCGTCGACCCGGACGATGAACGTCACGTCGCCGTCACCCCACACGATGTGCGTGAATCGGTACTCCGTGCCGTAGAACTTGCGCCGGTAGTGCCGGACGATGTCGCCGGGGTAGCCGCCGGGCACGCTCCGCATGCGGTACTTCTCTTCGCTGTAGCGCGGGGAGATCTTGACGTCGATCATGGTTACTTGCCTTCCGGGCCGGTAGGGATTCCGTAGTACGCGACGATCCACTCGCAGGCGACCGTGGCCCCCTGGTTACAGTCGTCCTGCTTGGCTTCGACGAAGCCCTCGTTGAACACTGCCACTTGACCCCCGCCGACAGGCAGGGTCACGCTGCCGATACCCAAGCCAGCCGCGATACCGACCCCCAGGCCGGCCGCGAACAGGACAGCTCTCCTCCGCAGGTCCATGGTCATTCCCTCCATCGTGCAGGCTGGCATCGTCAGCGACCAGGAACCACCCTGGCCGGACCACCTCCCGGTGGTTTCGCCCTGTTGCTTCGCTACACTATCACACTGTCAGGCGCCGTAGAGCCTACGGTCGTACGACTCGCGGTCGAATTCGTAGTGCCAGGCGTCCCAGCACGCGTCGCCGCAGAAGTCCTCGTAGGACCGGACCGGTGCCCAGCAACCGACCGCGTCGCACTCCTTGGCATCGGTCACGGTCGACCCCCACTCCCCCACCAGGGTGGCCGACTTGTGCGCTTCGAACGCCTTGACCTCGGCCCGGTAGGCACGCTCGGAGAACTCCAGGGACAGGGCCAGGAGGTTGTTCCTGCGCACCCCGCGATTGATCGCGGCATGCATCCGGCCGTAGGCAATGGACTGGGCAGTCTTGTCCAGCGAAACGCTCATGATGTTGTCCTCTCAGGACCGATACAGGCTGGCATCGTCAGCGACCGGGAACCACCCGGCCGGACCTCCTTCCAGGAGGTTTCGCCTTGTTGCTTCGCTACACTATCACACTCTGACCCTCAGCGACGCACCATCGCCGTCGTTCCGGCCGGGAAGTGGACCGGGAAGAACGGCGTGACGCCATCCAGGGCGGTCGTCGTGACCTTCACGGCCTTGCGGCCCGTGCGCTTGACCACGATGGCGAACGGGACGCCGTCACCGTCGAGCAGGGTGTCACCGGGCAGGATCTCGCCCGGCTCGATCTCGATGTCGACCTTGCGGACGTAAGCGGCCGGACGACAGCCACCCCAGCGGGAGTAGTTCGGGGTGCGGGTGTCGGAGTTCTGCGTCATGATGCGCCTTTCGGGCTGGCTTGGGGTGATGGGTACAGACTAGCAGAGTTGCTACACTTACACAAGTGCGGTGAAGACCAGGTCGCCGCCACACCCGGTGCAGTCCGGGTCCTCGCGGTACATGTACAGGATCGGACCGAGCGACAGTCCGCCCAGGTCGCCGTACTCCGCGTCGTGCAGCTTGATCACGTCGCCGTTCTCGTATCCGGCGAACACGTCGCCGCACTCGCAGGTGAACAGGACCACCGGGGCCAGGAACAGGTTCTCGAACATGGCTACTCTCCTTACAGAAGCGATACAGGCTGGCATCGTCAGGCCCCAGCCACCACGCTGGGACGACACCCCGGAGGGTGTTTCGCCAGGCGCCCCCGAAGGGGCGCCGTCGCTACACTATCACACTACCAGGCGGAGCAGTCGTCCAGCACCGGCAGGAGCGTGACGCGGGTCACTTCCGCGGTGACGTACTGCGCCTCCAGGTACTGCGGCCGGTAGGCGTCGTAGATCGCATCGGCGATCATGAGGTCCGCCTCACGCTCACCGCACCCGGTGACGTTATCGACCCACCACGCGGCCTGGTCCTGGTCGAAGGGCCAGATGTCGCTGATCGGGTCGATGTCGCCCTTACCGTCGGCGAACTGGATCAGGTAGGCCGGGGTGCGCATGGCCGGACGCTTGGGGGCGATCTCGACCAGGTACTGCGGGTAGCCGAACTGTTCGGCGTGGTAGCCGCACCGGCCGGAGTTCTGGCCGGACGTGGTGCGGTAGTAGTGCGTGGCGACGTCGCCGCAGAGGTGACAGAACATGGGGCTCCCCTTCCGGAGTGGAGGCCGGACGATCCGGCCCCGCTAGTTGCTACACTTGCACACTTAGTGCAAGGGGTCAAGCCTCCGGCTGGAGGCGACCCGGTGACCCCGACCGCTTCGATGCTACGGGCCCCGCCCTTACGGGCGGTCCCGAGGGGTCTACGCGGAAGGGCCCTTGCGGGCCCTCCCCCGACTCTTGCGAGCCGGTTTGGCAGGTTCTTCGGACCGGGTGACTGCCATCCCGGTCCCCTTCCCGATTGGGCTGGTTGGTCCTTCCGGGCCTCCAGACTCTTGCGAGTCTTCCGGCCCTTCCGGCCAACCCTCTCGGGTTGGGGAACACAACCTCCAGTCGTCTCACGGTTCTGTCCCTGCTGCCTGGTTTCGGGTGTCCTCTGCCAGGTCCGTCCGCACCCCGAAGGGTGCGGGTTTCGCAAGTAGCCTATGAGTCGCACACTCGGACAAGTCCGCGCCGCGCTGGTTTAGAAGGGTTCCTCAGGGTTTCACGGATAGCCTCCGGGCTGCCCACCATTGCGGGAGAGGATCACCCTCTCCTAGGTTGCGCTTCCTTCGGGCCGGTAGCCTCTTACCGGGCGGCATGTAAGCCGTTCCGGCGACGATCAAAGTTTGTGTGCGCTGGGCCCTTCGGCCCTGCGCTGAAGCGACACTATCACAGTCGCTCCGGGTCCTGCCAGGCACTATGCGAGTGAGCCGCTGTCCGCTGGTACGGCGACCGTTCCCCGGACCTTCAGCATCCCGGTTCACTCACTCGCTTGCCTGCCCTGCTGAGCTCGACTCTACCTGAGTCGGACCCGTTGTGCAAGTGTCGCTGTCCTGGTCCGTCCCGCCTGCCTTACGGCTTGCGGTGCGTCCCGTTGTGGCGACGTCCAAAGACTCGCACACCTTGCACACCGAAAGCAAATCCGCAGGTCAGAGGCCGTTTCGCGCGCGCTGGCGGGGCGCTGGCGGGGCGCGGGGCGCTCGGTACGGGCCGTGCGCTGGCCGTGCGCTGGCGGGCCCGCTGGCCGTGCGCTGGCCGTGCGCTGGCGGGCCCGCTGGCGGGGCGCTGGCGGGGCGCTGGCGGGCCCGCTGGCGGGGCGCTGTGGTGAGGGAGCGCGGGGCGCGCAGCGCGCGAGGATAGCACACGCTGCGGAGCAGGGTACCCGTGGGGGGTACCCCCCGGTGGATTTTTTCGCCCACCGCTACGTCTTAGCGGCCAGGATTGCGCCACGGTTTCAGGGTCGATCTGAGGGGTGCCGGCGAAGCGCCGGCCAACGCGGAAGGGCGCCGCCCGCAGTGGACGACGCCCTGATGGGATGCTCCGCGGCCTCACTTCCCGAGGCTTCGCCCCAGGGTGCCGGCGAGGGCCTGGCGGACGTGGCCGGCCTCCAGGGTCGTGCCGGGATTGGCGGCGGCGAAGAGACGCAGCCGGCCGAGCGGGGAATCGGGAGCCGGGGGCGTGTCGGCCAGCTCGGCGCCGGCGACCTGAAGAGCGAAGCGGAGGTCGGTGTCGTTGTGCATGGCTCCAGCGTAAGCCGGGGGTCTGACAACCGGCACTCGATTACTGGGCGGCCTCGTCGAGGCGGGCGACGACCTCGCGGGCACGGGCGAGCAGGCCAGCCCGCTCCTGCGGGTCCGCGGCGACCTGGAGGACGGCTTCGACGGCGGCTGAGAGCTGGTCGAGGGCGCTCTGGCCGGCGTCTCGGTTCCGCACGACGGTGCCGTAGCCCTGCCGTGCCTCGATCCACCCGTCGCGCTTCAGGAGGTCGAGGGCCCGGACGACCGTAGGCCGCGATACGCCATGCTCGGCCGCGAGCTGGGGCTCGCTGGGGATCGTCTGGCCGGGGCGGTACGCCCCCTCGGTGATGCGCTTGCGCAGGGCCTCTGCGAGGCGCAGGTACTTCGGCTGCTCGGCGTGGTACACGCCGCCACCTCCCCGGTTGACAGGTTGAGCAGCTTACGGCTTGCGGCTCCGCTCTGTGGCGCCCGGTAGGGCGCTCCCAGCCGTTTCGCCCCTGCACCCCTTCGCCGTTGCCCTCAAGCCCTATGGCCGCCGCCAGGCGGCCCAGCCTCGAAGCCTCACTGTGCAAGTGTGACTACGATCACCTGAAACCCATCCGGACTATCACACCTCTGGCTCGGTATATATAAGTGTAAGAGGCTAGCGGCAAGGCGAAGTAGCAGGCTGGAGGCCCTGTCGGGCCTCGCTGGATGAAGCTACTTACGGCTTCGCAGTAAGGGCGCGGAGCGCCCCACTGAACGTAGCAACTTACGTACAAGCCCCCTCGGGTTGACAGCTCATGGCAGCTACCTCTTCAGGTAGGACGTCACCGAGGGCCCAACTTCCGCGTCGGGGGTGACGATGCCGAACTGGGCAGGGTCCGACAGGCGCTCGCGCCTACCGAAGGACTGGTCCAAGATCCGGCTCCGTGTCTTGCGACGAGACGGAGGGCAGTGCACCGCGCTTACACAAGCGGGTGAACGCTGCGTCTCGCTCGCATCCGACGTGGACCACATCCGACCTGGCGATGACCACAGCATGGAGAACCTACGCTCCCTGTGCTCGTATCACCACCAGGTCAAGTCGAGCCGCGAGGGTGCGGCGGCGATCCACGCCAAGCGGCGCCAGATCGCCAAACGGTTCAAGCGAACCGAACAGCACCCTGGGCTCCTCTGAACCCGCGCTCCAGGCCCCTCCCCTGCCTGTCGAGCGCGAGCGCCCCCGAGTCCTCCTCTCGCTCGGGTGTGGCGCCGGCCCCCTGGATCGCTACCCCAGGGGGTCTGAGACTTCCCGCGACGGCGGGAGAGCTGGCAGGTTCGCAACCGGTGCACGCGTCCCGGTTCGTGGGTTCGATCCCGCGCAGCTCACGTAAGCCCCGGAATGATCCCTGCGTTCGGCGCACATCACCGTGAGGTCCCCGAAGTGCACCGGGACTCTGCCCCGCCTGCTGGCGGGGTGGGCACAGACGGCAGTGATGGTGGCAACACTGACGGAATCAACTCGCCCACCCGCTCTTACCGGGCCGAGCGTCGTAACGCCCGAGAACTTCGAGGAGGTGTCGCCCATGCCTTGCATTGGCTGTCCCGGCCCGTGCGCCGGCTGTCCGCTCGCCGGCCTTCGGTGAGCGGGTTCGAGGTCGCCTGGGCTGCCTGGGCGGCTGCCTTCGTTGTGATCGAGGGCATCGCCCTGAAGCGCAAGGCCAAGGGTGACACCCTGTCCGAGCAGGTCTGGAAGATCTTCCACACCGCCAGGGGCCAGAAGGCCGACAAGACCACGCAGGCGCGACGCGCCGTTCTGGTCATGGGCCTGGCCTGGCTCGTCGCCCACTTCCTGACGGGCGGTGCGGTGTGACCCAGGTTCTGTACTTCACCTCTCCGTACTGTCGGCCCTGCCGCTCGTTCGGGCCCCTGCTGAAGCAGGAGCTCGCCGAGCTGGGGGTCGAGGCGGAGACGGTTCTCGTCGATACCCACGCCGGCCTCGCGAAGGCCGACTCCTACGACGTGTCGAGTACTCCGACCGTCGTCATCGAGCGGGATGGCGAGGAGATCAGTCGCTTCACTGGCGCACTCCTCGGTTCTTCACTACAGGACGCGCTTCGCGTCCTGCGTTGAAAGGAGGTGACCGGTGGGCGCACGCGGCCCCGTCCCGAACCGTGAAGATGACCTCGCGCGCCCCCGGTCGCGCAAGGGCTCCGACGAGCAGTCCGTAACCAAGGGCGAGCTGAAGCCGGTGAAGATCCCGAACGCGGATCGGAACTGGCACCCCATCGCCCAAAAGCTGTGGGACTCGCTCAAGACTTCCGGCCAGGCCGACTTCTATCAGAACAGTGACTGGGCCTTCGCGTTCTCACTCTGCGAGGACTTGTCCTACTACAAGAAGGCCGGCAAGCGGTCGGGCCAGATGCTCCAGACCATCTACTCCGCCTTCGAGCGACTGCTTGTCACCGAGGGCGACCGGCGCCGTGTGCGCATCGAACTGACCGAGCCCGTACCCGAGCAGGACTCCGCCGCCGTAGTCGCCATCGCTGACTACAAGAAGGAGCTCGGTATCGCCGAGTAGGGCTCACATCCCTCGTCCCTGAGAGGAGGTGAGACCCATCTCAACCCTGACTCTCGAAGAGATCGAGGCCCTGGAGCCCGAGTACTTGGGGCCGACCTGGCAGAAGGATGCCTTCGGCCGGTGGAAGCTCCCGGAGCACACGCTTGGCTGGCAGATCGCCGGCTGGTGCGCCGAGTACCTGGACGGTGAAGGCTCGACGGACGAGAAGCGAGTGCCCTGGAAGTTCACCAGGGAGCAGCTTCGCTTCCTGCTCTGGTGGTACGCGATCGACGAGGACGGCGAGTTCATCTACCGAACCGGCGTTCTTCAACGACTGAAGGGTTGGGGCTTACCCCGGTAAGGACCCGCTCCTCGCGGTGATCTCGCTCGTCGAGTTCGTCGGGCCGTCGCGCTTCTCCCACTGGGACGAGGACGGCAACCCGGTCGCGAAGTCGCACCCGCAGGCGTGGGTGCAGATCACGGCCGTGAACCAGGAGCAGACGACCAACACGATGGGCTACCTGCCCATCCTGATGGGGCCGAAGCTCATACAGACCTACGGCATCAAGGCCGGCGCCGAGCTCATCCGCGCCGACCGGGGCCGCAAGAAGCTCCAGGCCGTGACCAGCTCGTACCGGGCCATCGAAGGTAAGCGAACGACCTTCACTCTGCTCAACGAGACGCATCACTGGGTCGCCGGCAACGGCGGCCACAAGATGTTCGAGACCATCGACGGTAACGCCACCAAGATGGACTCCCGGTACCTGGCGATCACGAACGCCTACCTGCCCGGCGAGGACAGTGTGGCCGAGCGTACGCGCGAGGCGCACAACAAGGTGCTCGAAGGTCGCGCGGTTGACGTCGGCACGATGTATGACTCGATCGAGGCGCACCCGAAGACTCCGCTGACGCCCGAGGCGCTGCGGATCGTCCTCCCGAAGATCAGGGGCGACGCGGTCTGGTTGAAGATCGAGTCGATCATCAAGTCGGTCATGAACTTGACCATCTCGGCCTCGCGCTCGCGGCGTATGTACCTGAACCAGGTCGTCGCCGAAGAGGATGCGATCTACGGGCCGGGCGAGTGGGACCCGCTTGCGGACGAGGGTAAGACGCTGAAGCCGGGCGACGAGATCGTCCTCGGCTTCGACGGTGGCAAGACCTCGGACTCGACTGCTTTGGTGGCTCTGCGCGTGCGGGACATGCACGCCGTCCTCCTCAACATCTGGGAACACCCGGAGGGCGAGGAGGGCAAGCACTGGACCGTCCCTCGACACGAGGTCGACTCCGCGGTGCACGAGGCGTTCCGCCTCTTCGACGTGCGGGCGTTCTTCGCCGACGTCGCGTTGTGGGAGAGCTACATCGCCGACTGGTCGGAGACGTACGGCGATCAGCTCGGTGTGAAGTCGCCGGTCGGCAAGGACGCGATCGGCTGGGACATGCGTGGTTCGCAGAAGACGGTGACGATGGCGCACGAGCGCCTGATGCGCACGATCTTCGACGCCAAGCTGTCCCATGACGGTGACCTGACGCTGCGCCGGCATGTGCTGAACGCTCGGCGCCGTACGAACAACTACGGCCTCTCCTTCGGCAAGGAGTCGAGGGACTCCCCGCGCAAGATCGACGCCTACGCGGCGCTGATGCTCGCGCACGAAGCCCTGTACGAGCTGCGCTCGCGCGGCAAGAAGGTCCGCAAGCGGACCGGTCGGGGTTACTTCATGTAGACCTGTGCAAGTGTAACCGAAAGGTGGTGAGGCATGGCTGACACCAGCCCATCGAAGCTGGCTAAGGAACTCCTCGCCATCCTCGATCGCGACAAGGGCCGGCTCCAGCGGATCGACAACTACATCCGAGGCGAGCACGACGACCCGTACATGCCTCCCCAGGCGGACGACGAGTACCGGATGCTCGCCAAGCGGGCGGTGTCCAACTGGATGCCGCTCCTGATCGGGACGCCGGCCCAGGCCCTGTACGTGGACGGCTTCCGGCCGGGAGGCTCCGACGAGGGCCTGCCTTCGGCGCAGTCCTCGAAGAGTCCGGCCTGGTCGCACTGGCAGCGCTCGCGCATGGACGCCCGGCAGGCCGCGGTGTACCGGGGCGCCCTCGGCTTCGGTCACTCCTTCGTTCTGACGGAGAAGACCAAGAAGGGCGTCATCTCTAAGGGCCTGTCCGCGAAGCGGACCGCAGCCCTGTATGAGGACCCGGCCAACGATGACGATCCGTACGCCGCGCTGACGGTCACGGCCTGGCCGAAGGGCGAGACCCCCGGCAAGGCCCGCCTGTTCGACAGGCGGCTCGAGTATGCGGTGACGTTCAAGTCGCTCAGCGACCTGGACTCGGTCCGTATCGGCGGGAAGAAGACGCACGGCTCCACCGAGTGCCCGGTCACGCGCTTCGCCGCTCAGGTGGACCTCGACGGCCGCACGATCGGCGTGGTCGAGCCGATGATGCCGCTCCAGAACCGGATCAACCAAACGATCTTCGACCTTTTGGTGGCGCAGACCTACACCTCGCACGAGGTGCGGTACGCGACCGGCATGGCGCCGCCTCTCCAGATGGAGTGGGTGGACGAGAACGGCAACGTGACCACCGACCCCGAGCTGGCGGTCGACAGCCGGCCCAAGCTCGATGCGGCCGGCAACCCGGTGCCTGCGCAGATCAACCACAACGCCAGAAGGTTCTTGTTCGCGGAGGACCCCGACGTGAAGTTCGGGTCCTTGCCGGCCGGGCCGATCACTCCCCTGATCGAGTCGGTCGACATGTCTATCCGGCACTGGGCTGCGATCTCGCAGACCCCGCCGCACCACATGCTCGGCCAGATCGCCAACCTGTCCGCGGAGGCTCTTCTCGCCGCCGAGACCTCGCTGGCCCGGAAGATCGCCGAGTTCCAGTCCCTCTTCGGAGAGTCCTGGGAGCGGGTCTTCCGCATCGCCGCAGAGATGGAGGGCGACGTGGCCGGCACCGAGGACTTCCATGGCGAGGTCGACTGGCGGGACATGGAGTCCCGTTCGCTGGCGCAGGCCGCTGACGCTCTGGGCAAGCTCGCCGACCAGCTCGGCATCCCGAAGCGCGGTCTGTGGAAGCGGGTGCCCGGCGTGACTCAGTCCGAGTTCGAGGACTGGGAGCAGATGGCCGAGGAGGACGACTCCACGGGCCTGCTCGCCAACGCGCTGATCCGGGCGACCCCGTCCACCAGCTCGTCGCCGGCCGCCCTCGATCGTGAGGCGGTCGCCGCGTGACAACCCCGGCCCGACAGGCTGAGGCTGATCGCGCTGCCGTTGCGTTCCAGGTGGCTCTCACCCAGATCGGGGCCGAGACCGTCGCCGACGCGCTTACGTTGTGGGAAGGCGTCCCGGCCACAAGCCGGGCGCCCACCGCGGCCTCTTGGTTGAGGCGGGCCGTCACCCTGGTGATGGGGCGTAGGCGCCAATCGCGGGATCTCGCCCGCGCTTACTACCGGCTCATCCGCGCACTGCGGACGGGAACGACGGTAGCTGATCCGTACACCCCCGAGCCCAGGTACGTGACCATCACGCACCTGCGCGAGGAGTTCAACGCCCTGGTCGGAGGCGCTGAGCGCCCCCAGGAGGGGCGTACAGGCGACGCCCCCACCGAGGCCCCGGACTCCGCCTCGTCGGCCGCGACCGGCCGTGCTGGGGAAGCCGACGAGGCGGCTCTCGATGACTCCGACCAGGCGTCGGATGACGAACTTGATCAGATCCTGGTCGAGGAGATCGAGGGCCTTCGTCAGGAGGAAGAACGGATCGAGCGCGAGGCCGAGGAAGAGCTTCGCACCGTGCTGGAAGCCCTCGGGCCCAACAACCTTCAGAGGAAGGTCGACAAGCTCGACGGCGCCCGGAGCGCTGACGAGGTCGACGGCCTCCGCGGGGAAGCCCACCGGCAAGCCGGTGCACAGCAGGCCGCAGCCGCTGAGCGCGTCGCCATGAACGGCGGACGCTCGACGATCTGGAACCACATGGGCCGCGACCGCCGAGCCATCGGCTACATCCGACTCTCGCGCACCGGAACCCCTTGCGGGTGGTGCGCGATGCTCATCTCTCGTGGCTTCGTCCGCAGTGACGCCTACCGCTCGCAGCGGGCGGCCGGCCCGACCCTGTCCCAACTGGACTCGGGCGAATTCGCGGACGGCGACAAGTACCACGACAACTGCCACTGCTACGCCGAGCCAGTGTTCTCGAACGGGCAGTACGACAGTCCCGCGTACGAGCTGAACCGCAGGTATGCGGAGCTCTGGCCCCAGGTCACGCGCGGCCTGTCCGGCAAGGCGGCTGTGTCCGCCTGGCGCCGGTTCATCCGGCAGGAACAGAAGGCCGCAGCCCAGGAGGCTCGGCGATCCACAACGAGCGTCCAGGAGGCGTGAAGTGCCCGAGCAGATCGAGACCCCCAGCACCGAAGAGAAGCCGGCCGAAGAGACCGTCGTAACGCCCCCGGAGGGCGAGGCCCCCAAGGGCGAAGGCGGAGAGTCGACCGAGCAGAAGCCGACCGATGAGGGCGTCCCTCCGGAGGTGCTTCGCAAGAAGCTCACCGATGCGAACGCCGAGGCGGCGAACTACCGCACCAAGCTCCGCGAGACGGAAGCCAGACTCTCCAGCGCCAAGACGGTGGAGGAGTTCGAGGCGGCCACCTCCGAGCTTCGCGGGCAGGTCGAGGCGCTGGAACGGCAGATCCTGCTCAACAGCGTGGCGGCGAAGTTCGAGCTGCCGCCCGTCCTGGCCAAGCGCCTGACGGGAACCACCGAGGCCGAGCTGGAAGCGGACGCGAAGGAGCTTCAGAAGCACCTCGCGCCGGCCGCTCCGGAATCGCTTGGCGGTGGCCTCACCCCCGACGACGGTGGCGACGACTTCGACCCCGTCAAGGCCGCTCGGAACGCGCGCAAGCGCCATTACTGATCCACCCCCCGGTGTGTAAGTGACGCACGCCGAGCCTCCCCCCTTCCTCAAGTGACAGGAGAACCACCCCCGTGCCGTACACCCCGCACGACGTCATCAAGCCGGAGAAGATCGCCGCCACCGCGGCGGTCGCTCTCGAAGAGTCCCTTGTCGTCCCGGCCGTCTTCCAGCGTGAAGGCGTCGACCAGTTCAAGGGCGCCAAGGGCGACGCGATCAACGTCAAGATCGAAGGTGTCCTCCCGTACCGCACGTACGGCTGGAGGAACGACCGGTCGACCGAGCTTCAGTTCGACACCTACGCCGAGAAGACCGTCCAGGTCACCTTCGGTGGGGATGTCTACTCGGGCGTCCAGCTCACGGACGAACAGAACGATTTCGACCTGAACGGCTGGGCCAAGCTGATGGCCAAGCAGACCGAAGCGGTCGGCAAGGGCCTGGAGTACGAGGCCGTCGACTACCTGCTCAAGGCGCCGTACGCGGTCACCCTGGGCGGCTCGGTCGCCAGCCGCTCCTACCGCAAGACCCTGATCCGGGCCCGCGAGGTGCTGAACAAGTTCCGCGTCCCCAAGGAGGGCCGCACCCTCCTGGTCGGCTCCGCCTGGGAGAACGAGCTCCTGGCCGACCCGGACCTGAACCTCGCCTCCAACGTGGGCGAGGCCGAGGCCGTGTCCGCACTGAAGGAAGCGTCCCTCGGCCGCCGGTACGGCTTCAACATCGTCGTCTCCGACGAGCTGCCGGCCGACTTCGCCGTGGCGCTGACGTCCAGCGCGTTCATCTTCGCGACGGGCGCCCCGAGCGTCCCGCAGTCCGTCCCCTTCGGCGCGAGCGCCAGCTACAACGGCGTTGCGCTGCGGTGGATTCGTGACTACGACTCCACGCGCCTGATGGACCGCTCGATCGTCAACACGTACAAGGGCTTCCGCATCATCGAGGACACCCTGATCGGCCGCAACGCGGAGACCCCGAGCCAGGGCTTCGTCTCGGAGCACCAGCACTTCGTGCGCGCGATCAAGCTCGACCTGGACCGCACCGACGACGTGCTGCCCGACTCGGACGGCCCGGACGAGAAGGCTCAGGAGCTGGCCGCGATCACCGGCATCGGCGCTCCGATCGCCTAGTCGTTCCACTGAGCGGGCGGGGTGTGCAAGTGACGCACGCCCCGCCCCTCCTCGTGAGTGAAGGAGAACCACCTTGGCGGACTTCGCCACACTCGAAGAGCTGAAGGCCCGCCTGGACTGGACGCTCGACGCTGACGAGGAGCGCGTCGCTACCTCGGCCCTGGAGGACGCATCCGACCTGGCCCGCATGTATTCCGGCCGCGACTGGCCGGACACCGCCTCTGCGCCCCGCCTGGTGCGGACCCTGGTCCTGAAGGCGTGCAAGCGGCACATGAACAACCCCTCGGGCTACACGCAGTCCCGAGCGGGCGACGAGACGCTGGCCTGGAGCGACGACCAGGGCGAGGACGCCGGGACCGTCTACTTCACCAGGGACGAGCAGGCGATGCTCGCCGAGATCGGCGGCAAGAGGCGCGGCCTGTGGTCGGCGGAGGTCACTGCCTGGAACTCGCGGAGCCGCCCCCTGGCGGCCGGCATGGTGCCGGTCACCCAGCCGGCCCCGGACGCTGCACCGTTCCCCTACTTCGCCGATGAGGTGGAGCCCTGGTGAGCTCGATGCAGCGCAGGCGCGGGATCACCGCGAAGGTCTGGAAGACCGTCAGGCGGATCGACAACCGCGGCAACGAGGTTGTGGTCGCCGACGCCGACGGCCCGCATGAGGTGCGGTGTGCACTGATTCCCCAGCGCTCGGCCCGAGCCGAGATCCCCGGCCAGCAGCAGATCAACATCACCCGCATGATCGTGCCCGCCGACCTCGAAGGCGTGACCCTCTGGTCGCGCGTTGAAGTCCTCGGCTCGGTCTGGGACATCGTCACCCCGCCCGCCTACCACCACGGAGATCGGAAGACCAGGCACTGGTCGATCGACATCCGGGAGAGGCCGAGCTGATGGCGGAACTCTACTGGAAGCCCAAGCCGGACAAGCAGGACCGCCTACACAAGCTCGTCGCCGAGCTGGACGGCGTACAGGGCGAGATCTGGGAGCGCACCTTCGAGATCGCCGCGCGAGCCGAGGCCGCCCTGGTCCAGCACCGGGTCGACGGCGTCGCGAAGATCGACATGCTCAAGGGCGACATCGACGGCTACGTGGTGCTCGAAGACAAGGCCAACAGCAACCAGACGCCCACCAAGAACAAGAAGTACGCCAACTCCGCCGCCTCGATCGAGTTCGGCCGTTCCGGCTACGAGGTGGAGCTCGTCAACGAGCGCGGCCAGATCGTCCGCACCTACGAGGTCTCGCCGTCCGAGGGCCTGCACATCCTCACCGAGGCTTCGCACCTGCCGAAGAAGCAGCGCAACCTCCGCGTCAAGTCCAGGAAGATCCGGGTCCGGGTCAAGTCCGGGTCGAAGAAGCGCAAGGGGGGCCAGGACTGATGGCCGGACTCCCCGCCCACATCAAGGCGTTGGCTGAGCTCTCGCCCGTCGAGGATCTGATGCTGGCCGTGCTCCGCCAGGGGCTGCCCGGCATCCAGGTCAACACGCTGATCTCCAAGGACCAGACCTTCCCGCTCGTGCTGGCGCGTCGGGACCCCTCCTGGGGGGCCTGGACGGGCGATGCCCGATTCCTCGACGCGGCGCGCGTCGGGGTTCACGTCTTCTGCGAAGACCCTGACGGCGACGAGGACGCGGCGATCCTCTCGGAGGCCGTACGCGTCGTGCTGCGTGATGCCTGGCTGAACCAGACGGTCTATCCGGGGCTCGGCCACATCACGCGCGTCGACCTCGCCTCCGCCCCTCGACGGCAGACGGACTGGGCCACCTCCACGGGCCCCGTCCAGTACGCGGACCTGCCGACCGGTGTCTGGCGCTACGAGGCGACCTACGACATCGAGATCCGCAAGCCCCGCACTCGTCCATACCCCACCCCGTAAGGAGTCCCCCCTTCGTGCTGAACGACAACGCAACCCTCGTTATCGGCTCGGGCAACTACCTGACCGCCCCGACCGGGACCGACATACCCGTCGACCTTCTGGCGCCGGTCTCCCCCTGGGAGCCGGTCGGACACACCAGCCTGGAGGAGATCTTCTCGATCACCTCCGAGGGCGGTGAGGCCACGGTCATCGGCTCGCTCCAGAACAAGTCCCTGCGCACCAAGTACAGCGCGCGGACCGAGACCATGGCGCTGATCCTCCAGCAGTTCGACAAGGCCGGCCTGAAGCTGTACTACGGCTCCAACGCCCCCGAGCTGCCCAACGGCCTCATCGGCGTCCCGGCCGACCCGATCCCGACGACCTGCGCCTTCCTCGCGGTCTTCGTGGATGGCGAGAATCACTTCGCGTTCTACGCCCCCAAGGCGGAGATCTACCGGTCCGACGACGTGTCCTTCGGTGACACCGAGTCCCTGGCCGGCCTGCCGCTTGGCGTGAAGCCCATGACGCACGGCGCGAACAACTGGACGTACGCGATCACCCCGCTGGGCTCGGCCCCCGCAACCGGCGCGACCGCCGGCACTCCCGGCGTCTTCACGCCTGCCGGCTCGATCGCCCCGCACGACCTGGCCGACCTCGACCTGATCACCGCCGATCCCGAGACCGCGTGGACCACCGGCCAGCACGTCGTGCTGGGCGACGGGGCGAGCGCCCACTGGGACGGCCTCGACTGGGCCACCGGTACCGCCGCCTAGTTCTGAACTCCCCGGCTGTGCAAGTGACGCGGACCTCCTTGCACGGCCGGGGCCCCTTCGGGGGTCCTGCCCGATGGTCCGCACCGCACTGCAACCCCTACGACTTTGGAGGTCCGCAACCCCATGGCCAGCTACACCCTCGACGACATCCGTACCGCCGCCGACGCGAAGTACAGCTCGACCGACATCGCGGTCGACGAGAAGACGACCGTCCACCTGCTCAACCCGCTCCGCCTGCCCAAGGAGAAGCGGGCCGAACTCGTCGGACTCCAGGACAAGCTCGACTCGGACGAGAAGGACGTCGACCAGGGCGAGATTCTGGCCGAGGCGATCCGCCTGGTGGCCGACCACCCGAAGAAGGCTGACGCCCTGCTCTCCGCGGTGGGCGACGACCTCGCCGTCCTGGCGCAGATCTTCGAGACGTACGGCAAGGGTGCTCAGGTGGGGGAAGCCTGAGCCTCTGCAAGCTGATCGACGACTTCGGGGAGGGGCTGTACGCCGACCTCCGCTTCCACTACGGCATCGACCTGGTGGACGTGATCGAGGGGCGTGGCCCTTCCCCGTACTTCGTCCTCGCGCTTGCGCGGAGGCTACCTGACACCTCTCTGACCATCGCCCTCGCGTCGGGCGATCGGGAGCACTTCGGCTGGGGCGTGGATCGCCACATACAGGCCGACATCTTCGACGCGATCAACCAGAACACCAGGGCTACAGGCAACTGGGGCAAGGGTAAGGCGCCCAAGATCCCGACCTGGCCTCGCCCGAAGCCGCTGAAGAAGCCCGTCAAGGACGGCGGCGAGAAGAAGGCCGGCAAGCGGGTCTCCGTGGCGGAGATCTACAAGAGGTTCACAGGCCGGAGGTAAGGCATGCCCCAGGGTCAGGTAATCGGTCGCGTCAGCGTCCGCGTACTCCCCGACACCAGCGACTTCCGCAGGCGGACGCAGAAGGAACTCGACAAGGCCGAGAAGCAGCTCGAAGTCAAGGTGCAAGTGAAGCCGGTCATGACCGGCTTCCTGTCGGAGATGCTGTCCGAGGTCCGGAAGATCAACCAGCAGAACCGGCAGTCGAACGCGCGGAAGATCAGGCTCTACACGCGCATCGACACCAGCACCATGACGGGCGAGCTGGCCAAGGCTATCCGGACGTACAACAACAAGGCCCGCACTGGCGCGAAGATCCAGCTCCCGACCGAGCTCAACACGGGCGACATGAAGCTGAAGATCAGCGACGAGTCGCTGCGGGACATGACCGAGCAGCTCAAGGACTGGCGGGATGACAACTCCCCGCTGAAGATCAAGATCGAGCCGGACCTGTCGGCCATCGCGGGCGCGGCAACCTCGGCTCGTCTCGCCTTCCTGACTCGCCCTCGCACGGTGCCGATCATCCCGATGCTCAACGAGGGCGCGATGGCGAAGGTCGCGGCCGGTATCGCGGCCCTGTCGGGTCTCCGTGTCGTCGACAACCTCTTCGAGAAGTTCAGCAGGACGATCAAGAACCTCGACAAGAACGTGCCGATCATCGGCACGCTGGCCACGGCCATCGCCGGCCTCGCCGGCTGGGCTATCTCGGCGACGTCGAACCTCTTCGCCCTGTCCGCTTCGCTGGCGCAGATCGGAGCAGTGTCCCTGACACTGCCCGGAATCCTCGGCGGCTTCGCGGTCGGCATCGGCGTGACCATCGCCGCACTGAAGGACTTCAACACCGTCCTGCCGCAGGTCAAGAAGGAACTCTCCGAACTCCAGAACCAGATCAGCTCGAACTTCTGGGCCGAGGCCAAGGCTCCGATCCAGGAGCTTGTCGACGTCCTCATGCCCCGCTTCGCCACCGGCTTCAAGCAGACGGCGACCGCCTCGGGCACGTTCTTCGCCTCGTTCGCCAACGACCTCACCAAGGCCCTGAACGCGGACTTGGTCGACGAGATGTTCGGCTACCTCAACGAGTCGATCACCACGGCGACCAAGGGTACGGACACCTTCGCCTCGATCATCGCCCAGCTCGGCGAGGTCGGTACGTCCTACCTGCCGAACCTGGCCGGCTGGTTCGTCAATATCTCCGAGCAGTTCGACGACTGGCTGAAGAAGAAGGGCCAGCTCGGGCTTCGGGAAGAGATCGACCAGGGCATCCAGTCCCTGAAGGACTTGGGCGGCATTCTCTTCGAGACGGGCGGCATCCTCGCCGGCCTCTCCCGCGCAGCCACCGAGGCTGGCGGCTCCACGCTCGGGATGCTCCGCGACACCCTCAAGGGCATCCACGAGGTAGTCGACTCCAAGGGCTTCCAGGCCGGACTCGTGGACGTGTTCAACGCGTCGCACGTCGCGATGAACAACATCTCCGGTCGCGCGGGCCCGGCGGTGAAGCAGCTCTTCATCGAGCTCGGCGAACTGTTCACGACGATCCTGCCGGTCGCTGGCGAGATCATCGGCACGGCGATGGACGCCATCGCTTCGGCGCTCACGCAGCCGGCCGTGACCGAGGGAGTCAAGGCAGTCTTCACGGGCCTCAACGAGGCCGTGCAGTTGCTTGCCCCCCTCATGGCCCCGCTCGGCCTGGCGCTCGGCGCGATCATGCAAGTGGTCGCCGCGATGCTCCCGGTCTTCGGGCAGCTCGTCACTACGGCGTTCACGCCTCTGGCGGACGCCGTGACCATGCTGGCTCCCGCTCTGATCCCGGTTGTTGAGCTCCTGGGCGGCGCACTGACCGGCATCTTCGCCGCTCTCGCCCCGTTGCTGATGACCGTCGTCGGGGCGCTCGTGCCTCTGATCGGGCAGCTTGTCGGCGGGCTCGCTCCGATCCTGGCCGTCGTGGTGCAGGTGGTCGGCGAGCTGATCGCGGCCTTCCGGCCGGTTGTGGAGATGTTCTTCGAGCTGATCAGTGCGGCACTCACCCCGCTAATGCCGATGCTGTCCAACCTGGTCAGCTCCCTGCTTCCCCCGCTCGCCGACGCGTTCAAGCGGCAGATCGAGGCCCTGAAGCCGTTCCTTGCGGCCCTGATCGCGATCGTCGACTTCATCATGCCGGTCCTCGTTCCGATCATTCAGTTCCTGATCGAAATCCTGGTCGGCTCCCTGATCGCCGCGGTCAACGGCGTAGCCCTGGTCTTCGAGGGCCTGAAGACGTTCTTCGTCGGCGTCTGGGACTACATCGTCGGCTACTTCAAGATGATCTGGGGCATTTTCGAGGGAATTTTCACCGGTAACTGGGCCACCTTCGACGAGGGCTTCGCCCAGCTCTGGGAAGGCATCAAGGGCATCTTCAAGGGTGCCTGGGACGTCATCATCGGTGCGCTGGCGGTCTTCCTGAACATCGGCATCATCGGCGCGGCAGGTAAGGCGTTCACCGCCCTGCGAACCCTGTTCTCCTCCGCCTGGAAGGCCATCTCCGGAGTCTTCACGGGCGCCTTCGCGGCGATCCGTGGATACGTCAGCCTGTTCATGACGGGCGTGCGCGGCTACTTCGACGACGGCATGAAGTGGGTCGGGAAGATCTTCACGGAAGGCTTCGCCCTGATCCGTGGGTACTTCACGCTGTTCTTCACTGGCGCCCGGAAGATCGTCTCCGACGGAATGAAGGCCGTCGGGAAGTTCTTCACGGACAGCTTCGCAGCCATTCGCGGGTACTTCACTCTGTTCTTCACGGGTGCCCGGAAGATCGTCTCCGACGGACTGGCGACCATCAGGAAGTTCTTCACGGAGACCTGGACGAAGGTCCAGACGACCGCCCGCTCGAAGCTGGCGGCCCTGGTGTCGACGATCTCTGAGTGGATCGGCAAGGCCGTAACCACGATCAAGGGGCTGCCCGCCAAGGCGCAGGCAGCGCTCGGCAAGCTCGGCTCCACGCTGAAGGAAGCCGGCAAGTCCCTGATCCGAGGCTTCATCTCCGGCATCACCGAAATGTTCGGCTCGGTGAAGTCGAAGCTCGGCGAGCTCACCTCGAAGCTGACGGACTGGAAGGGCCCCGAGACGCTCGACCGCGTGCTCCTGGTGGGCGCCGGCCGGCTCGTCATCGACGGCTTCATCAAGGGCCTGGAGTCCCGCTACGACGCGGTCCGCAGGTCGCTCGCCGGCCTGACGGACGACGTCGGCGCAACGCAGTTCAGCGTCCCTGGCGCGGCCGTAGGTGGCGTCTCGGGCGGCCTGGCTTCTGCGGTCGGGCTCGCTCTCGCCGGCTCGAACGGGGGTGGCAGCACGAAGGTTCTCAACTACTACGCGGCCCCTGGCAGCTCGTTCGGGTCCGAAGAGGATCTGTTCGCCGCCGCCAACCGGGCCAGGTTTGGATGGTGATCCGGTAGATGCCGAAGCTCCTTCTGGCGAGCGAGACTGACACGCTCGACCTGAACGAGATCATGGACAAGGGCCTGGGCTACCAGGCGTTGACGGGGGCGACAGGCTTCGGCCTTCCCCCCGTCTCTGTCCAGTGGCTCGAAGGCGCCGGGGACGGCGCCACCTTCCGCAGGCGTCGAGTCCTTACTCGGGACATCGACCTCCGCCTGGAGATCCTGGCTCGGGATCGTCAGCACCTTCAGGAGCTCACCGACCGTCTGGCCCTCGCGCTGGACGGTCGGTGCACTCTGACCCTGCTCGACGAGGACGGCACCCGATGGATGACGGACGTCTTCCGCACTGGTGGGGGCGACTACTCCTACGGCGTGGACACGATCGGCGAGCGCGAGTTCTCAACGGTCGTCACCTTCCGGTCCGAAGATCCGTACTGGACCTCCTCGGAGGCTCAGTTCCGGTACGTCGGCGGAAGCACGGCGGGCGCCTTCCTCTCCAACCTCGCTCAGGTCGAGGTCTCCGCTTCGCAGGCGATCGGTGAGATCCAGCTCGACAATCGAGGCACCGCGGAGGCGTATCCCGTCTGGGAGATCACCGGCCCCGGCCGCAACTTCCTCGCGGTCTCCCCCAAGGGTGAGCGCCTGGCCTGGTCCGGCACGCTCGCCGCGAACGACCGGCTGATCATCGACACCCGCAAGGGAACGGTCGTCGACCAGAAGGGAGCCAACCGTTACGCCCAGCTCCGGGAGGCTCCGCGCTTCTGGTCCATCAAGCCGGGCCTGTCCACCGCAACCGCTCAGCTCGAAGACATCTCGGCCGCCTCGAAGATCACCTGTTCGTGGCGGCCGAGGAAGTGGATGGTGATCTGAGTGCGGCTGGAGGACGTCACGGTCGAGGTTCGCGACAAGTCACTGATTCGTCGCGGCCTCGTCCGGCCCGAGGAGCTGAACCTCGAACTCACGGACAACTTCAACAACGTCGGCGAATGGAAGCTGACCCTCGTAGCGGAGGACCCGCTCGCGAAGATCCTGCGCCAGCCCGGCGCGGGCGTCATCGTCACCGGCCCCAACGACGTCATCATGTCCGGCCCCACGGTGAAGCCCGAGTTCGCCGCCACGCAGGATGACCCCGGAGGGACCATCACCTTCACGGGCGTGTCTGACACCATCGCCCTCTCGGACGCCCTCGCGTTCCCCGACCCACGCAACCCCAACGGCGCCAGCCAGACACTCGCGCACGATGTCAGGCAGGGCAAGGCCGAGGACGTCATGCATTCCTTCGTCATGGCGAACATCGGTCCGACAGCCCCTACCGAGCGCCGCAAGACATACCTGATCGACGGGCCCAGCGGGGGCCGCGGGCCGGCCGTCATCAAGTCCGCGCGCTTCCCTGTGCTGGGCAACCTGCTCTCGGACTTGGCCCTGTTGGGCAACCTCGGCTTCCGTGTCGTGCAGCGTGGCACGAGCCTGGTCTTCGAGACCTACGAGATCACCGACCGCACGTCGCTCATCCGGCTCGACGTGGCCAACGGGTCGCTTGCCGGGCAGCGCGTCGCGGTCACTCCCCCTGGCGTCACACGCGCCATCGTGGCCGGTCAGGGCGAGCTGGTGAAGCGCCAGTTCCTCCAGGTGCAGACGCCCGAGTCCATCGCCGCGGAGGCTGACTGGGGGCGCCGCATCGAGCGGTTCGTCGACCAGCGCCAGACGGACAACTGGGACGAGCTGAAGCAGGCCGGCGACGAACTCATGGAGGAGGAGGGCTTCACGGCCGTCAACGTCCAGGTCGTACCGATGGAGGACGGAGCCATGCGCTTCGGCCACGACTGGTACCTGGGTGACAAGGTCTCCGTCGTCGTCGAGGACCAGGAGCTGGTGTCCAACGCGACCGGCGTGGTCATGAAGATCGACTCGGACGGCTTCCGCGTGGGTGTCTTGCTCGGCGACCCGACCGGCTTCTCCGCGGACGCGGCGCTCTCGAAGCGTGTGACGAACACCGAGGCGCGTGTCTCACAGCTGGAGCGGTCGTCAGACGTGGGCGCCGCAGCGGACAACCAGATGATGTCGATCATGGGAGTGTGGTGACAGATGGCCACGGCGCCAAAGGCGTTCTGGCGCGGGCAGTTGCCCGCTGAGGAGACGATCATCTATACGACGCCGGTCACTGGCCAGGCGATCGTGACGGATGTGATCGCCTCCAACTTGAGCGACGTGAGCGCGATGATCTCGCTGAAGATCGCGGGAGTTCCCGCGCTGGCGAACATCGGCATCGCCCCGAACGGCGTGCTCTCGCTCAGGCTCTCGCAGGTTCTCGAGCCTGGCGACTCGATCAGTATTCAGGGCAACTCGGCCACGGCCTACGCCCACATAAGCGGAGTGGAGGTTGTGTAAGTGCCGCTGACTGTGTACCCCTACGACAACGGTACGGTCGGCCCTACCGGTCCCGAAGGCCCGCAGGGCAAGACTGGCCCGGCAGGCGCGGACGGCCGTGTGCAGTCCGTCAACGGGAAGAGCGAGAAGGACGTCGTCCTCAACGCGGGCGACGTGAACGCGCTCCCCTCGACCAGCAACGCCCAGCTCGACGCCGCGTACCTGAGCATCAACCGCGACCCCGGCAACTACCGGGCCCTGCGCTTCATGTCCTCGTCGACGAGCCGCTGGGAACTCCAGGTCGACAGCGAGGAAGAGACCGGCGCCAACGCCGGCTCCGACCTCCGCATCTCCGCACGCAACGACGACGGCACGTACGGCAAGACGACCCTGCACGCGCGCCGCTCAGACGGCACGGTCGCTTTCGGCCTGACTACGCACCACGGCAGCGCTCAGGTCACGTCGAACGGCCCGGTCGGCCTGCGTGACGTCGGCAGCGACCCGGCGACCGCCTCGGGCGGCGTCTTCCTGTACTCCAAGGGCGGGGTCCCGTACTTCAAGAACGCGGACGGCACCTCCTTCCAGGTGCAGCCGCTCAGTCACCCCGTCAGCTCCGTGAACGGGAAGACCGGCCACGTCAACCTCGGCGCCTCCGACATGGGGGCCCTGCCGAACGACGCGGACGCCACGCTGAACGCGCAGCGCATGAGGGTCAACGCCGCAGCCGGCACCGTCCGGGGCTTCGGTATCCAGTCGTCCGGCTTGGATCGCTGGACGATCGGCACCGACGAGGCGACCGAGACCGGCTCGGACACGGGCACGAACTTCCGGCTGACGGCCCGCAAGGACGACGGTTCCGTCGCCTCGACTGCGCTGCACGTCAGTCGGGCCGAAGGTCAGGTCTCCCTCGGCACCGAAGCCAAGCACGGTGAGGCGGCGGTCACTTCCGGTGGCGCTGTCGGCGTGAAGGACATCGGCGACGATCCTGCCGACGCGACCGGGGGTGTCTACCTCTACGCCAAGGAGGGCAAGCCCTACGTCAAGCAGGGTGACGGCACTGTCTTCCAGGTCGGCGCGGGCGGCTCCGAAGGGGGCGCAGTCCAGTCCGTCAACGGCAAGACTGGCGTAGTCAGCCTGAACGCCACAGACGTCGGCGCCGTCCCGACGTGGGGCGGCACGGTCGACTATTCCTTCGGCGTGAACGCCCCCGGCGACACCGATTACGGCTCCTGGTACTACAAGAAGCTCGACAAGACCCGCTGGGTCATGCAGATCAACGGAACCTCGGAGACCGGCTCGGACGTGGGCTCGGACTGGTCCCTGGCGGGCCACGATGACGCCGGCAACTGGAAGTCGACAGCCCTGTTCGCCAAGCGGTCGAGTGGCGCGGTCGGTGTCGGCACCTCCGCCCTGATGGGTGACGCGAGGCTGACCGTGAACGGCGCGGTCGGCGTGCGGAACCTGACGGCTGACCCGGCCGCCTCCAGCGCGGGCGCCCAGGTGTACTCCAAGGGCGGCCTGCTGCATGTGAAGCAGGGGAACGGCACCGTCTTCCAGGTGCAGCCTGCGGGCGCCAGCTCGGTCTCCTCGGTGAACGGCGAGACCGGCGATGTGACCATCGGCCTCGACGACCTTGGCGGCATCAGTTGGACGGACCGCGGAGCGGCTAACGGCTTCGCCTCCCTCGGGCCCGACAGCCGGCTCCCGGCCGCGCAGACGCCCTCCACGGCTCCGCGCAACACCTGGACCCCGCAGGCGCTCGGCTTCCAGGCATGGAGTGTGGACCCGGCTGCGGTCGCCAACCCGACCGCACTGAAGGCGGCCGCGATTCAGCGGCTGTACTTCGCGGGCATCTACATCAGCGAGCCGACGCCGGTGAACCGGGTGGTCGTCTTCGCGCGGGGCTGGGCCGGCTCGACCCTCGCCCCGACCGCCCGCTTCATGGCCGGCATCTACAACGAGTCCGGCAGCCGCGTGGCGTGGACGGGTTCCACGGCACTGTCCAACGTGGGCGGGGCCAGTCAGGGAGCAGGCTCTCCGGTTGACGCGAAGGACAACCATGTGGGCGCGGTCCCGTTCAACCTGACGGGAACCGTCACGCTCCAGCCGGGTCGGTACTGGGCGGCGTTCAACATGACGGCCGGAAGCGCGACGGACTTCTACTACTTCCACGTGCAGAACGAGGCCCCGTCGAACCCGTCGAACTTCCACCTGCTCGGTACGGCGTTCATGCGGGCCGGGTACCTCGCGTCCCAGACGACGCTCCCCAGCTCGATCACGCCGTCGAGCATGCGGCTCAACCACGACCCGATCATCATGGCTCTGGCGTAAGGGGGGTGTGCAAGTGGGACTCCTACTCCCTGGCTACATGCCGCGCGGTGTCGTCGGCATCATCACCGAGCTCGACACCACCGCTTACGTCGGCGACACGGAGACGGTCGTCTACCGGCTCCCGTTCATCGCCGCACCGAAGCGGATCTACAAGGTGCACTTCCAGGCGTACTCGGTGGACGCGGACGGAGTGGGCGACAACGCCAACGACGCCATCCGCTACGCCAAGAGTGGCGCGATCATCCGGTGCCGGTGGGCCTCCGGGTCCACCGTCACTATCTCCGGCACGAACATCGGCGCCCAGCGAGTCCCGGCCTTCGACGACGACTCCTCTACCTCCCTGGGCGCCGACTGCACCTCCTACCTGCTCAACCCTCCGGCCGGCCAGGTCACCGTGGGCATCTCGATCCGGGCCAGTCGCGCAGCCGCCACGTACGGGCAGGTCCGCTTCCTGACGAACGCCGGCTCTCACCTTGCCGTCGAAGACGTCGGCCCGTACTCCGCCTGACCCTCTCCCGAAGGAGGACCCCCCGCGTGTCCATCAGTTCCTACCCGTTCGACGGCCAGCCCGTCTCGGAGGGGCAGTACAGCCGCCTCTTCGGCGAGCTGGCTTCGCACTCCGGTATCGCCGACAGTGAGAGCGGCCCCGACTTCCGCGTCTACGGCGACAGCTCCGGCATGCAGGTCAAGGTCAACCCCGGCTTCGCGATCGTGCGCGGCCACGCCGTCCAGTCCACCGCGGTCGAGACGATTCCGATCGCGGCTGCCGGCTCGGCGACACGCTACGACCGCATCGTCCTGCGGCTGGACCCGACCGCCAACTCGATCACTATCGCCGTCGTGCAGGGCGCTTCGGGTGGCGGCGTTCCCGCCCTGACCCAGACCAGTACGGGCATCTACGAGTTCCCGCTGGCGACGGTGACCGTCTCGGTCGGCTCCGCGACCATCTCGTCCGGCAACGTCTCCCCGGAGCGGGTCTACCTCGGCAACACGGTGGGCGGCTGGGCGACTTCGACCCGTCCGGCGAATCCCCGCATCGGGCGCCTGGGTCTGAA
This sequence comes from Streptomyces sp. NPDC005774, assembly GCF_042871645.1. NCBI lineage: Bacteria > Bacillati > Actinomycetota > Actinomycetes > Kitasatosporales > Streptomycetaceae > Streptomyces > Streptomyces sp. NPDC005774. The sequence continues at coordinate 84,741 of NZ_JBIAIV010000025.1, read as the reverse complement.
CACCTCGACGAACCAGTGGGAGTTCTGGGATGGGGCGCGCTGGCGTGACCTGGCTCCCACGATCGACTGGACCACGATCGACGGGCGCCCCGCCTCGTTCACGCCGGCCGCTCACAACCACGCCTGGAGCGAGGTGACCGGCAAGCCCTCGACGTTCGCCCCGAGCGCGCACACGCACCCGTGGGGTGACATCAGCGGCAAGCCGTCCACGTTCAACCCGTCCTCCCATTCGCATTCGTGGTCGTCGATCACGGGCAAGCCCTCGACGTTCGCCCCGTCCTCCCACTCCCACTCGGACTACGTCTCCAGCTCGGGCACGGTCTCCTGGGCGAACGGCTCGAAGAAGCCGCACGCCAACGCGGCTTCCGGCTCCGGCACCTGGTACGCGGTGTGGGTCGAGGGCGACGGCACCTTCGCCCGGAACACCTCCTCGATCCGCTTCAAGGAGAACGTCCGCGACTATGCGGTGAACGTCGATGCGGTCCTGTCGCTGGAGCCCAAGCTCTACGACCGCAAGGACCAGGTCGACGAGGAGACCGGCAAGCTCAAGGAGGGCCGCAAGGACGAGGTCGGCCTGATCGCCGAGGAGGTGGAGGCGGCCGGCCTCGACTGGCTCGTCAACTACCTGGACGGCGAGGTCGACGGCCTGCGGTACGACCTGCTCGGTGTCGCCCTGCTTCCGGTCGTCCAGCGTCAGGCCGATCAGATCTCCGCGCTGGGGGAGCGCCTGGTCGCGCTGGAGGCGGAACGCGCGTGATCGCTATCGCTCTTGAGCCAGGTGTGCAAGTTGCGCTGGTGACGGCTGGCGGCACTGTAGCCGTCGCCGTCATCGGCGTACTCGCCGAACTCACGCGCCGCCAGAACGTCACCCTCGCCGAGGTTCGGGAGCAGGTCTCGAACACCCACGAAACCAACCTCCGCGACGACCTCGACTCCCTGATGTTCCGCATCGACCGCGTCATCGACGGCCAGGAGCGCCACGGCGAGGCGCTGGACCGTCACGGCCGCGAGCTGTCACACCTGCGCGACGACCTCGCGCACGAGCGCCGAGAGCGCCTGTCCGTCGAAGAGCGCCTGGACGGCCACATCGTCTCGGCCACCCCCTAACCCAGGAGGTTCACCCCTTGTCCGTCAGCATCGTCTCCCGTTCCGCCTGGGGCGCCCGGCCCTGGAACGGCACCCCTGCCAGCGTCAGCCTGAGCAGCCGTACCGAGTTCTTCATCCACTGGTACGGCGGCATCCCTGCCCACTCGTCCGGTACCGCCCTCCCCCGCGATGTCGAGCGGCTGCACATCAACGGCAACGGCTGGGCGGGCGTCGGCTACAACTTCATCATCGGCCAGGACGGCACCATCTATGAGGGCCGCGGGTGGGGGCTCCAAGGCGCTCACTGTCCCGGCTTCAACATCAGCGGCTTCGGCGTGCTGATCGCCGTCGGTAAGGGTGGTGAGAAGGCGTCTGACAAGGCGCTGGCAGCCGCTCGCGCCCTGTATGACGAGGCGTGCCGACGGACGGGCCGCACGTTGGCGAAGAAGGGCCACTCGGACGGCCTTGCGACCGAGTGCCCTGGTCCTGACCTGCTCGCCTGGGTGAGGGCCGGCATGCCGGCCGCTGGCTACGAGGCTCCGCCCTCGGGTGGTTCGGGCTGGGACGGCGTGTCCTTCCCCGGCGCGAGCGCCTTCCAGCTCGGCAAGAGCCACCCGGCCGTGACCAAGCTCGGTGAGCGCCTGATCGCCCACGGCTACGGCCGCTTCTACAAGGTGGGCCCCGGCCCCACGTTCGGACAGGCTGACAAGGACGCCACTCAGGCGTTCCAGAAGGCGCAGGGCTGGAGTGGCGCGGACGCGGACGGCTACCCCGGCGCCGAGACCTGGAAGCGCCTGCTGGCGGCCCCGAAGCAGGCCGCAGCCCCCAAGAGCACGACCGTCGCACTGAACAGTGCGGTGAAGCCGGGCGCCACGCATGCCCAGGTGAAGGATCTTCAGCGGCTTCTCGTGAAGGCCGGTTACGGCCCGATCCCCGGCGCGTACACCACTCTCTACGGCACCGAGACGCAGAAGGCGGTCGCCCGGTTCCACAACAAGAACCCGCACCTGTCGTCCGGCTCGTACGACCCGGCGATCGGCCCGAAGGGCTTCATCGAGCTCCAGAAGGAGGCCGGCTAGGACGATGGGTAAGCACTCGAAGCCTGCGGCGCTGGTCCTGCCTCTCCTGCCCAAGCGAGTGCAGCCGTACGCCAAGGCGGCGGTTGCGACGGTCGGCGCCCTGGCTGGGGTGGCTGCCCTGTACCTCGCCGACGAGCCGAGGGTCGCCGCGGTCCTCCAGGTGTTGACTGCCCTGGGCGTGTACGTGCAGCCCAACGGCAAGAGCGAGTAACAAGAACGCCCCCACTGACTCTGTGTCGGTGGGGGCGTTCTCGTCGTCTCACTTCTTCTTCTCCGCCTCGATCTGCTCCAGGCTCATGATCCTTGGGCCTCGCCGTGCGGGCGTCGCCTTCTTCGCAGCTCGCTTCGCCGGGGCCTTCGCGGGGGCCTTCTTCGCGGCCGGCCTGGCGGCTGGCTTCGGATCAGGCTCGGGCTCAGGCTTCGGATCGGGCTCAGGCTCGGGCTCCGACTCCTCCATCAGCTCGGCTTCTTCGAGCCACTCCTCGATGGGTTCGGCATGCTCCTCGCACAGATCCTTCGAGATGCTGCGGCCGTCGTCCGCTGTGATGGTGTAAGTCTTCGCCGGCCACCGCTTGTCGATGTCGCAGGCGGTCACGTCGACCTTCAGCTTCATGCGTCCCTCTCGGTGTGCATTTTGGTGAGGCATCCACGATACCCGTACGACTTGACTCGTGGCGGAGTACTGTGGAAGTGTCACCACGTCACAAGATCATGATCAACATTCACACCGAGGTAGGGGGACGCATGGGTAAGCGCAAGATTCAGGACGAGCAGGAGGTCATTCGTTGGTTCGAGGAGGGTAGGACGTACCAGTGGATGATTGATGAGTACAAGCGTAAGTACGGCATCGACACCGTCTCCTCCATGTGGGGCAACTTCCGGCGACGCCGGGGGCTCGATCGTAGGATCGTACGAAACGACGACCTCATCCCCTGGTTCGTGAAGGAGGAGCACCGCTGGGCCTATCCCCTGGCGATGCTCCGGGCCGAGGGCCGGCACCGCGAAGGCAAGGCCACCCAGGACGACCTCAACCGGCTGGCCTCCTGGAAGGAGATGCTGGAGGAGCACAACGTCGTAGTTCACTACGACCCGGATACCGAGGACGGGTTCTTCTACATCCCTCGCGAGTCGACGGATGACGACATCATCCGCCGGCCGGAGAAGAAGACGACGCCTCGCCTCAACGCTGACCGATAGTCCCAGGTCAGGATCACCGAAGCCCCCCGCAGTGCAAGTGCGGGGGGCTTCTGCGTTGTCAAGAGTAGCGGTGAGTTATGTGAATCTCAAAATATTCATGCAACCATTTGAGAGGTTCCGGAGTCGTAGGTTCCGGCAGCGTAGGTTTTGGTGCGTAGGCCCAAAACCTGAAGGTCCACCTCAGTAAGCAAGGGTTGACAGTCAGCGATCACCCATGCAAGATGGATCTCGACAGCGACACTTGCACACCTGGAGGCCGCCAGATGCAGTCCAACCTCGCAGTGAGCCCCCCGGAAGACCCGGAAGAGCCCGGAAGATGGATAGGGGAGTACATCTCCCCTGACAAGCTGATCAAGCTCGTCGTGAACGAGAACGAGGAAGACTTCCATATCGACGCGAGGCCGGGCTACTCGGCCACGGAGATGAGGGTGGTCCTGGCCTCGGCGAGGCGCCACGGCCTGGAGCTCATGGATGACGACGAGTGCGAGCCCGAGATCCTGGAGGACGGGACCGTCCGCATCTACCTGGTGGAGGGTGTCCCTCCGCCCCCACAGGTGCAGCCGGTCAAGGCGGGCGGGAAGGGGCGCAAGCGCGCCGCGTACGCCTTCGTACTCGCCGCCTGTGCAACTGGCGCGATGTTCATCCCGAGCCCGTCCCACCACGACTACAGCGACTTCCCCACGGTGACCGACCATCGCCACAACGTCACGCCAATCACGACGGAAGGATTCTAGAAATAGTGCTGAACCTGATGGAGATACCGCAGCAGGCCAAGCCTCTGCACCCGAACCTGTCGGTTCCCCGCGATGGCTGGGGCCGGCCCCTTGCTGTACCCGAGGGCGGCGGCAAGCCGAAGGGCCACACCCGCACCACGACGTTCATCGACTGCATCGAGGACAAGTCGAACCTGATCGACTGGCAGGGCCGCATGGTCCTGATGGGCGCCACCAAGCGCGCCGACCTGGTCGACAAGGCGCGCGATCTGAACCCCGATGACGCGGCGGACAAGAAGACCTTGAACCTTCTCGTGGAGCAGGCGAAGGACGCGGCCGGCGCGAACGATAAGAGCCGCAAGGGCACGTACCTGCACGACCTGAGTGAGTATGTCGACCGAGGCGATCCGCTCCCGAGGGCCATCTCGGGGGCGGACCTCGACGACATGGCCGCGTACATGATGGCGACCGCCCCCTTGAAGGTGGTCGCCATCGAGCAATTCGTCATCGTGCCCGAGCTGTCCGTGGGCGGCACGTTCGACCGGCTCTCGTACTACGAGGGACCCGGCCCGGACGGCAAGCCGATCAAGGGCAACTTCATCACGGACACCAAGACCGGTTCGGTCGAGTACGGCAAGCTGAAGATCGCGTCGCAGCTCGCGGTGTACTCGCGTGGCAAGCTGTACGACCACACGCTCTTCCCCGTGGACGCGGACGACAAGGCCGCGATCAAGGAGTGGAAGAAGCGGGAGTTCACCGCGAACGAGGCCGCACAGGCTTACTCGCCGCTGCCTCCTGTGAACCAGGACTGGGGCATCGTCGTCCACCTGCCGCAGGGCACGGGGACGTGCGACCTGTACTGGGCCGACCTGCGCATCGGGTGGGCGATGGCCAACCTGGCACTCACGATCCGCCAGGCGCGGTCGACGAAGGGCGCGCTGAAGCCCTTCGTGATGCAGGCCACAGAGACTGAGGTTGCTTCCCTTCCCCAAAGTGTGTAAGTTGAACAACGTCAAAGGGGAGCGCCCCGGAGGCGCACAGCGAAGGTTGCACACTGACCGAGAATCGGCTACGGTGGACAACGACAGCGCGAGAGAGGAGCACAACACTTCGTGAAGGTCACGATCAAGTACGGCAAGGGGTACGACGACACCTGGACGGTCTTCGAGGGGCCACCGCAGGAGGTCAGGGCCGAGATCCTGGACTACTTCGGGATGGACCCGGCCACGCAGCAGGGCCTGTCCCTGAGCAGCGTCGTCGTCAACGCGACGAACGTCGCGCACGGCAAGGGGCTGATTGCTACGGCGCTCGGCGCGACGGTCGTCGAGGAGACGAAGGCGGAGCCGGCCAAGCCGTCCGAGGACCCGTGGGCGGCTGCGGCCACCCAGTCGTCTGCACCGTGGTCCGGGAGTGCAAGTGTCGCTGAGCAGTCGAAGGCCGAGGACCCGAACGCCTGGATTCTCGGGGAGATCGAGAAGAAGGGCACGGTCCAGGAGCTGAAGAAGCTCTGGGCCGAGAACCAGTCCTTCTTCTCGGACGCCTCGGTGATGACGGCCTGGAAGGCGCGCGGCAAGGCGCTCCAGACAGCGTGAAGTCCAAGGGCGAAGAGCTCGCCGCGGTGGTCGCGCTGATCGTCATGCTCGTCGCGAGCGTCTGGATTTGGACCTCGGCCCCGTGCGGCCTGTGGTCCTGGGCGAAGGCCGGCGACATGCCGGCCCGCTGCATCAACAAGTAATCGCACCGTAACTGCCCGCGTGGGCAACGAACGAAGGAGATCAACACAGTGGCTCTCAACCTCATCGACATCCCGGTCCAGGGCGGCGGTTGGTTCAAGCCGAAGGACAACCTCAACGCGGTAGCGATCCTTATCGAGGTTCACTCGTTCGACCGTCAGCGTCCCACCCCGAACGGCCCGAAGGACTCCATCCTCGCGGACGTGACCGTCTTCCAGGACGCGGCCTCGCTCGCGGCCGGCACTCCGCAGGTCACCAAGGGGCAGCGGATCGAGCAGACCATCCTCGCCCGTGACCTGGAGACCATCGTCGGCGGCGCGACCATCGTGACCCTCGACCAGGTTCCCCCGAAGAAGCCCGGCGCGCACCCGGCGTGGGTGTGGCGTCCGCTGAACGATGCGGATGCCCGGACCAAGGTCATCGCGTACGCCAACGACCGTGAGGCCAAGGCGGAGGCGGCCGTCGCGGACGCCCCGGACTTCGACTAACCCAGACTGTGCAAGTGTAGCTGCGAGAGAGGGGAGGGGCATGTGCAGGCAGGTGCCTGCGGAGAGGAGGTCCCAGTGGGTAGACCCTCGTGGGACGAGTGGGCGCTCAACCTCGCGGAGGTTGTCGCCACCCGAGCAGACTGTACGCGCTCCCAGGTGGGGGCGGTCCTGCTCAGTCGGACACATCGTGTCCTGGCCGTTGGGTACAACGGCTTGCCGGCCGGGCTCCCCGGCTGTGCCTCGAAGGGTAACTGCCCGCGTGGCCAGCTCTCGTATGAGCAGGTCGCAGCGAACAGCGACTACTCGAACTGCCCGGCCATCCATGCCGAGGCGAACGCCATCTACTACGCCGACCCGTACGAGCTCGAAGGCGCCACGTTGTACGTGACCCGCGAGCCGTGCCCGGCCTGCACCACCCTGATCCGCGCCGCTGGCGTGCGGAACGTCCGCTACAGAGAGGAGATCCCGAGTGCTGACCCCCGGTAGGGCACTGGCTCAGAACGCCGAGAGTGGCCGCGAGCTGCCTCGCGTAGAGGCGTTCGACGACCTGTACGCCATGGGCGTGCGGCCCCGGCACGGCGAGGTCGTCATGGTGGCCGGCCGCTCCGGCACGCAGAAGTCGGGCTTCGCGTTGTTTTGGGTGGCGCAGATGAACTTGCCGTCGCTGTACTTCTCCGCGGACATGTCCGCCTTCACGGCGTCCAGTCGGCTCGCCTCCATGGCCACGATGGACACGACCGAGATGGTCGAGGCCGGCATGGCGGAGGGCGGCAAGTACAGGCAGGCGTACATCGACGCGCTGGCCCACTCGAACATCACCTTCGCGTTCGGCTCCCCCATCACCTGGCGGGCGGTCGACGAGGAGCTGGAAGCCTATGTCGAGTTGTGGGACGCGTATCCGCAGGTCATCATCTTCGACAACCTGATGGACTTCGAGAACGCCGAGTCGGACTACAGCGAGCAGATGGCGGTGATGCAGGGGGCAACCGAGCTGGCCCGCCACACGGGCGCAACGGTCATCATCCTGCACCACGCGAGCGACAAGAACTGGGAAGCCAAGACGAACCCTTGGGCTCCCCCGTCCCGCGACCAGGTCAAGGGCGGCCTGTCGGAGAAGCCTGAGCTTTCGCTCTCCGTGGCCCTGGACCCGACGTCGCTGGCGTACAACGTGGCATGCATCAAGCAGCGCATGGGCCCGTGTGACCCGACGGCGCAGCGGTACGCCACGATGATCTGCCAGCCGGAGTACACGCGGTTCAAGAAGGCCGAGCGGCGGGAGATCATCCAGGCGGCCAAGCCGAAGCCGGCCGAGGAGTGGAGTCCGGTCAAGGTTGCGCTGTCTTTGGGGTCGTAAGTGTGATAGTGTCGCAGACATCGCCGGGCGCCCTGCTCGGCTTACTGAGAGGTAGGTGTGTAAGTTGAGCAGTATCGCAGCAAGGAACCGGCAGAACAAGCGCAAGGGCGCCGACTGGGAGAGCGACCTCCGCAACGGCCTGCGCGAGGAGGGCTTCGACGTCGAGTCCCTGCGCCTGGCCGGCAAGGAGGACGAGGGCGACATGGTCATCCGGGACGGCGACGGCCAGTACCTGGTGATCGAGGCGAAGAACGCGAAGTTCGAGCCGGGCGTCTTCCTCGGGCAGGCGATCGTCGAGCGGGAGAACTTCGCCAAGCACCGCGGCCTGGACCTCGACGACGTCGAGTCCATCGTGGTCGTCAAGCGCCGGGGCAAGAACTGGCGCCAGGCGTTCGTCCTGACGACCGTCGAGGACTATCTCGGGCTGGACCCGCAGTGATCGGGTTCATGGACTGGGACATGACCCAGGCCGAACGCGACGAGCTGTACGACGAGGTGGAGGCGTTCTTCGCCTTCATCGAAGATCCGGAATCCGACCTCGACCTGATCTTCATCGTCGAGGAGGCGTACGGGGTGGAGCCGTGAGGTTCCACCGGATCGACTCGGACCGCAGCGGAGGCGACGACTCCAAGCCGACGCTCGATGCGGTCATGCACCACTTCGACGTCGACTTCAACGACCAGCGCAACACCGGCATGGCGAAGTGCCCGCTCCACGACGACAACACCCCCTCGATGTCCTATCGGCTCGACGAGGGCCTGTGGAACTGCCACTCCTGCGGGAACGGCGGGGACAGCTTCAGCCTGATCGAGAAGTACCACGCCGAGCAGCTCGGCAAGGCGATCGGCTTCAAGGAGGCCAAGGCGTACGCCAAGGAACACGGCCTCGAAGAGGGCGCGGTCGCCAAGGAGAGCGACAGCTACACCAGCCGGTACGGAGGTGGCCGCAAGGCCGCCCAGAAGAAGCCCGGCAAGAAGGCAGGCAGCGGCTACGTGCCGGCCTGGAAGAGGAAGTAAGGAGGAGGACAGCTTTGGCCGAGCACGAACCGCTCACGCCGCTCTCGACGTCCCAGAAGGAGATGCTGGAGGAGGCGGTGAGCACCTATCAGGCCCACCTGAACGCCGACACGGCCGGCTACCTGATGGCGCGAGGCATCGGGCGGGAAGAGGCCCTGGCCTTCCGTCTCGGAGTCGTCGCCGACCCGGCACCGGGTCACGAGAAGTACCGGGGGATGCTCGCGATCCCCTACCTCGGCCGTGACGGGCAGCCGCTCACTGTGCGGTTCCGCTGCCTGGTCGAGCACAACCACCGCGACTACTTCCACGGCAAGTACAACACGATCAAGGACGACACCCCTCGCATGTTCAGCGTCGGGGCCGTCCACCGAGCCGGTGAAGAGATCCACGTCACCGAGGGCGAGCTCGACGCGGTCATCCTGAACAAGATCGGCCTGCATGCGGTCGCCATCCCCGGCGCCAACATGTGGTTCGGCCGGCACCGACGGATGCTCGCCGGCTTCAACCGCATATGGACCTGGGCCGACCCCGACGACGCGGGCGCCGAGCTCACCGGCAAGATCACCCGCGCTCTGCGCAGCGCGAAGGCCGTGCGACTGAGGGCCGACGTAACCGACACGTACATGGAGCACGGGGCGGAGCACTTGCTCTCCCTCGTCCAGAAGAAGGAGGACTGACCCAGTGGCAGACGACATCGAGACGACCCAGCCCGCCCCGAAGAAGACCCCCCGCAAGCCGGACCCCGTGACGCAGCTCCTGAACGACGTGAGGGTCGAGATGAAGGCCCTGGGCGACCTCTCCATCGAGCTGCACCCGGACATCAAGGCGCAGCACTACGACACGCGTGCAGCGGCCTGGAACCGGTACTACTACAAGAGCGAGACGCTCGATGGGCTGGTCCTGTCGCTCGCCTTCGAGGCCCTGGCCGGCCTCAACGACGCCGAGCGGCGTTACTCCCTCACTCAGCTCGCCGCCGCCTGCCTGGTCGCCGCTGAGCGCCTGGACGGTGGCAAGTGAGCGCCGAGGAGGAGTACGCCTTCCCGGAGGGGCTGGAGGGGGGCGCGGTGAGGCCGGTCTTCGACCCCTTCGACAACATCAAGCGGGCGGCTTCGATCGTGGGCGACCTTCGGGTCGCCCTTCGTGACGAGGGGTTCACCAAGGAGGAGACCTTCGAGCTGGTCCAGGCGTACTGGGCTTCCGAGCTGGGGGTGTTCGAGTGATGACCGGGCTCCCCGGAGATCCTGGCCCGACCCTGATCGACATCTTCTCCGTACTGGCCGAGGAGGAGCGGGAAGCCCTCGTCCCTCACCTGGTCGGACAGACCTCGGCCGACTGGCTGTCGTCTGTCCTTCGCATCCACGGACACGACGTGTCCGCTACCACCATCCGCACGTATCGCCGGGCACTCCGGCAGGAAGGAGGCCCCAGTGAGCGAGCTGCTTAACGAGCTCCTGGCCAAGCCGATCGGCCCTGCCGTTCCCGCCAGGCAGACGGACCCCGAGAAGGACTTCACCCGCCAGATCGAGATCAAGGGCGACGAGGCCGACGTCACGGTCCGGGGCGAGTCCTTCGAGGACAACGAGAGCGCGGCCACCGCGGTCCTCCAGGGCCAGGGCCTCGACCCGGCCGGCTGGACGGTCACCGGCCTGCGCTCCTCGGAGTGGACGATGGCGAACGGGGACACGGGCGTGTCCACGCGCTTCACCTTCGCCCGTAAGAGTGTAAGTGTAGCGATGGATCGGCCGGCCATCGACGAGCTCCTGGCGGCGATCGACTCGACCCCGACCGTCCCCACCGAGGCCGGCCCGCGAGTGGACGACGAGCCGGCAACGTTCATCGTCGCCCTCGGCGACATGCAGTTCGGGAAGATCGACGGGGACGGGGTCGAGGGCACGCTTCAGCGCACGATCGACTGCCTCAACGAGGCGGCCGAGCTGCTGGGCGTGTACCGGTACCGGTACGCCATCGACCACGTTCACATCGCGTGGCTGGGCGACCACGTCGAGGGCTTCGTCTCGCAGGGCGGGGCGAACACCTGGCGTACGCAGCTCACGCTCAACGAGCAGATCCGGCTCACTCGCCGCGTGATGCTCCATGCGCTCCTGCTCTTCGCGCCGCTGGCTGATCGCGTGACCATGGTGGCCGTGCCGGGCAACCACGGTGAGGCCGTCCGGTTCATGGGCAAGGGCGTGACGCGGTACGACGACTCGCACGACACCGAGTCCCTGATCGCGGTCAAGGACGCGGCCGACCTGAACCCCGAACGGTTCGGTCACGTCGAGTTCTTCGTCCCGGCCACCGATGAACTGACCGTGGTGGTCGAGTGTTCGGGCACGGTCGTCGCCCACGCCCACGGCCACCAGTTCCGGCCGGGCAAGCACTTCGAATGGTGGAAGGGGCAGGCATTCGGGCGCAGCTCGGCCATGCACCAGGCGGACGTCCTGCTCGCCGGCCACCTGCACCACGAGTTCATCGAAGGGGACGGGCCGCGGACGTTCATTCAGGTCCCGTCGATGGAGTCCGAATCGACGTGGTACCGGCACAGCAAGGGCGCGGAGGGCGCCCCCGGACTGATCGTCGCAGTAGCCAAGGACGGGCGCATACCCGTGAAGGAGGTTGTATCCCAGTGAAGATCATCGAAGTAACCAACGCTTACGGGAGCGCCGAGGAGGCCCTGGCCGACTGGTCCATCCTCGACGAGTCCGACGTCGAGAGCGTCGCCCGCGCAGTGTCCAGGCAGATGGCCAGGGACTACTCGCACACCCTGGAGGTGGAGGACACCTACCAGGAGGCGGTCGTCTTCCTGGCCACCAGGCCCAGGGCGGCCCGCCAGGCCCTCGCCGGGGGCCCTGGGATGCTCAACCGCTGGCTCGTCCAGCGCATCGGCAACAAGTTCCTGACCGAGCAGAAGCGCCGGTCGGAGCACAAGTCGTGGGAGGTTAACCAGGGCCAGCTCGAAGCGCAGGGGTACTGAGTGGCGTACACCCGAGCGGTCGTCGAGCGGACCCTGTCCGCCGTCTTCGATCCCGATGCTGCCTACGGTGTGAAGAACGACCTCGCCCCCGACGCCGACATGCCCAAGGGCTTCGTCGACAAGCGGAAGGGCAGCGACTTCCCTGCCTGCCTCGCCGACGTGCGCCAGGGCTGGCGCCAGGCCGACCTCACGCTGATCGAGCGCCAGTCCATCCTCCTGCGGTACGGCCTGGACTACGCCTACGACGAGATCGGTGAGGTGCGAGGCGTGCGGAAGTCGGCAGCCCAAGAGGCCACCGATCGCGCGGTCGGGAAGCTCGCCGCCCACCTGAACGGCGACAAGTACATCGACGGATACGACCAGTTGGAGGGTGAAGCAGCGTGAGCGAGGTCCCGCCCGAGGGCATGACCGAGGACCGCTTCGACTACTACGACGACGAGCGGGAGCTGTACTTCTGGCGCGACGAGCGCGACGGCAAGGCGCACGTCGTCTACTCCCGCCCCTACGACGGCGCGGAGCTCGCCGGCAAGGCGAAGAGGGCCCAGCTCGATGGCCTTCGGGTTCAGGCCGAGGAGGCGATCGGCTACCTGGACGAGCGGATCGACCTGAGCCTGGCCTACTTCGAGACGCCGGAGCCCACGGCCGAGGAGACGGCGGCCCAGATGAAGGTGCTGTCCGATCTCGCCGCGTACAGCGCGGGCACCCTGAAGCGGGTGATCGTCGTGCTCGGCGAACTGACCGGACGACCTGTGTAAGTGTCGCTGGCGGTAGCCCTTCGGGGCTGCCGCCTTGCGGCAGTGAGAGACCCAACTACTTCAGGAGGAATTACCCAGTGAGCAGTACCTTCGACGTTCCGTACGGCCCGACCGGCGAGCTCGTCTACAACCGCACGTACTCCCGGACTCTGGCCGACGGCACGAAGGAGCGCTGGCCCGACACCGTCCGCCGCGTCGCGGCCGGCAACCTCGCCCTCGTCCACGGTCGGGACATGGATGCCTGGTCGCAGGAGGTGAAGGAGGAGTACGACGAACTCGTCAAGTTCATGGACGTGTTCGCCGTCATACCGGCAGGCCGGCACCTGTGGGCGACCGGCGTGAAGGGGAGGCAGTATCTCTTCAACTGCCACGTCGCCCCCTGGGGTGAGGAGCTGTCCCGGCACTTCGAATTCCAGTTCATGCGCTTGATGGAGGGCGGCGGAGTCGGCGCCAACTACAGCTCGAAGTACCTGGAGCAGTACGGCGCCCCGCGCCGAGCCCTGCGCGCGCACATCGTGTGCGACCCGATGCACCAGGACTACGAGGAGATGAAGGCCGCGGGCGTCCTGTCCGAGGAGTACGACTCCGACTGGGCCGGCGCCTACGAGGTCGAGGACTCCCGTGAGGGCTGGGCATCCGCCCTCGTCGACCTGATCGACACGTTCATGACGGACCGCAAGGTCAAGCACGCCGACCGCGTGTACGACGTGTCCCGTGTCCGCTGCAAGGGCTCCAGGCTGAAGACGTTCGGCGGCACCGCGAGCGGCCCCGGCCCGTTCGCCCGCATGATGATCGAGACCGCCGAGATCCTGAGCAAGTCGCACGCGAACCTGCCGATCGGCGCAACCACGCCGGCAAGCGGGCACCTGACTCCGGTTGAGGCCATGGAGATCGCGCACTCCATCGCGGAGTGCGTGGTTTCGGGCGGCGTCCGACGCTCGGCCCGCATGGCGATCTGCGCCTGGGATGACCCGTCCATCGACGCCTTCCTGGCATGCAAGGAGGACGGCTCGAAGCACTGGACGACGAACATCTCGGTCGAGATCGACAACCGCTTCATCCAGGCCCTCAACGAGGTGACGGACGGGCGGCACGCTGAGGCGGTCCGCGTCCACAACGCGGTCGTCGAGGGGATGCTGCGGAACGGCGAGCCCGGCTACTGGAACAGCTCGTACTCCAACGAGGGCGAGGTTAACGAGGTCATCGCGACCAACCCCTGCGGCGAAATCGCACTCCCCGAGACCGGTGCGTGCGTGCTCGGCCACGTCAACCTCGACCACTTCGCGCCGAAGAAGAAGGACGGCCCGATCGACATCCTGGGCCTGGTCAAGGCGCACCGCATGATGACCCGCTTCCTGATCCGGGCGACGTACGGCGACATGACCGACGACCAGCAGCGCGACGTCATGCATAGCGAGCGCCGCATCGGTGTCGGCCACCTCGGAGTGCAGGGCCTCCTCGCGAAGCAGGGCGTCAAGTACAGCGAGGCGCCGCACTCGTACCGGTTCCGCAACCTGCTCAACGAGCTGTACGACGAGGTCCGCGAGGAGGCTCGAGAGTATGCATTCCAGCTCCGTGTACCGGAGCCGGTGAAGGTGACGACGGTGGCGCCGACCGGCTCGATCGCGAAGCTCCCCGGAGTGAGTGAGGGTATCCACCCGATCTACGCCAGGCACTTCCTGCGTCGGGTCCGGTTCTCGATGCCCGACCCGGCCCAGGCCGCGACGGTCCAGAGCTACGTGAACCAGGGCTTCCTCGTCGAGAAGGACGTGTACGACCAGAGCGGTAACACGATGGTCGTCGCGTTCCCGACGAAGGAGAAGCTGGTTGCCGAGGTCGAGGAGCTGGGCTACGACCCGGAGGTTGTCGAGTCCGCGGACGAGATCAGCCTGTACGACATGCTCAACTTCCAGAGCGTGTACCAGACCGAATGGGCGGACAACGCCGTCTCGTTCACCGTGAACTTCCCGGAAGGCGAGTACACGGTCGAGGAGGCGGCCGGCATCATCCAGTCGTTCCTGCCGGAGCTGAAGGGCACGACCCTGATGCCTGACGGGACGCGGGAGCAGGCTCCCTACGAGCGGCTGACTGCCGAGCAGTTCGCCGAGTACGAGGTGACGTCCATCGAGGACTCCACCGACGAGGACTGTGCAAGTGGAGCTTGCCCGGTCCGGTGACCATATGACGAAGACCCCCTACCCGTGATGGGTGGGGGGTCTTTCGCCGTCTGGAGGCCCCGCCCGAGCGGCACGGGGGGTCAGCTCGAACGGGGCCAGTTTCAGGGGTGGCGTTCACCACCGTATGGGTTCCAGTTGCCCGTAGGAGCACGTTGGACACGCCGCCATTCGTGTACGGCCGCAGGCGTGGCAGCCGTCGAAGCCGAAGCAGATCGGGCACCAGATGACGCCCTTGCCAGTGCACGTCCCGCACAGGTCGCCCCAGTGCCAGAGTGCGGTGGTGATGGCGGCGGCTGGGCGGGGGTCCGCGTGCGCCACTACAGCAACTCGCCGCGGCTCCGCGCGTTGGCTTGCCCGACCCTCTCACTCAGCTCCGTCCCCGGCTTGCCCACCCGTGCGAGCGGGGGCAGGTCCGCACCCTCCGCGGTGGTGCCGCACGGGTCGTCAGGGTCGTGGAAGACCAGCAACATGCCGTCGGTGCCGTACCTCTCGATGGCCTCCGACAGGGCTTCCCTCGCGCTGTGTGCCATGACGCCTACCCCTCGTGTCGTCCGTCACACGACAGACTCGCGGGAGATCAGGAATCACTACAGGGACGTAACGTCCCCCTTTGGCGTCCTTACGCCGCCACCCCCAGGAACTCCGCGAGCTTCCGCAGACCCGGAGGACGTGCCGGTCCCGCCCATAGGTCGGAGACGATGGCGACGGCGAGGGTGTGGTGCCTCATCCATGCCGGCGCAACCTCCTTGAGCCTCGTCAGGGCCCTTACGGCGCCCTCGGCGTCCCCGAGGTCGGTGTGTGCCCGCGCGACGTCCAGGAGCAGCCACGTACGCCATGACGGGGGCGTGTCAGCGCTCAGTCGCATGCCCTTGGCGAGCTGTAGTGCCTTGTCGGGTCGTTCGTGCTGCACTGCGAGGCGTACCCGCTCGATCCTGACCGAGGAGCGGCTGAAGACGGACACCAGCTTGCCGTCGGTCGGTGGGGGCAGCTTCGCGAGGCGTTTGGTGGCCTTCTCGGCGGTCGCCATCATGTCGGAGGCGGTGTCGTAGTCCCCGGAGCGGGCCGCGGACGTGGCGGCGGACATCACCAGCCCTCCCCACACTCGGACGCTCTCTGCGGTGTCCTGTTGCTCGCGCTCGACCTTGTCGGCGGCGTAGACGGCGAGGTGCGTGGCGTCGTCGAGTCGGTTCTGGCGCTGGTAGTTCCAGGCGACCGAGTTGGAGATCATCGACGCCAGTAGGGGGTCGGAGGACTGATCGGCTGCCATCATGGCGCGCTCCAGCGCGGACAGGGCGAGGTCGACCTTGCCTAGGCGGATCGCGAGGTGGCCGGCGAGCTGGAGGGCCTTGCCGAGGGCGGCCTGGCCGGCTGCGCGGTCCTCGGGGGTGCCTACGGAGGCGAGGAAGCGGGCGTCGTTGACGATGCCGGGCAGTGCGGTCATGAGCTGGCTGAAGTTGGCGTCGTGGTAGATCGTCCAGGCGTCCGCGAGTTCGCGGCGCATGAGGGGGACGGTCAGGCGCTCGGTGTCGCTGGGGTCGGGCGGCGGGGCGAACATGGGGGGCATGACGGCGCGGCGTAGGGCGACGAGCTGGGGTGAGTCGACGTCCCCGGTCGACGGGACGCCCGGCGGGTCGCCGAGGAGGGCTGTCAGCTCGACGCCGAGGCCCTTGGCGAGGGCGTGCAGGGTGGGCAGGCGCGCAGAGTGCTTGCGCTTCTGCTCCAGCTTCTTGACGACGTCCACAGAGACGCCGGACCGCTCGGCCAGGGCCTCCTGTGTGAGGTCGGCCAGTCTGCGAAGTCGTGCGAGGCGGTCCCCCAGGTGCTCAGCCATGCTTCGAGGGTACGGCCTGCGGTAGTAGATCGTCCGCGAATGCAAGAAGGCCCCCGCCTTGTGGCGAGGGCCCCTTGTCGTTGCTGGTCAGGCGCTCTGCGTGGCGCCGATCTCGAAGGTGAAACCTGAAGCGTCCCGGCGAATCCCCTTCGTCGAGGCGATCACGTTCTTCAGCTTCTTGGACAGTGCCTCATAGAACATGCTCAGCGGAAACTCGTCCGGAAGCACGTCATCGACGAGTTTCCGCGGCGGCTGCGTCAGGTCCAGGGCGTCGGGGCCCTTGGCCCACTTGGATCCCGGGTGCGGGGAGAGATAGCGGGAGACCAGCTCGTACCCGGCGAACCAGTGGACGAGCTTGGGACGGTCGATGCCGTCGCGGTACAGCGTCTCGATCTCGGCGCACAGCTGGTTGGTGACCTGCGGGGCACGCTCCCAGTCGATGGTGAGCTTGTTGTCGGTCCAGCGGACGACGTCGTGCTTGTGCAGGTAGGCGAAGAGCAGCTGGCCGCCGAGGCCGTCGTAGTTGCGGACCCGCTCGCCGGTGACCGGGAAGCGGAACATGCGGTCGAACAGCACCGCGACCTGTACGTCACGTGCCTGTGGGACACCCTCGCCGGCGAGCTTCACGGCCTCCTTGAAGGCGGTGAGGTCGCAGCGCAGCTCCTCCAGGCCGTACATCCAGAACGGCTGGCGCTGCTTGATCATGAACGGGTCGAAGGGCAGGTCGCCGTGGCTGTGGGTGCGGTCGTGCACCATGTCCCACAGGACGAACGCCTCTTCGGAACGCTTCTGGTCGTACACCAGGGCGGCGACGTCATCGGGCAGTTCGAGGCCGAGGAGGTCGACGGCGGCGGCGGACACCCGGCGGAAGCGGGCGGCCTCGCGGTCGCAGAAGATTCCGCCCCAGGTGAACCGCTCGGGAGCCTCGCGCACGGCGATGGTCTCGGGGAAGAGCACCGCGGAGTTGGTGTCGTAGCCCGCGGTGAAGTCCTCGAACGAGATGCCGCAGAACAGCGGGTTGTCGTAGCGGGTGCGCTCCAGTTCGGCCAGCCAGTCGGGCCAGACCATGCGCAGCACGACCGCCTCGAGGTTGCGGTCCGGGTTGCCGTTCTGCGTGTACATCGGGAAGACGACCAGGTGCTGGAGGCCGTCCTCGCGGTGCGCGGCCGGGTGGAAGGCCAGCAGGGAGTCCAGGAAGTCGGGTACCTCGAAGCCGCCCTCGGCCCAGCGGGTCAGGTCCTTCGCCAGGGCCTCATGGTAGGCACGGTCGTGCGGGAGGAGCGGGGACAGCTCGTCGAGCGCGTCGAGCACCCGGCGCACCTCGAGTTCGGCCTCGGCGCGGGCCGGGGTTCCCTCGGCGTCGAGGTCGATCGATCCATCCTTCGACTGCCAGGGCCTGATCCGCTCCACGGCATCCTTGAGCACGGGCCACGCCGGGTGCTCGACCACCCTGGCCGCCGAAGGAACGCGCCCCTCCGTACCCACCTGCGCAAGAATTTCCGTCATTTCCCATCCTCCAGCGAAGAAACTGCGTACGCCGACCGTATACATACGAGGTTTCTCCCAGCAAGGGCCACCTCCGTAAATTATCCTGCGCCACCCCGGCTGTCACCGCATTTTTTCCTGTCCATCACGCGACTGAGTGACGCTCTTCGACTTCGATGTTCAGCATCTGGACGGGGCGGGCACAGGCGATACGGTCCAGGAGGGCCGCAGGGACGCGGTCCCGCGTCGCCGTCGACGGAAGCGAGTCGCATCTTGAACTTCCTCACCATCGGTCACCGCGGAGTCATGGGCGTCGAGCCCGAGAACACCCTCCGTTCCTTCGTCGCCGCCCAGGAGGCCGGTCTCGACGTCATCGAACTCGATCTGCATCTGAGCAAGGACGGCGCGCTCGTCGTCATGCACGACACGGATCTGGACCGCACGACGGACGGCACGGGCCCGATCGCCGACCGGACCGTCGCCGAACTGCGCGCCCTGGACGCCGGACGCGGTGAGCGCGTCCCCGTCTTCGAGGAGGTGCTGGACGCCGTCCACACACCGTTGCAGGCCGAGATCAAGGACGTGCAGGCGGCCAAAGCCCTGGCCGAGGTGATGAACCGGCGAGATCTGACGGACCGGATCGAGGTGTCCTCGTTCCACGACGACGCGATCACCGAGATCGCCCGTCTGGTGCCCGGGGTACGCACCGCGCTCATCGCGAGCCGCTACAACACGGAGATCGTGGAGCGCGCGGTCGGTGCCGGCGCGTCGACCGTCTGCCTGAACATCCGCCGCCTCACCCTGGAGATCGTCGAGCAGGCCCGCAAGGCGGACCTGCGGATCATCGGCTGGGTGGTGAACACGCAGGACCACCTCAGACTGGTCCGGGCCCTCGGGCTCGACGGCGCGACCACCGACTACCCGGAGATCAAACGCACCGGCCGCTTCACCGCGTGACGGCCGGGCCGGCTCCGCCCGGGGCCATGGCCAACGGCGGCCGGGACCGTGCGTTCGGCCGTCAGGACAGTTCCTTGACCAGCAGCTCGAACCGCAGGTCGGCGCGGAGCGGAATGCCGAACCGCTCATCGCCGTACGGGAAGGGAGTCGTGCTGCCCGTACGGCGGTAACCGCGCCGCTCGTACCAGGCGATCAGGTCCTCGCGCACCGTGATCACGGTCATGTGCATCTCTCGCGCGCCCCAGGTGTCCCGCGCCTGCCGCTCGGCGTGGGCGATGATCGTCTTTCCGAGCCCGGCGCCCTGGAGCCCGGGGCTGACCGCGAACATGCCGAAGTAGACGTGGTCACCGCGGCGCTCGAGCTGACAGCAGGCGACGATCCGGCCCTCGCGCTCCACCGTCAGCAGCCGGCTGTCCGGCGACGTGACGACCCCCCGTACGCCTTCCGGGTCGGTCCGCTGCCCCTGGAGGATGTCGGCCTCGGTGGTCCACCCGGCCCGGCTGGAGTCGCCCCGGTACGCCGACTCGATCAGCTCGACGAGGCTGTCCACATCGGCGTCGGTGGCGTCACGGAAGGTGAGCGCGCTCTCGGTGACGGATTCCATGGGGCACTTCTCCGCTTCTTCGCTCAGGTTCTTCACTCAGGTCGTCCGCAGACCGCGGGCCCGCGGCCCGCAGTCCGTAAACGCATCGGCTGTGCCGGTTGTCGGCGTGGCTCGGCCACGGACGAGGTTATCCCGGCCGCTACGCTCGGCCGCATGGTGCATGTACTGGGCAGCCGGATCCTTCTCCGTCCCACCGATCCCGAGCGCTCCCGCGTCTTCTACGGCGAACAACTGGGCCTCGCGGTGTACCGCGAGTTCGCCACCGGCCCGGAGCGCGGCACGGTCTACTTCCTCGGCGGCGGTTTCCTGGAGCTGTCCGGCCGGTCCGACACCCCGGCGGACACGGCGGACCCCACGACGAGGCTGTGGCTCCAGGTCGCGGACGTGGCGGCAGCCCACGAGGAGCTGAAGGACAAGGGCGTCGAGATCGTCCGGCCGCCCGTGAAGGAGCCGTGGGGCCTGATCGAGATGTGGATCGCCGACCCGGACGGCACGCCGATCGTCCTCGTGGAGATCCCGGCCGATCATCCGCTGCGGTACCGGCCGGGGATCTGAGACCGGGTACGGGCATCCCGGCGGGCCGGGGTTCGTCACGTCCGCGGGGCGCCCAGGCGTCCTTCCAGCCGGCCCAGCAGCTCGGCGAGCAACGGGGCCAGCTCGCCGAGCGTCGGTCCGTCCAGGCCGGACAGCACGGCGCTCTCGTAGGCGAGCTGTCCGGGCATGACCCCGTCGACCGTGTCCCGCCCGGCGTCGGTCAGGCGGACCCGGGCCACTCGACGGTCGCGGGGGTCGCCGCGGCGCTCCACCAGGCCGTGCGCGGCGAGCTGCTTGAGGCGCTTGGTGACGGCGGCGCCCGAGGAGAAGGTCTCGCGCGCCAGTTCGCCCGGGGTCAGTTCGCGGCCGGTGCGGCGCAGCGCGCCGAGCAGGTCGAACTCGGGGCGGGTCAGTCCGGCCCGGCCGAGCGGGGCGTCCTCGGCCTGCCGGAGCAGGGCGGCGCAGCGGTTGATGCGCCCGATGATCTCCATGGGCCCGGTGTCGAGGCCGGGGTACACCGCCCGCCACTGCCGGACCACCTCTGCGACGGTGTCCTGGCCGGACACCGGTGCGCCTTCGCCGGTGAGTACTCCCGCGCCGGCCGGGAGAGCCTCGTCCTCCGGGGGTCCCCCGCCGGCCCGGTGGGTCCCTTCGACGGGACGTCCTCCGTCGACCGGTAGGCCTTTGGTCGCTCTCATGGCCTTACGTCCTCCGTGTCGTTGCCCGTGTCGTCGTTCGTGCCCTCACCGGTGCCGGTGCCTGTGCCCGGACTCATGCCCGATCCTGCGCCCGGACCCGCGTCCGGGTTCGTGCCGGTGCCCGCGCTCTGCTTCGTCTCCGCGCCGGAGCCGGCCGCCAGGCCCTGGCGCCGCACCATCGCCGCGAGCGTACGGTGTCCCGCCTGCTCGGCGAGCACGACCTGCTCCTGCGGCAGTGTGCGAAGCCACCATTCGCCCGCGGCCGCGTCGGCGGTGGCCCGCAGATCGACGAGGGCGGCGGCCAGGCCGCGCCGGGCGGCCTCCAGGGCTGTGGGGTCGGCCTGCGGGTCGGCCAGGAGCCGGGCCGCGTGTTCGCGCCGGAGGCCCGCCGTGGTGAGCGCCGTCGCGACGCGGTTGCCCGCCCGCCGGTTGGTGACGACCAGGGCCGCGCCGAAGCCGACCAGTGCGCCGACCAGGGTGTCCACCACCCGGTCGGCCACCAGGGAGCCGGTCTCCTGGTAGCCGGGGAACTCGGTGACGAGCAGGGCCAGCGGGGTGACACAGACGCTGCCGAGCCAGTAGTTGCGGCCTATGAGGGCCTCGGCGCCGAAGTTGAACAGGAGGCAGCACAGGACGAGGGCGAGCGGTCCGAGGTTGGCGATCGGGGCGACGGCCGCGAAGAGGAGCACGCCGACGAGGTTGCCGACGACCCGCTGCACGGTCCTGCTCCAGGTGAGGGTGATGTTGGCCTGGTAGAGCGCGGCGGCTGTGGTCAGGGCCCAGTAGGGCCGCCCGACGCCGAGGGCGAGGGAGGCGTATCCGGCGAGGCCGCAGCCGAGGGTGGTGCGTACGGCGATGGGGGTGAGCGGTCCCAGCCGGGACCACAGCGAGCGGTGGGTGACGGCGCGCTCGGCGGCCGTACCGAGGAGTTCGTCGGCCTCCGAGCGGGGGTCGCCGACGCCCGGGACACGGCCTGTGCCGCGCAGCTCACCGGCCTGGGCACGCAGCCGCGCGGGGTCTGCGTCGGCCGGCGCGGCGAGCGCGATCTCGGCGCGGACGACCAGCCGTTCGAGGGCCCGGCGGGTGGTGACGGAGCGGGGCCCGGTGAGGAGCAGACACTGCCAGGCGGCCTGCACGGCGGCGTAGGCGGAGGCACGGGCCCGCGCGTGGCCGTCGCCGGTGCCGCCGGTATCGATGTACGCGGCGGTGGCGTTCAGGGCGTCGGCGGTGGCGCGGCGTTCGGGGCCGTGCGGCCGGACCAGTACGGGCGCCATGCCGACCAGCCAGGCCCAGACCCCGGCCACTGCGGCCAGTGCGACATGGCCGGGGACCTGTCCGAGGGTCTGGGGAACGAACAGCGAGGCGGAGCTGACGAAGGTGAGGATCACGTTGCCGGGCGGACCGATGCGCGTGACGTCGCACAGCACCTTCTGCACGGCGGCCAGCAGGGCGCCGATGCCGACCAGGATCACGGGGTTGCTGGTGAGCGAGGCGGCGACCAGGGCGATGGCGAGGCCCCCGACCATGCCGAGCACCACTCCCACGAGCGCCTTGGCGCGGGCGGCGTACGGACGGTTGTGGGCGTAGAGGGCGCACAGGGAACCGGCCATGGTGTAGACCGCGAGGTCGAGCCGGCCGAGGGCGACCAGGATCAGGCTGGGAGGTGCGACCGCGGCCACCACGCTGAAGGCGGGCTTGAACCAGATGTTGGAGGGCCGCCCGACGCGCAGTACGTCGACCAGCGGGAACCGCCGGGGCTTCCGCGCCGGCTCTGTCTCAGGGGTGGGGGTGGGATGGGGGGTCGCACTGCTCATGACGTACAAGACTACCAGATCTTTTACTCGTAAAATATCTCCGTGACCTGCGATGCTCCCCCGAATGCCCCCTGTGTACCCCTGTGCGCTCGCGTGCACGCCTTCGAGCGCGGGCATGCCTTGACCGACCGGAGAGCGGGGCCGCCCGGGCGGCGAGGGCGGTCCCAGAGGGAGGTTCACGTGCACGGACCGGCGGCGTCCGGCTGGCTGCTGGTCGCGCTCTGCGCGGCGACCGGCGCCTACTGCCTGCTGCGAATGCGCAGCAGCGTCGAGGAGCAGCGCCGTGCCGCGGGCGGCGAGGCGCTGATGGGCTTCGGCATGGCGGCGATGGCCGTACCGGCGGCGGCCTTCACACCGCCCTCGTGGGCGTGGCCCGTCTACGCGGTGGTGTTCGGCACGGCGGGGCTGCACGCCCTGTGGGCGGCCCGTGCGGGCACTCGCCATCTGCACCATCCACTGGGCGCCGGGGCCATGGTCTACATGGCGGTGGCGATGGCCGCCTCCCCCGGAGCGGGGCAGGGGCACCCGCACGGGAGCTCGGGCACACCCCTGCTGACCGGCGTCCTGCTGCTCTACTTCACCGGATACGTGCTGGTCACAGGCGTACGCCTGGTGCCGGTGGCCGCCGTGGCGGGGAACCCTGCACCAAGGGCCGGCGGGGTCTCGGGCTGGGGCGACCGGCCGGAGCTGGCGCGGGCGTGCCGGCTGTCCATGGGCATCGCCATGGTGGCGATGCTGTTGACGATGTGAGGCGGGCAGTCGACGGCCGGCCGACGGGCAAGGCCGTTGCCTACGTCACTTTGCCCCGGTGAGCCGTACCCGGGGGTGGTGCGCGCTCATAGGCTGAACGCATGATGCTCCCCGCGGCGCTGCTGCTGCTCGGCGTCCTGATCGCCGTCACCGGCCCCCGGTTGCTGGCGCGGGCCGACTGGGCGGACCGTGAGCCGGTGGTGGCGCTGTGGGTGTGGCAGTGCGTGGTCGCGGCGGTTCTGCTGTGCTGCGCCCTGTCGATGACGTTCAGCGCGGCCGCCGCCTCGGACGCGGTCGGCCGTCCCGTGTTCGCGACGGCACCGCGCGGCGTCGTGGAGGCCTACGCCCTGGGCACGGCCGGGCCCCTGGCGACGACCACCGCGGTCGCGCTGGCGTGCGGTGGGCTGTGGACCGCGGCGATGCTGGTCCGTGAGGTCCTACGGGCCCGCGCCCGGCGGCGGACCCGCCGGGCCGAGCTTCTGGTGCGGGCGCCGCTGCTGCCCGGCGAGGAGCCCGGTGCCGGCCGGCTGGTGGTCCTGGAGGGCGAGCACCCCGACGCGTGGTGGCTGCCCGGCACCCCGCCCCGGCTGGTCGTCACCACGGCCGCGCTGCGCCGGCTGAAGGGCCGTCGGCTGGACGCCGTCCTCGCGCACGAGCGGGGGCACGCGCAGGCCCGGCACGACTGGCTGCAGCACTGCTCCTCCGCGCTCGCCGACGGCTTTCCACAGGTGTCGGTGTTCGCCGCGTTCCGCGACGAGATGTACCGGCTGGTCGAACTCGCCGCCGACGACACGGCCTCCCGCCGCTTCGGCCGGCTCACCACCGCCCTGGCGCTGGTCGAGCTCAATGAGCACCGCGGGGTGTTCGGTCCCTGCCCGTCCCCGCAGGGTCAGGTCCCGGCCCGGGTGCACCGGCTGCTGACTCCCCCGAACCGGTTGCCGGCATGGCACCGGCTGCGGCTGACGGCCGTGGCGTCACTGGTGCCGGTGATCCCGGTACTGGTGGCGTTCGTACCGGGGCTGAGGGCGCTGGGATAGGGCCCGTCCGGCGTCACACGGGGGCTCCGGGAGCGCGGGGGCCCGGAGGTGAGGTGGTGACGGGGCCGACCGGGCCCACGAGACTGCCGGCGGGCGAGGGGACTGGCTCCGAGTCCCGTGAGTCGGCGAGTATCGCTGTATGCCCTCCCCCCACACCTTTCCCGTCGCCCCCGAGGCACCGCCCCGCCCACCGGGGCACCGTCCGTCCGCCGCTCTCCTCGGCGTTCCGGCCGTGTGCTCGGTCCTTCTGCTGATCCTGGTCGCCACGAAGTGGCGCCCGCTGACCGGCCTGGACCATGACATCGCCTCGGCCGTCCACCGCTGGGCGGTCGACGAACCGGGGCTGACGCAGACGGCCCGTGTCCTGACGGACTGGGTCTGGGACCCATGGAGCATGCGCCTGCTGTGCGGGGCGGTCGCACTGCTGCTGTGGTACCGGTACGCGGCCCGGTGGACCGCGGTGTGGCTGGTGGTGACGTGCGCCGTGGGGGCCATGGTGCAGCAGGCCCTGAAGGCGGCGGTGGGCCGCACCCGCCCCGTGTGGCCGGACCCGGTGGACACGGCCCACTACGCGGCGTTCCCTTCGGGTCACGCCATGACCGCCACCCTCACCTTCGGCCTCCTGCTCTGGCTGCTGCGCCGGCACGGTGTGGGCCGGGCCCTGTGGGGCTGGGCCGTGGCCCTGGCGGCGCTCTCGGTCACCGGCGTCGGCCTCACCCGCGTCTGGCTCGGCGTCCACTGGCCCACGGACGTGCTCGCCGGCTGGCTCCTCGGCATCGTGGCCGTGGCCGTGGCGGTACGGATCCATGGGCACCGGCATCCTTAGACCGCGAGAGGTCCCGGTGCCCCGGCATCCCCCTGGTCCGAAGCCCCGGTCTCCTGGACGAGCGGGCCCGCGCCGACGGCGCCGCTCTCCTCGGGCGATCCCCCGCGCCGCCCGAGGAGGACGGCAGCCCGGAACGGACCCACGCGGGGCCCGGCCGGATGCGCTGAGTATAGTTGGCTGTCGGCCAGTCAACGCAGGAGTCCAGCATGTCCCCGCGCAGCGCCTCGGTCAATGAAGAATTGCGGAGACGTTCGAAGGAGCGGCTCCTCCAGGCCGCCGTCGAGCTGGTGAGCGAGCGCGGCTACGAGGCGACGACGCTCGGCGACATCGCCGACCGCGCGGGTTCCGCGCGGGGCCTGGTGTCGTACTACTTCCCGGGGAAACGCCAGCTGGTGCAGTCCGCCGTGCACCGCCTGATGCACCGGACGCTCGATGAGGCGCTGGAGCGCGAACCGCGAACCGCCGACGGGCAGGAGCGGATGGCGCGGGCCATCGACGCGATCCTGGGCCTGGCCCGGGACCAGCCCGTACTGATGCGCCAGCACATGGCCGGGCTGTTGCAGGCCGAGGGTTTCCTGCCCTGCCCCGAGCAGCGGCGTCTGGCGGAACTGCTGAGCGACACCGTCGCCCGGTACGGCTCGACGCAGGTCGACAGCGACTATCCGATGCTGCGCGCCCTGCTGATGGGCGCCGTGTACTCGGCCCTGATGCCGGGTGCGCCGATGCCCGTCGCGGTGCTGCGCGAGGAGTTGTTCAAGCGGTACCGGCTCGACCGGGAACTGGGTGTCCCGCCGGACACCGAGGTGCCCGGCGGGACGGGTGCGAGCGGCCCGTCCGGCCCTTCCGGCGACACGGAACGGCCGGACGGATCGAACCGCTCGAGTGGAACGGCCGGCTCGGAAGGCACGGGTGACACGGACGCGCCGGACCGGACGGATGTGTCGCGGTTCTTCGCGACCGGGGCGGCACCGGAGTCTCCGACGCCCGCCCGTCGGTCCGAGCCGGATGCTCAGTCGAAGTAGTCCGGCTGCGTCTGCGCGTTGAGCTCACGCAGATGGACCCCGCGAGCCGGGTCCGTGCGCCGGTCGTCGATCTTCAGGACGTCGAAGCCCTTGGCGATGTCGTTCGAGTAGATGTAGCCGTTGTAGTAGTACGCCGACCACGAACCGCCGGTGACGAGTCGGTCGGTGCTCAGCGGACCCCGCTCGAAGTAGGCGATCTCCTTCGGCTTCGAGGAGTTGGTGAAGTCCCAGACGGAGACCCCGCCCTGGTACCAGGCCTGGACCATGAGGTCCTTGCCCTTGACCGGGATCAGTGAGCCGTTGTGGGCGACGCAGTTCTCGGTGTCGGCCTGGTGACGCGGGATCTTGTAGTAGCTGCGGAAGACGAGCTTGCTCCTGTCGCCCTTGCCCACGATGTCGTAGATACCGTTCGCGCCGCGGTCCGGTCCGATCTCCGCGTTGCAGGTGGCGGCGCCGCCACCGCCCAGCTCGTCGGTGAACACGACCTTGTTGGCCTTCTGGTTGAAGGTCGCGGAGTGCCAGAAGGCGAAGTTGACGTTGTCCTGCACCCGGTCGATCACCTTGGGGCGCTCGGGGTTCTTGATGGAGAACAGGATGCCGTCGCCCATGCAGGCACCGGCGGCCAGGTCCTTGGAGGGCAGCACGGTGATGTCGTGGCAGCCCGTGGTCTTGGAGACACCCGGGTTGGTGGGCCCGCCCGGGTTGCCGCCGCCGTCGGGGCCCTCACCGGGGAACAGTACCGGGAATCCGACCAGGGCCGCCTTGTGCGGGGCCTTGCGCGGCACCTTGATGACGGAGATGCCGTCGTGCGGCGGCTGGCAGTCGGGGTAGGCGGCGTTCGGCGAGTACGAGGAGACGTAGACGTAGACGTTCTTGCCCTCGGGCACCAGCGTGTGGGTGTGCGAGCCGCAGGCGGTCTCGACGGCGGCGACGTAGCGCGGGTTGCGCTTGTTGCTGATGTCGAAGACCTTCATGCCCTCCCACGAGGACTTCTCGGTCGCCGGCTGCGTGGTGCTGTTGCAACTGCTGTCGCTGCGCGAGGAGTCGGTGGAGAGGAAGAGCAGATCACCGGAGACGGAGATGTCGTTCTGGGATCCGGGACACAGCACCTGTGACACCGTCTTCGGTGACTTCGGGTTGCTGATGTCGTAGATGGTGAAGCCGTCGTAGTTTCCGGCGAAGGCGTACCGGCCCTGGAAGGCCAGGTCCGAATTGGTGCCGGGCAGCGCGTCCTTGGGTACGTGGGCGACGTGGCGGATGTTGTCGGAGTGGACAACCTCGTCCTGGGCAGGTATCTCGCCCGCGGCGATGGCCTCACGTGCCTCGGCCTGCGCGCTCTTCGATATCTCCTTCGAAGCGGGCGGCGCGTCCCCGGGGTCGGGGGTCGCCGCGGCCGGCGCGGCGGTCAGGAGCGCGGCGAGCAGCCCGCCGGCTGCTGCGGCAACTCCCAGCCGTCTGCGCCGGGTTCGGGGAACATTCAACAGGATCACTGTTTTCCTCCCTTGTTCCGTTCGGCTCGGAACGGGTTCTGCTCCGGCAGTATGGTCCTGGACATGCACATATCAACAGTGGGCAACACGCTCGCAGCGAAGTTTTTTGATCACTGCCGTGCGGAAGCGTGCTAGGACAGTCGTCAGCACTCACGAGGTGTCATGCCACCCGCCTTCCACAGGAGGTCCCGTGTTCCACCGCCGTGCGTCACGCACGTCCGCCGTCGCGACCGGGCTGATCGCCCTGGCCGTACTCGGACTCACGGGCTGCGACTCCGATACGGACGACGCCAGGTCGGCCTCCGCGAGCGGCCCTTCGGTGATCGCGCCGGGCGAGCCCGGAGGACCGAACCGGACCCTGTCCGCCGAGGAGGCGGCGGAGCAGCGCGTCGAGGACGACTCCCCCAACTCCGCGGACGTCTCCTACACCCGCATGATGATCGAGCACCACTCCCAGGCCTTGGAGATGACCGAACTCGTCCCGGACCGCGCCGAGTCGACGAAGATCGTCAAGCTGGCCGAGCGGATCGCCGCGTCCCAGCAGCCGGAGATCAAGATGATGGAGGGCTGGTTGACGACGCACGGCAAGTCCAGGAAGGCCGACGGGCACGACCACGGACACGACCACGCGACGATGCCCGGCATGGCGACCCCGGCCCAGCTCAAGAACCTGCGCGCGGCCGAGGGGAAAGCCTTCGACCAGCTCTTCCTCACACTGATGATCACCCATCACGAGGGGGCGATCACCATGGCCACGGATGTGAAGGCGCAAGGCAACAACATTCGGATCGAGGAGATGGCCGACGACGTGGTCGCCCAGCAGACGAGCGAGATCACACGGATGCGCTCCCTACTCTGACGCCCGCCGGACGTGACGCGGAGTCAGCAGGCCCGCATCACGCGCCCGCCCGATGACCCTGAGCGCTCCGCGCCGGCTGTATCCGGTCGCGCACATCACGGCGAGGACCGGGTCGGCGCCCTCCTCCTGGGCCGCGCGGTACTCCCGCGCCACGAGGCGTCTCCCCACGGGCTCCCGCGGCCGGACCGCACGGCTTTGACGTTCTCCCGCGCCGGGTGACCGGGCCCGGACGGCGGAGCCGCCCTCGGAGACCGGTCCCTCGTCGGGGAGCGGTTCGCCGTCGGCCACCGGCTCGCCCTCGGCAGCCGGTTCACGGCCGGGGGCCGGGGCGCACATGGCGCCCCGGCCCCCGGTGTCCGGCCCGTCGCCGGCCGTCCCGTCCTCCCGGCCCGGCCCGCCCTCGGCGCCGCACGCCCGTGCGAGCGGCTCCTCGATCCAGTCGGCGAAGAGCGCCAGGTCCTCCAGTGACAGCGCGGGCCGGGCCCGTACGTCCTCGACGCAGACGCAGAGCCCGGACACCAGGGCGAGCGCCTCGACACCGGCCCCGTCGGCGAAGAGGAGCCGTACATGGAACCAGCGCGTCGCGTGCTCGCCCTCCCGCACCTCCCAGGCGGGCCACACGGACACCGCCCCGTCCGCCGGAGAACGATCGGAAAAATGGAGAAAAGATTCCTCAAGCACGCGCGCTACGTAACCATGCGATCACTTTCCGTACGAACGAACACGCACTCCGGCCGGCGGACGGCACCCTGTCAGCGCAGCGGATGCCATGGGCGCCGCGAAAATCCCCCGCACCCCGACCCGTCGGGAGTGAAGGCACCCGGGCCGCTCCGTCGCCATCGCGGCTCATCCGGTACCCGATGCCTGCACTCACGCTCACACCGGGGACGATCGCGCCGCTACGCAAGACGCCGACCGCCGCCACCGCGCCGGAAACCGGGGGAGCGGGGCGACACGCCTGGATCCTTCCTGCACGAGGGAGGGCGGCTGCGCGGAAGGGCTACCGGGGTGCGGTGACACGGCTCGCTCAGCGGCATGGACATGTACTCCATGGAGACACTCCCAGACCCTTGAAAGAATGCGCTCACCACTCCAACAGAAGGCCGAATATGACCGTCCAGGGCGTTGACCAGAAAGCGCTTACCCTCTACGTTCCGTTCAGTGATGTGAACCGGACCGGACGGCATGCCGCCCCCACGTCCTCCACCTCGCCATATCCCCCAACACCACGACAGAAGGAACCGGAACATGACTTCCGCGACACGACCACGCGCCCGCGGGCGCGCCCTGACCGGAGCACTGGCCACCCTCGGCCTCTCGGTTGGCATGATCATGACTACCGGAGCATCCTCGGCGAGCGCCGCCACCTGGCCGACCCCCAACGGCAGCGAGGGCGTCTCCTCCACCATCTCGGTGTCCGGCACCAAGGACTACGGGATGAAGCGCCTCTACGGCACGGGCGCCCTGGGCTCGGGCAGCCAGGACGAGGACCAGGGTCCGATTCTGGAACTGGCGGACGGCGCGGTCCTGAAGAACGTCATCCTCGGTGCTCCCGCGGCTGACGGCGTCCACTGCAAGGGCTCCTGCACACTGCAGAACGTGTGGTGGGAGGACGTCGGCGAGGACGCGGCCACGTTCAAGGGCAAGTCGTCGTCCTCGGTCTACACCGTCAGCGGCGGCGGGGCCAAGGAAGCCAGCGACAAGGTGTTCCAGTTCAACGGCGCCGGCACGCTGAACGTGTCGAACTTCGCGGTCAAGAACTTCGGCACCTTCGTGCGCTCCTGCGGCAACTGTTCGACGCAGTACAAGCGCACGATCAACCTCAACACCATCGAGGTGAGCTGGAAGGGCGGCAGGATCGCCGGCATCAACACCAACTACGGTGACAGCGCGACCCTGCGCAACATCAAGATCGTCGGGGACAGCAGCAAGAAGATCGTCCCCTGCCAGAAGTACATCGGCAACAACACCGGTGCCGAGCCCGGCAGCAACGGTTCGGGCGCCGACGGCACTTACTGCAAGTACGCGTCGTCCGACATCACCTACCAGTAGGACCGCCGCCGACAGCCCCCCGCGGTGAGGGCGGCGGCCGTGCAGGGCGCCCGCGCGGCGCTGTGCACGGCCGCCGTCCACGTCCGGAAGCCGTTCCGCACCCGCCTCACGTTCCGCCCCACCGCTTCGACCTGCGCCGACGCCCGGTCCGGAGGTGACTGTCAGTGGTGGGGTGCAGACTGGCGGGCATCGGAAACGAGGGCGTCGACGAAGACGTCGCGGAGGTGATCGGCATGTCCGGGGTACTGCTCGCCGTGGGCACCCGCAAAGGTCTGTTCATCGGGCGCCGGCGGGGTACCGGCTGGGAGTTCGACGAAAACCCTTACTTCAACGCGCAGGCGGTGTATTCGGTCGCCCTCGACACCCGCGGTCCGGCACCGAGGCTGCTGGTCGGCGGTGACAGCACACACTGGGGTCCGTCCGTGTTCCACTCCGACGACCTGGGGCGGACCTGGACCGAACCGGCGCGGCCCGCCGTCAAGTTCCCCAAGGACACGGGGGCCTCGCTGGAGCGGGTCTGGCAGCTCCATCCGGCGGCCGCGGAGCCGGACGTGGTGTACGCGGGCACGGAACCGGCCGCGCTCTACCGCTCGGAGGACCGCGGGGAAACCTTCGATCTGGTCCGGCCGCTGTGGGAGCATCCGACCCGCTCCACATGGGTGCCGGGCGGCGGCGGTGAGGGCCTGCACACCGTGCTGACCGACGAACGGGATCCGCGGGCGGTGACGGTCGCCGTGTCCACGGCGGGCGTGTTCCGCACGCTGGACGGCGGTTCGACCTGGGCCCCGTCCAACTCCGGAGTCTCCGCGGTGTTCCTGCCGGATCCGAACCCGGAGTTCGGCCAGTGCGTGCACAAGGTGGCCCGGGACGCGGTGACACCGGACCGGTTGTATCTGCAGAACCACTGGGGTGTGTACCGCAGCGACGACGCGGGCGCGCACTGGATCGATATCGGTGCCGGGCTGCCGTCGACGTTCGGCTTCGCGGTCGTGGCCCATCCGCATTGGGGTGACACGGCATACGTGTTCCCGATCAACGCCGATTCCGACCGAGTACCGGCCGACCGGCGCTGCCGCGTCTACCGCACGACGGATGCGGGCCGGAGCTGGGAGCCGCTCGGCGCGGGCCTGCCGCAGGGCGACCACTACGGCACGGTGCTGCGCGACGCGATGTGCCACGACGGCGCCGACCCGGCGGGCGTGTACTTCGGAAACCGCAACGGCGAGGTGTACGCGTCGACCGACGACGGCGACAACTGGCAGCAGCTCGCCGCGCATCTGCCGGACGTGCTGTGCGTCCGAGCCGCGGTTCTCCCGTGAAACGGATCGGCTGAACACGCGGAGCACTCGGACCGGACGGCCGCACACGGGGGACCGTCATGCGTACCGCGCAGACGAGCGGGAAGACCTACACCCTGGCGGGTGGCGGCTCGCGACCGGGGCTCACGGCGCCCGGGACCCGAAGGCGTCGGCGCGTCGGGCCCGGAGCCGGGCCGGGCCCTCGCCCCAACGGTCCTATCCGGCCGGCGTGTTCGCCTCCTGGGCGGACGGCAGCCGCCAGTCCACGGGGGCGGCGCCCTGTTGGACCAGGTAGTCGTTGGCCCGGCTGAACGGGCGCGAGCCGAAGAAGCCGCGGTCCGCCGACATGGGCGAGGGATGAGCCGACTCGATGGCCGGATAATCCCCGAGGAGCGGGCGCAGATTACGCGCGTCCCTCCCCCACAGGATCGACACCAGCGGCCCGCCCCGCGCGGCAAGGGCGCGGATGGCCTGCTCGGTGACTTCCTCCCAGCCCTTGCCCCGGTGCGCGGCGGGTTTACGCGGGGCGGTGGTGAGCGCCCGGTTGAGCAGCAGGACGCCCTGCTCGGTCCACGGGGTCAGATCACCGTTGACGGGCCTGGGCATGCCCAGGTCGGTGTCCAGCTCCCGGTAGATGTTCTCGAGGCTGCCCGGCAGCGACCGCACGTCCGGCGATACCGCGAAGCTCAGCCCGATCGCCATTCCCGGTGTCGGATAAGGGTCCTGGCCGACGATCAGAACCCTTACGTCGTCGAAGGGTTGCTGGAACGCGCGTAGGACGTTCGCTCCCGCCGGGAGGTACGTCCGGCCGGCCGCGACCTCCGCGCGCAGGAAGTCCCCCATGGCCGCGACGCGTCCGGCCACCGGTTCCAGGGCCTTTGCCCAGCCGGGCTCAACAAGTTCGTGCAAGGGTCGTGGTGCCACGGTGGATCACTCTACTGGCTCGCACCGACACCCCTGGCCCGGCAGTCCGTTTCATGCGTCGGGGGCGCCCTGGGGCGCTACCCTTCCTCCCCGTCGAGGTCGAGCCCGGGAAGAGAGGGGAGCCCATTGCGTCCGTCCGTCAACGGTCCGCCGACGAGCGGTCCGCCTACCCGGCAGGGGGCGGCGACGACAGGCACGACGGTCGCCGGGCCCGGCTTCATCGCCGTGGACTCCGGGGGCTCGGGGCTGCGGGTCGTCGTCGGTACCGCCGGACGCGGCCCGCTCGCCCGGGGTGCGTCCGGGGACCCGGTGCGGACCGGCTCCCGGGGGATCGACCCCGGGCACCTGATGGAGCAACTGGTGCCCATGGCCCGGGGACTGGCCGCCGAGGCCGGCATCGGGCGGCTGGACACGGCGGTCGTCGGTGCGGCGGGGCTGGCCAGTCTCGGGGACGCGCTGCGCGCCGAACTGCCGGCAGCACTGGCCCGGGAACTGGGCGTGTGCCGCGTCGCTCTGGCCGCCGACGCCGTCACCGCCTACGTCGGCGCCCTGGGACCGCGGCCGGGCGCCGTGGTCGCCGCGGGTACGGGGCTGATCGCCGTCGGCACCGATCTGGCCGACTGGCGCCGGGCGGACGGCTGGGGGCATCTACTCGGCGACTGCGGCGGCGGCGCGTGGATCGGGCGGGCCGGCCTGGAGGCGGCGCTGCGCGCCCACGACGGACGGGCCGGCGGCTCCGGCCGCCTGCTGGAACTGGCCGAGGAGATGCTCGGGCCGGCGGCGGCGCTTCCCGGCCGCCTGTATCCACGTACCGACCGGGCGGCCGTCCTCGCCTCCTTCGCGCCCCGGGTGGCCGAGTGCGCCGACGGTGACGCCGTCGCCGCGGGCATTCTGCGGGCGGCCGCCCGGCACATGGCGGACTCGGCGGCGGCCGTCTGCCCGGAGCCGGGCTCGGGACGGGGTGGGAGGCCGAGGCCGGGCGGGGGCCCGGACGTGAGCGTGCCGTTGGTGGCGTTCACCGGTGGTCTGCTCAACCTGGGCGGCCCCCTCCTCGTACCCCTGGGCGAGGAGCTGACGAAACGGCTGCCCTGGGCACGGCAGGTGGCGGCGGAAGGAGATCCGCTGCAGGGGGCGGTACGTATCGCCACCGACCTCACGACCGATTCGTTCACCCTTCCGGGTGACGAGAAGATGCTGTGCGTGACGAGTCCGGCAGGTGAGGGGGGCGTCGGCGCGCCCGATCTCCACACCTGACACATCAGACAAAAACGGATGTAGTCCGCGCAGGCGCACCCTCCCCGAACAGGGGAGTCCAGGAAACCACTAACATTCCGCTCCATGAGCACCCCCACTGGGCCCGCGTCCGGCCTGCCAGTACGAATGCCGCGCCCCCGCCAGCCCGGACGGCACCGCCGTCCCGAGCCCCTGGTGGCTCCCGAGGGCGCGCCCGCACTCGTCCTCGCCGTGCCGGGTACTCCCAGCAGCGCCACCCGTTCCCTCGCCGACGAGGTCATCAGCATCGCCCGTTCCGAACTGCCGGGCCTGGACGCCCGGATCGGTTACCTCGACGGGGACGATGCGGAGTTTCCCACGCTGCAGTCGGTACTGGCGCACGCTGCCGAGGAGCGCGCCGCCCGTTTCGAGCAGGCGCGCGCGGCCGGCCTGGACGCCAAGGAGCCGGACGGCCCCGTCGGCGTCGTCGTGCCGCTGCTCGCCGGTCCGGACGGCGCGCTGCTGCGCCAGGTCCGTCAGGCCCTGATGGACAGCCGTGTCGCCGCCGAGCTGACCGACGTGCTCGGTCCGCACCCGCTGCTCGCGGAGGCGCTGCACGTACGGCTGTCCGAGGCCGGACTGGCTCGCGCCGACCGCGCCCGTCTGTTCACCGTGGCGACCGCCGCGGACGGTATCGTCCTCGCCTCCGTGGGCGGTGACGAGGCCGTACAGGCAGCCGGGATCACCGGCATGCTGCTCGCCGCGCGTCTTGCCGTGCCGGTGATGGCGGCGGCCCTGGACGAGGAGGGCTCGATCGCGTCGGTGGCCGAGCAACTGCGCGACTCCGGTTCGCAGCAACTGGCGCTCGCGCCGTACCTGATCGGCCCCGAGATCGACGCGAGCCTGGTCGAGGAGGCCGCGAGGGAGGTGGGCTGCTCCGCCGCCGAGGCGCTGGGCCCCTACCCGGCGATCGGCAAGCTCGTTCTGGCCAAGTACACCTCCGCCCTGGGCATCAGCCAGCAGCAGGCGCAGAGCACTCCGGCGAACTGACCCCGGGCGGGCTCACCCGCTCCACGACGCAGACGCCGAACAGGCCCGCTCCGACCACCGGGGCGGGCCTTTCGGCGTGTACGGCCGGGATCGACCCGGTGTCCCCGAGCCGTGTGCGGGGGCGGCCCCGCCGCTCGGGCTCCGTACCTGCGGGAATCGCTCGGCACACACGGGGAATCGCTCAGCCGACGACCACGCACGACGCCGCCGTCACCGGGATCGAGCCGCGGCGCCGGGGCATTCCGGTGTCCGGGTCGACCGCGAACCAGGTCACGTCCCCGGAGCGCTCGTTCGCCACGTACAGGAAGCCGTGGGACTCGATGAGTGCGCGGGGCCAGTGACCGCCACAGGCAACAGTGGCGATCAACCGCAGCCCGGCCGCCCCCTCCGTCCCTGCCGCACCGTCGCTTCCGGCCGCACCGTCGCTTCCGGCCGAGCGGTCGAGGCGGTCCGCGCGGTCCGCGCCCTGCTCGACCGCGAACACCGACAGGACGTCCTCTCCGCGGGTCGCGGTCCATACGAAGCGGCCGTCGGGCGAGACGGCGACCCCCGACGGGTAGGCGTCGCCGGACGGGACACCGGGCAGCACGGGAATCTCGGTGAGCGGCCGCAGCACGCCCTCGACCGCGTCCCAGCGACAGGCGGTCAGGGTGGGGCTGAGTTCGTTGAGGAGGTACGCGCGCGTGCCGTCCGGATGGAAGGCCAGGTGGCGCGGGCCCGAGCCGGGGCGCAGTGCCACCTCGCGGTGCCGCGCGGGAGTCCCGTCGGTCAGGGTGTACACCTGCACCGAGTCCGTGCCGAGGTCGACGCCGACCGCCCAGCGGCCGCTCGGGTCGGGCTGCACCTGATGGGCGTGCGGCCGTCGGCGGTGCGGGCGGGGCCCCGAGCCGGTGGGCGGGAACACCCCGGACGCGGAGCGCGCCAGGCTCCCGTCGGGGCGGACGGGGACGGCGGTGACGCTGCCCGAACCGTAGTTGGCGGTGAGGACGTGTCCGGCGAAAAGGCAGAGGTGGGTCGGCCCGTTCCCGTGGACCGGCACCGCGGGTCCGATCTGCTCCGGCGCGTCCCCCGCGCCCCCGGCACCGGCACCGGGGACCCGGAACGCGGCCACGGCCCCTTCGTCTGTCTCACTGACCGCGTAGAGCGTCCGTCCGTCGGGAGAGAGCGTCAGGCAGGAGGGGTCGGGCAGGCCGTTCACGGTGCTCAGCACGGCCAGGGCGCCGTCGTCGGGAGTGAGGGCGACGGTGACGATGCCCGGACCGCCCGCCGTCGTGAACGATCCTATGAACGCCCGCCGCCTGCCGTCCGTCACGCCCGTGTCCCCCACGCTCACGCCTGTTCCCCTCTCGTTTCCCGCCGGCCGGGGTGACGCTAGCAGTCGACCTCTGAAGGTCTGGACCAGAAAGGCAACCCTGCCCGGCCCCTCGGGCCATCGCCCTCAGGCCCCGACCAGCGGAGACCCGGACGACGCCCGCAGGGGCGCGGCGAGTTCGGCGAGGGCCCGCTCCAGGCCGTGGAGTTGGGCCAGGGTCGGCCCCGTCGCCGCCGGGGGCGTCCGCACGGCGATGCCGCCCCTGCCGTCGGTGAGCGCCACGACCGCCCTCTCCACGCGTCGGCACGCGGCGGCCAGGCGGTCGTCGTGGGAGGCCTCCGGGTCGGCGGCGACGAGGACCCGGCCCCGGATCTCCCGGGCGCAGTCGTCGAGCAGCGCCGGTACTGCGCGGGCGCGCCGCTTGCGGCCGAGCATGAGGGGGATCGCGCGCGGCACTCTCCAGGCCCGTCTCGACCGGATGGAGCGCGAGGGGGTGATCACCGGGACGGGGCCGGCCCTATCCCCCGCCGCGCTGGGGCATCCGGTGCCGGCGTTCGTGCACATCGAGGTCACGCAGGGGCATCTGGACGAGGTCGGTGACGAACTGGCCGCCGTGCCGGAGATCGTCGAGGCGTTCTCGATCACCGGTGACGGAGATCTGCTGACCCGGGTCGTGGCGCGCGGCAACGCGCATCTCGAGGACGTGGTCCAGAAGCTGATCAATCTGCCCACAGTGGTCCGCACCCGCACCGAGGTGGCCCTGCGCGAGCGCGTCCCGCACCGGCTGCTGCCGCTGGTGGAGTCGATCGGCCGGACGGCTCGTTCCTGGAGTCCTCGCTCGCTCCCGGACTCCTTGCCCGCCCCTGGAGTCCTTCTGCCGGCCGGAGCTTGGCATCCTGGGGCCCCATGAGCACCTTCGACGCACTCTCGGTCGTCTTCGATCTCGACGGGACACTCGTGGACAGCGAGCCGAACTACTACGAGGCGGGGCGGCTGACCCTCGCCGAGCACGGCGTGCCGGACTTCTCCTGGGCCGAGCACGAGCGCTACGTGGGGATCAGCACCCGGGAGACGATCGCCGACTGGCGGGAACGGTACGGGCTGCGGACCTCGGTGGAGGACCTGCTGGAGGTCAAGAACGGCCATTACCTCCGGCTGGC
Organism: Streptomyces sp. NPDC005774; assembly: GCF_042871645.1. Classification (NCBI taxonomy): domain Bacteria; kingdom Bacillati; phylum Actinomycetota; class Actinomycetes; order Kitasatosporales; family Streptomycetaceae; genus Streptomyces; species Streptomyces sp. NPDC005774. The sequence continues at coordinate 47,254 of NZ_JBIAIV010000025.1, read as the reverse complement.
CCGCGCCTCGACGCAGGTGTACCCCGAGATGCGCCGGTTCGTCGAGCTGCTGGCCGCCGAGGGCGTACCGATGGCCGTGGCCTCCGGTTCCTCGCCCGAGGCGATCGAGGCGATCCTGACCGGCACGCGCCTGGACACCCATCTGCGTGCGGTCGTCTCGGCGGAGGAGGTGCCGCGTGGCAAGCCCGCCCCCGACGTCTTCCTGGAGGCGGCCCGTCGTCTCGGGACGGACCCCGCCGACTGCGTGGTCCTGGAGGACGCCGTCCCGGGTGTCGCCGCGGCGCACTCCGCGGGTATGCGCTGCATCGCGATCCCGTACGTCGCGGCGCAGGCCGGCGCCCCGGAGTTCGCCACCGCCGCGCTGCTGCTGCGCGGCGGGCAGCGGGAGTTCACGGCACGGGCCGCGTACGAGTGGCTGACGCGCTCCGCCCGGCCGGTTTGACCGGCGCCCCGCCAACCCGACCGACGCCCCGCCGGCATCCGGCCGGTTTGACGGGCGCCCGCCCTACGGGGCCGCGCGGCACGATGGACGCGGTCCAGAATCCGGGCGTCCCGGCCCGCCTCGTTCACCCTGCTGTTGCGCGTGCCGTCCTGGGCGACCGCCGGCTTCCGGGTGACCGTCAGCGGACGGGCAGTGCCCGGGACTCCGGCCCCCGGCGGCTACTTCGGCGTCTCCCGGACCTGGTGGACCGGTGACACCGTGCGGGTCCTGGTCCCGTTCCGGCTGAGGGCGGAGCGCACGCTCGACGGCCCCACGCTGCAGACCCTGTTCCCCGGCCCGGTCAACCTGGTCGCCCGCCACCCGTCGACCGGGCTCCTGCGGTGCGCGCTGTACGGCAACGCCGGTCTCTCCGGCGATCTGCTGCCCTCGCTCACCCCGGTCGCCGGGAAGCCGCTGCATCACACGCTGAACGGCGTCGAGTTCGCGCCCTTCACCGAGGGGACCTCGGATGCGACACACGCCTGCTTCCGGCGCTCGGAGCCGCGTGTGATCTTCGGCACCTCCGACTCCGGTGTCGCCGACCCCGCCCGGAGCGACGATGTGACCCTGCTGGACGAGATCTGGGCGGGAGCCCCCTTCGGCAGCAGGAACGCGCTGGTCACGTGGGTACGGGCAACGGTCGACGACTGGGTGTCCACCGGCCTGCCGAGCGGAGCGGACGGCGACAAGGTGGTGCGTACGGCACGGAACGCTTCGTACGCGGCCCGAGTTCACGAAAAGGGGCATCCGATGTCGTACGGCCGCGCCGGTCGTCGCCGTCGGACGCCCCGCCGAAGCGCCGTCGGAAACGCCGCCGCCTCCCGGCAGAAGATTTCTTCCGGAACGGTGATTGTCCTGCCGCTTCCATCCGTACTCACTGGTGTTGGGCTGTTGATACACCAGGAGGAACGATGCGCATCTCGCGCAGCACGGCAGGAACCGCGTTCGTGGGCGGAGCCATGGTTCTCACCCTCAGCGCGCTCGCCTACCCCACCATGCTGGGCGTGCAGACCACATCGAGCACCCAGGACCGGGTCGTCGCCAACACGCAGTACGGCCAGCTGACCGAGGCCGACCGTGACTTCGTGGTCAAGGTGCGCGCGGCCGGACTGTGGGAACACCCCCTGGGCCTGCTGGCTATGGAGCGGGGTACGACGCCGGAGATGAAGGAGGCGGGAGAGCACCTGGTCGTCGGGCACGGACGGCTCGACGAGAGCTGCCGCAGGATCTCCCTCGAACTGGGCATCACCCTGCCCAACCAGGCCTCGCCCCAGCAGCAGCAGTTCGTGGAGACCATCAAGTCCACCAATGACAAGGAGTTCGACACCACGGCCGTGAACATTATGAGGGTGACGCACGGCCAGATCTTCTCGGTGATCGCCAAGGTCCGGGCCAACACCAGGAACACCCTGGTGCGGCAGCTGGCCGACCAGGCCAACGACACGGTGCTCGACCACATCACGGTCCTGGAGAAGACCGGACTGGTCAATCACGAACAGGTCAACTTCCAGCAGACCAGCCCGCCCAAGATGCCCCTGGAGCAGGTGACGCCGCCGGCCCCGCAGGCGGGTTCCCCGGTGCTGGTGCTCGAGATCCCCGAGGAACTGAAGGACCTCAACACGGTCTCTCCGGCGCCGACACCGGCCTCCGAAGTGAAGTAGACGCCCGGATACCGGAATACACGGCTACCGGATCTTACGGTCCGGCGTCCCGCAGGGCCCGGCGGCGGACGCCGGGCGGCAGATATCAGGACCCGCGGCGGGGTTTGCCCCGTCGCGGGTCCTTCGGCGTTCCGCCCGTGCCCTTCCGACGGCCACGGCCGGCCGGCCCGCCCGCTGCCTGCCGGCGCCCGGCACCGCCCTTGTCGGCACGGCCGGCCTTCTCCTGCTTCTCCTGCGCGGAAGGCCGGGGCTGGGTGCGGCCCCGGGTGCTGTTGACGGTCCGGCCGCGGACGATCCCGATGAAGTCCTCCACCAGGTCGGTGGTCGCGGCCTCGGGCCACGCCAGCGCCACACTGGACTCGGGGGCGTCCTTGAGCGGCCGGTGGGTGAGGTCCTTGCGGTGGTGCAGCCGCGCCAGGGACAACGGTACGACGAGCACGCCGATCCCGGCCGCGACGAGCTCGACGGCGTCGGCGGTGGTCGCGGGACGTTCGAGGGCGGGCTTCCCGGGCAGGGTCTCCCAGGCGAGGACGTCGTCGAGGGGGTGCAGCACGAGCTCGTCGGCCAGGTCCTCCGGGGACACCTCGTCGACCGCCGTCACGAGGTGGTCCTTGGGAACCACGACGACCGTCTGTTCGGTGTAGAGGGGGATCGCGCTGAGCACCGTCCGGTCGACGGGCAGCCGGACGAGTGCCGCGTCGGCGTCCCCGGCCAGCAGCATGCCGCCCGTCTCCGCGGCGGGCACCTGGGTGAGGGTCAGCGGGACACCGGGCAGCCGCTCGTTCCAGACGCGCACCCACTTGCCGGGCATCACCCCGGGCGCGTACACGAGCCGGAACGATGGGGATACATCCGAGCCTGTCACCCGGCCAGGTTACCGTCCGTGGCCACGGGCCGGGACCGCCGATCACGGCGGCCGGTCACGGCCACCGGCCCCGGTCGGTGATCATGCCGAGGGGCCGCGGTCGTCGGTCGTGGTCGGCGGTCGCGCTTACGGTCGATACCCTGGACACCATGACGTCGCACCAAAACACCCAGACGATGAAGCCCGCCACCGCGGCGAAGAAACTGGGTGTGTACCTCGAGGCCACCCCCGTCGAGTTCCGGGAGGGTGTCGTCTCACGCGCCGAGCTGAACGCGCTCCAGGCCGACCCGCCCCCGTGGCTGCAGGAGCTGCGGCGCAACGGCCCGCACCCCCGCCCCGTGGTCGCGTCGAGGCTGGGGGTCTCCATCGCCGGTCTCGCCCGCGGCGGAGTCACCGAGCCGCTCACCACGGAGCAGATCGACGCCCTCAGGGAGGAACGCCCCGAGTGGCTGGAGCGTGAGCAGGCCACTCAGGCCGAGGTCCGCAAGGAGGCGGAGCGCATCAAGCAGCGGAACTCGGAGCGCGCGAGGCACGACAACTGACCACGGCGCCCCCTCCGCTCCCCTCTTCTCACGTCACACCCCCTGGCGTCGAACACCCCCGAACGGGCTTTCCCGTCGGGGGTGTTCTCGTTCGGATGGACGCCGCATGACGCGGAACCGAGGCAACGCAAGCCTGCAGCACCCCTTCCGGCGCATAGAAATATCTATCACCATGGCTGCACGCCGGGCCGGCGTGCACGCCCGTGAAGCCGTCGGCCCGAACCCAGTACGCGCCCGTGGTGGCGCGGCCGACCGTGCCCGGGGTGGGACATGCAGAGCGCCGGATGGAAACAGGCCGTCGAATGGCTGGCCGCCGCGGCCCGGGACCCCCGTGAGTGCAAACGGCAGTGGGACCACGGCACGGGGACGGCACTGCTGGCGGCAGGACGCTACTGGGACGTGCTCAGTGTTCCCGACCGGCTCGGACTGCTCGCCCTGGACCTCCTGTGGAACGATCCACTGAAGGTGCCCGGCCCCACGCTGGTGGACGTCACCGCCCGCCGCGTCGGCTTCTTCCTGCCGCCCGACCCGGCCGGCGAGTGGATCGGGTTCGGCGTACGGCACGTCGGCCGGGGCTCCTGGGTGGCGGTGCCGCCGCCGTACCGGCCCAGCGGCCGCCTGGAATGGCTCGTCCCCCCGGACGGCACCGGCACCCTGCACTCCCCCGTCCCCCTCGAACAGGCCCTCCGCACAGCCACCGCCACCCTCGCCGTCCTGACCCCGGCGGGGGCGGAGCCGGGAGGCTGGTGAGTTCCTCGCCGAGGTGATCACCCCCCTGCCGGGACTCGCCACTACCCGGCACGTCATACGACGGCTGTACGGCTTCGTACGGCTTCGTACGGCGGATGTACGGGCCGACACTCGTTGCCGGAACGGCACACCGGTCGTTGCTCTCACGACGGACCACTGCGCGGAAAAGGGGCGCGATGAGCAGGACGACCCAGCGGGAATGCGGGACCACCGGCCGGCGCAGCCCGGAGAAGGAACGCCCCGCGGCCTGGAGCGCCTACGGCAAGCTCGTCCGCCTCTTCCGCGAACGCGCCGGTCTCACCCAACAGGCTCTCGCCGAGGCGATCGGCTACTCGCTGGAGCAGGTCGCTTCCGTCGAGCAGGGGCGGAGACCGGCGAAGGCGGACTTCACGGAGGCCGCGGAGCGGGTGTTGGAGACGGGCGGGGCGCTGCGGGTGCTCCAGGAGGACGTGGACCGGGCCAAACTACCTCTGTTCTTCCAGGACTTTGCTCTGCTGGAGGCCGAGGCGGTCAGTCGCTTCTCGTACGATCCGATGCTGGTTCCGGGGCTGCTGCAGACGGAGGCGTACGCTCGTGCCCTCCTGGAGGCGCACTTCCCGCCCCTCGAAGAGGAGGCCATCGAGCAGCACCTGAGCGCCCGCCTCGCCCGGCAATCCCTTCTGGCGCGCAAGAACCCGTGCGTCGTCTTCTGCTTCGTCCTCGAAGAAGGCGCACTCCACCGGCTGGTGGGTGGCAGGACCGTCATGCGGGAACAGCTCGGACGGCTGCGAGACTGCACGCTCATGCGGAACGTGGAAATCCAGGTGATGCCGACCGAGCGGGCCGCGCACAGTGGTGTCAACGGTCAGATGGTCCTGCTGGAAACCCTTGAACGCCGACAGTTCGTGTCCATCGAGTCCCAGGGGATCGTGAACATCCGATCCGACCGGAACGAGGTCAGTGAGTTCTGTCTCCAGTATGGAATGCTGCGCTCACAGGCCCTCAACACCGAGGAGTCTGCACGGTTCATCGAGCGCATGGCAGGGGTGCTATGAGCATCGAACAGCACACTGAGCGGACCGGCGAGCTGACGTGGTTCAAGAGCAGCCACAGCGGAACCAACGGCGGGGACTGCGTAGAGGTGGCTGCCGGCACGAACGTCGTGTACGTACGGGACTCGAAGGCCGTGGGCGACGGGTCCGTGCTGCGGGTCGGCCGGGACGAGTGGGCCGTGTTCGTGGCGCTCGCGGCCCTGTAGCGTCGCCGGGTTTCCGAGCCCGTCGCTGCGCTGCGCTGCGGTCCGCCGCGACGAACGCGGGTATGACGGTGACGCCGACCCGGCGTCACTCGCTGTCGCCGAGTTCCTGGGCACGGGCCAGGACGCCTTCCGCCAGTCCGCGGAACTCGCGGTAGCAGGTCTGCACGTACTTCTGGGTGCTGCCGAGCGCGCCGTCGGCGGCCTTCAGATCGAACATGCAGATCGAACATGGGCTTTCTGGCGTCGTGCGCGAGCGGCACGAGACTGCGGCCGACGCCTCCACGTGGATGTGGACCACCGGCTTGCCCCGGTAGGCCGCGGCCCGCACGGTGAAGGACGGCCGGTCCAGGATCCCGCCGTCGTCCCGGCGGTCGGTCACCGTCCAGGTGGTGCCGTCGAACTCGGCACGGGTGAGTTCGACGGGCCGCCGGTGGTGGGCCTGGCGAACCAGCACGGCCCGGTTGCCACGGACGGCGGACCCGTCCGGTTGGTGAACAGGGCTGAGGTGGCTGATCACTTCGCCGGTGGACGGGGTAGTGCGGGTCAGGTAGGTGCCCGACCGGCTGCGGGTGTACCAGACCAGCCAGACCCGGTCGCCCTCGGTCGCGGCGGTGCAGCCTTCCAGCGGGTGGGCGGGCAGACGGTCGCCCGGGGTCCACATTGCGCGGCCCTCGGTGGTCCGGCCCGCGAGACCGGCCCCGGACTCGGGGTGATCACCATAGATACCTTCTCGCCGTAGGCCGTCCGGATCCCTCCGTCGCGGTCGGTGATGAGGGCGGGGATGTCGTCGCCGACGCAGAACTCGCTCTCGGGCGTCCCCGAGGGCGAGAACACCACGGCGTTGGGCTTCCAGAGGCCGCCGGTCTTGCTCCGGGACGTACGTCCGCACACCAGCGGGAAGCGTGAATCCGGGAGCAGCGCCAGGTGACTGGGCCGGACCCGGATGCCCTCCACGGTGCTGCGCCGCTCCTCCTGCCCGGTGACGGTGACCAGCTCGCCGGTGAACGGGATGCCCTTCGGCCACCACCTGGCCCGCCCTTTGACGTGCCGAATGCGCTCCGAGTACCGCCGGTGGACCAGCATGACCCCGAGCTCGCCTGCCGGTCAGACGCTCCACCACAGAGCCTTGCGTCCCCGCAAGGCATCGGCAACAGGCAGGCTCCACACCGTTGCACGGGGGCATCGGTATGGTCTCTCATCGAGCGACGCGCCATCGAGAACGGTCACCTCGGGGACTCCGGGGACCAACGCCGCCCGAAGATCCCCACCTTACTGATCACGGGGCCAGTGCCGTACGGGTCTCCGTACGGGCGTTGTACGGCTCCGGAGGCATGTCACGGTCGGCGCGGCCCCCGTTGAACATGTCCCCGGCGGAGAAGCGAGCCGGGCTCCGGGCCCGGGTTGACCCTCGACCTTGTCGAGGCATGAGGGTTCCGGGTGTGGAGAGCGAGATGCGCGGCATTGGTGAGACGGCCCGGGACAGCGGCCTGAGCGTGAGCGCCCTGCGGTTCTACGACCGTGCCGGTGTGCTCGTACCCGCCTGGGTCGATCCGGTGAGCGGCTACCGCTGGTACGCCCCCGGGCAATCGGACGAGGCCCGGCTGCTGGCGCGGCTGCGGCGGGCCGGCATGCCCCTGGCCGACATCCGGCTGGTGCTGGCCGGCTGGACCGGCGCGGACACCGATCTCGTACAGCAGCTCCTTGAGGCGCACCTGCGCCGCCTGGAGCGGGGGCTGTCCGATGCCCGCGGTGAGTTCTCCATGCTCCGAGCCCTACTCGACGACAGGGAGAAACCCATGACCCCGCTCCGTACCGCCACGGCCCGGCCTGCCCTCACCTCGCCCGAACTGGCCGCCGCGTTGGACGCGGTCCGCTTCGCGGCCGGTACCGACCCCGAGCTGCCGATGCTCGGCGGAGTCCTCTTCGACATCGAGGGCGACGCGCTGCGCCTCGTGGCCACCGACCGGTACCGGCTGGCTGTCGCGCGGGTCCCGGTCACCGGGCACAGCGGGCCCCGCGTGCAGGTCGTCGTGCCGCTGCCGCTCGTCGACGCGATGCGGGCGCTGGCGGGCGGCCCCGAGCCCGTACGGCTCGCCGTGGACGGGGACCGGGTGACGCTGGAGACCGGGAGCGGCCGCCAGGTGGCCGGTCGGTCCCTCGATCACGACTTCCCGGACTATCTCCGTCTGGTCAGCCTCCCCGCCGGGCGCCGCGCCGTGGTCGACGTGGCCTCCTTCCGGGAGGCGGTGCAGGAGGGTCCCGTCCGTACGGGCGAGGTGCGCGAGGAGGACGGGGCGGTCTTCGACGTCAGTGTGATCGGGGCCGGCGCCGACGGCACGGTGCGGGTCTGCGACGACGGTACGGACGCGGACGGCAGTGTGAACGGGGGTGGCGGGGGGAACGGGGACGGCGGCCGTGTTGCGGTCAACCGTGCATTCCTGCTGGACGCCCTCGACGCCGGGGCCCGTGACCGGCTGGTCCTGGAGTTCGGCGCCCCCACGGCGCCCGTCGCGATCCGCCGGCCGGACGACGAGGACACGTTCTCCCTGCTGATGCCGGTCCGGCTGGACGGCTAGGGCCTCAGCAGAAGTCCCGTGCTCCACGGCCCCGGTCAGGACTGGGAGCACGGGACCCGTGCGGCAGAGAGAGCGGTCCCGGTTCTATGACCGTTCGGTCTTCCCGTTCTCCACCGGCTCCAGCGTCTCCAGGGCGGGGGCCATGGCGGAAGCGGGGACGGGCATGGTCCCGACGGGGGTGGCAATACCGTCCGCGGAGGACTTCTTCCTGGTCAGGCGGAGGGCTATGGGCTCGGTGTAGCGGGCGGTGAGCGGTCCCAGGATGACCAGGATCAGAACGTACGAGGTGGCCAGCGGACCGAGCTGGGGCTCGATGCCGGCGGTGACCGCGAGCCCGGCGATGACGATGGAGAACTCGCCGCGGGCGACCAGCGTGCCGCCCGCGCGCCAACGGCCCTTCCCGGAGATCCCGGCCCGGCGGGCGGCCCACCAGCCGGTGGCGATCTTCGTCAGCGCGGTGACGGCGGCGAGCACGAAGGCGGGCAGGATCACCGGCGGGATGGACTGCGGGTCGGTGTGCAGTCCGAAGAAGACGAAGAACACCGCGGCGAACAGGTCGCGCAGCGGGGCCAGCAGGTTGTGCGCGCCCTCCGCGGCCTCCCCGGACAGGGCGATGCCCACCAGGAACGCTCCCACCGCGGCGGACACCTGAAGCTGCTGGGCGATACCGGCGACGAGCAGGGTCAGGCCGAGGACCACCAGCAGCAGCTTCTCCGCGTCCTCACTGGAGACGAAACGTGAGATGACCCGCCCGTAGCGGACGGCGACGAACAGGACGAGTCCGGCGGCACCGAGCGCGATGGCCAGCGTGACGCTTCCCGCGGCCAGGCCGACACCGGCCAGCAGCGCGGTGACGATGGGCAGGTAGACCGCCATCGCCAGGTCCTCCAGCACCAGGATGCTGAGGATCACCGGGGTCTCCCGGTTGCCGAGCCGGCCGAGGTCGTTGAGGACCTTGGCGATGACGCCGGAGGAGGAGATCCAGGTGACCCCGGCCAGCACCACGGCGGCGACCGGGCCCCAGCCGAGCAGCAGGGCGAGGATCGCGCCGGGCACGGCGTTCAGCAGCATGTCGACCAGGCCGGCCGGATACTGGGTCTTGAGGTTGGAGACCAGGTCGCTGGCCGTGTACTCCAGGCCGAGCATGAGCAGCAGCAGGACCACGCCGATCTCGGCGCCGATCGCGACGAACTCCTCGCTCGCGCCGAGCGGCAGCAGCCCGCCCTCGCCGAAAGCCAGACCCGCCAGCAGGTAGAGCGGGATGGGGGAGAACTGCAGGCGCCCGGCAAGGCGGCCCAGCAGACCGAGCCCGAGAATGATCGCGCCGAACTCGATCAGGAAAATTGCGGAAGAATGCACGCGCTCATTCCCGCCCGAGGATCTCGGCGGCGGTCTCGATGCCCTCACGGGTGCCGATGACGATGAGTGTGTCCCCGCCCGCCAGGCGGAAGGCGGGCGTCGGGGACGGGATCGCCTCGGCCCGGCGCAGCACGGCCACGATCGAGGCGCCGGTGTCGGTACGGATCCTGGTCTCGCCCAGCACCCTGCCGTTCCAGTACGAGGCGGCGGACAGTTCGATGCGCTCGGCGACCAGCCCCAGGTCGGTCGTGTGCAACACGTTCGGGCTGTGATGAGCGGGCATCAGCGCGTCGATCAGGGCGGCCGATTCGGCGACGTTCAGCCGCAGCGACTGGGCGCAGGCGTCCGGGTCGTCGGAGCGGTAGACGTTGACCGTGCGTGCGCCGTCCCGGTGCGCGATCACGGACAGGTGCTGGCGCTCACGCGTGGTGAGATCGTATTTCACGCCGATGCCCGGCAGTGGCGTGGTGCTCATCCGTGGAGCAGGCACAGCCCGTCCCCTTCCCGATTTTTTCTTCTGATCATCCGTCCATGGGTGGGGCCCCTCATCCTCATCGCGCTGATGGTCAGCCCCCGTGGGGGACATCGTGTCATCCCGCGATCTCGTCGAGAGATTGGGTGATGCCACGGATGGACAACAGTTGCGACGGCCGTCGATCATCCGCCGGGGCCCTGGAGCGGTGCCATGCCGTACGCGGGACGTTCCGTGTGCGGGGGCTGGACAACAGGCGGCTCCGGAGACCTTCTGGGCCGGTCGGCCGCGAGGTGGGGCACGTAGGCCCCGTGGCGGCGCGGCACACCCGTGGAACGATGTGTATGACGTACCGATTCTGGAGGCATGATGAGCGGTCTGGTCATAGTGGGAGTCGACGGCTCGGTATCGAGCCTCGCCGCCGTGGGGGCCGCGGCCGAGGAGGCACGGCGGCGCGGGGCCGGGCTGCGGGTGGTGCATGCCTTCCTCTGGCCGGCCATGCATGTGCCGCTGGGCCCCTCACCGCTGGGACCGCCCGGAGGCGGTCTGCAGACCATGGTCGAGAAGCTGGTGGCCGAGGCGGTGGAGCACGCCAAGTCCGTGGCACCGGACGTGGAGGTCTCGCACGCCGTGGTGACGGGCGAACCGCTGACCGTGCTGGAGGCGCAGTCCCTCAACGCGGAACTGGTGGTCGTCGGGTCCCGTGGCATGGGGGGTTTCGTCGGACTTCTGCTGGGTTCGACGGCCGTGCACCTGGCAAGTCACGGACAGTGCCCGGTGCTGGTCGTACGGGAGACCGGCGCCCCGGACGGGCCTGTGGTGGTCGGGGTCGACGGTTCCCCGGCGGGCGCGAAGGCAATCGACTTCGCCTTCGCCGAGGCGTCGCTGCGCGGGGCCGAACTGGTCGCGCTGCACTCCTGGACCACCTGGAACGCGCCGGCGCCGCCGCCGCAGGACGAGGAGGCCCCCTACGCGAGCGAGCCCGACGAGCTGAGGGCGGGCGAGGAGCGTCTGCTGTCCGAGGCACTGGCCGGGTATCAGGAGCGGTACCCCGGCGTGAAGGTGCGGCACGAGGTCGTGCACGGCGGCACGCGTGAAGCACTCATCGAGGCGAGCCGTACGGCGCAGTTGCTGGTGGTCGGGGCCCGGGGGCGGGGCGGGTTCACCGGACTGCTGCTCGGCTCGGTCAGCCAGGCGATGCTGCACCACGCCCACTGCCCGGTGGCGGTCGTCCGCGGCAGCGGCGGGGAGAAGGACGGGGACGCGTAGCCCGCTTCCTTCGAGTCTTATGCGCCGGTACGGTGTCCCGCCCGCGGGTACTTCGGTACCCACGGGCGTGACCGGGACGCCCCCGCAACGGACCGGCCGGGACGGGAGTGAACAGTGAATGACACGGTGATGGTCGGAGTGGACGGATCGCCGTCCAGTCTCGCCGCTGTGGACATCGCGGCCCGTGAGGCACGGCTGCGCGGCGCACCGCTGCGGATCGTGCACGCCTTCAGTCGCCCGTCCGACCTGGCCCCGATGATCCACGGCGTCCTGGCCCAGGCGGAACAGCGGGCCGCTGAGGTGGCACCGGGTCTGGAGGTGTCCAGGACCGTGGCGTCCGGGGACACCCTGACGGTGCTGCGGAGCGAGTCGCGGCACGCGGTGCTGGCGGTGGTCGGCGGGCGGGGCCACAACCGGTTCGGGGATCTGCTGCTGGGCTCGACGGTCGTGCAGCTGGCCGCCCACGCCCACTGCCCGGTCATGGCGGTGCGGGGACGCCCCGATCCGCAGGGGCCCGTACTCCTCGCCGTGGACGGTTCGCCCGCCGGGGTCGCGGCGGGCGAGTTCGCCTTCGCCGAGGCGGCGCTGCGGGAAGCCCCGCTGATCGCGCTGCACGTGTGGACCACCTGGAGCGAGCAGACCCCGCACGAGGGCCCCGCCAACCCGCTGAACGTGGTGGTCGACCTGGACCAGCTCCGCGAGAAGCATTGGCGCCGGCTGGAAGAGGCCCTGGCTCCCTGGCGGGCCGCCCATCCGGAGGTGTCCGTGGAACCGCTCCTGGAGCGGTCCCGGGTGCGGCACGCGTTGCTGGAAGCCGCCAAGGAGGCCCAGCTGCTGGTGGCGGGGGCCCGGGGACACGGCGGATTCACCGGGATGCTGCTGGGTTCGGTGAGCCAGGCGCTGCTGCACCACGCCGACTGCCCGGTCACCGTCGTCCGCGGCAAGCAGTGATCCGTCGACGGCACGACAGGACGACTGCACGACAGGACCATGTACACGACGCGGGTCTCGGGTCGGGTGAACGCTCCCCGGCCGGCCGTCTACCGGGCGCTGGTGAGCGCGGACGCGATCGCGCGGTGGCGGGTGCCGCCGGGCATGCGGGGCGAGGTACACGAGTTCGAGGCGTGCGAGGGCGGCAGGTTCCGGATGTCGCTCACGTACGACGCACCGGGCACGGTCGGCAGGTCGGCCGCACACACCGACACCTACCACGGCAGCTTCGCGCGGCTCGTGCCGGACGAGATGGTGGTGGAGCTACTCGAGTTCGAGACCGAGGACCCGGCGCTGCGCGGCACGATGACCATGACGACCACGCTCACGGACGCCGACGGCGGCGGCACCGACGTCCTGGTGGTCCACGAGGGCGTCCCCGACGCCGTGCCCGCCGCGGACAACGAGGCGGGGTCACGCTGGGCACTGACACATCTCGCCCGGTTCGTGGAATCGGGCGGCGCCGCTTCCTCCTGAAGCCGCCCGTCCCGCCCTCTCCGGACCTGCGTAACTCTTCCCGCTCTGTCCGTTCTCCGGCGGAACCCTCTTCGGGGCGGGGCCCGCCGGAGAGCCGCTCTCAGTTGCCCACGCCGAGGCCCGGCATGAACGCGGCCGGGTAGCGGTCGCCGCGTGCCGAGCCCGGGGGCACCGCCTTCTCGATCTCCGCGAGGTCGTCCGCGGTGAGGTCCAGCTCCATCGCGGGCAGTGCCTCGGTCAGCCTCTCGCGGGTGCGGGCGCCGACCAGCGGCACGATGTCCTCACCCTGTGCGGCCACCCAGGCGATGGCCAGCTGGGCGACGCGGACACTTCTGGTCCGGCTCCTCCTTCGCAGGATCATGCGACGGGGCACCCCTGACCGTCGTCAAGCAGTACATCGAAAGCCGGCAGCGTCCCGACTGACCGTCACCCCGGAGACGAAGAGCACTCCGGCGCCCCGCGCCTCCGGGCCAGGGATGGCCTTCACCCCCGCCCCGAAGGGCGGAGCACCGGCCAAGATCAGAGGTAGATGGCTAACCTCTCGGCTGGCCTCGTACAGCATCCAGGCCGTGTCCTCCGATACCGTCGGGCGCATACCGCGCGGTTCCTCCAGGTCCGACCGGAGCCCGTTCTGGTCAGGTTGGGCCGGTGACACACGGCCACCAGCAGTACCCACTCGGCCAGCGGCACAGGCACCACGGCCGGCCCATCCGCGGGTGCTCTCCGCCACGTTCCCGAACCGCCCACAACAGCCTGGCGAATCGGTCCGCCCGCAGCCATGCCGGCCCACACCCTTCTGGAACACTTAGCAGCCTCTGACCTGGACTCTTACGGATCCCGCGAACCCACAGAACTCATACAAACCGCTGTTACGAGCTGGATCAACGACTTGTGGTCAGTAGCGCACCGGCAGGTCGAGCAGTCCGCGGGCGCGCATGGACGGCCGCCGGCGCAGTTCGTCCGGCGCGATGTCGAGGGCCAGAGTGGGGAAGCGGTCAAGGAGCGCGGCGAGAGCGACCTCGGTCTCCATCCGGGCCAGGGGTGCGCCTAGGCAGTAGTGGATGCCGTGGCCGAGGGCGAGATGACCGGTGGCGTCACGACCGATGTCGAGCCGGTCGGGTTCGGTGAAGCGGTGCGGGTCCCGGTGCGCGGCGGCCAGGGACAGCAGGACGGTTTCACCGGCCGGAATGCCGACACCGCCGATGGTGATGTCCTCAGTGGGGAAGCGCCGGATGGCCAGGGGTACGGGACCGTCGTAGCGGGCCAACTCCTCGACCGCGCCGCCCAGTCGATTGGGATCGGCACGGAGCGCGCGCAGTTGGTCGGGGTGGCTGAGCAGGGCCAGGGTGGAGTTGCCGATCAGGTGGACCGTGTTCTCGTACCCGGCGAAAAGGATCAGGAAGGCGAGGGACATGAGTTCGTCCTCGCTCAGCCGGTCCTCGTCGTCGCGTACAGCGATCAGGGCGGAGAGCAGGTCGTCGTCGGGCGACGCGCGCTTGTCGGCGATGAGCTGGGTGAAGAAAGCCAGCATGTCGCGGACGGCTTCCTTTGCCCGGTCCGGTTGCGCCGGGTCCGGAACCACCATGGCGTCGGTCCAGGACCGGAAGTCGTGCCGATCGTGTGGGGCCACGCCGAGCAGGTCACAGATCACGGTGATCGGCAGTGGCGCGGCGTATGAAGCGATCAGGTCGGCGCGGCCGTACGGTTCGATGGCGTCGAGCAGTGAGTCAGCGGTTTTCCTGACGGGTTCACGCAAGCGGGCGATGCGGCGCGGGGTGAACGCCTGGGACACCAGACGCCGGATGCGGGTGTGGTCCGGCGGGTCCATGTTCAACAGGTTCGCGTCCAGCGCCGGCGGCAGCGCGAGCCCACGGTAGCCGCCGGGCGTCGCATTGCGCTTGTCGAGGGAGAGCCGGGGGTCGGCGAGGGCTTGGCGTACGTCGTCGTAGCGCGTGACCAGCCAGGCCGGAAGCCCGTCCGTTCCGGCGATGCGATGGACGGGCCCGGCCTCGCGAAGCCTCGCGTACACCGAGTACGGGTCCGCGGCCAGCTCTACGGGGTCAACGAGGGGCGGCTGACTGGGCGTTGTCGTGGACATGGACTCCACCCTAATCAGGCGGAATCTCCGCCACGGCGGAGCCGGCGCGCCGAACACACCTTCCCTCCCCGTTGCGGGGCCAGTTCATCATCCGGCCGCCGGAAGGACCGGTACGGACGGAACCCCCGAGTCGGCCTTCGGCAGGCCGACGTACTCGCGCCATTCCCGGACCAAGTAGCCGCCGGCCATGGACAAGGTGCCCGTTCCCGGGGGGCAGACAAGGCGCCTCATGTGTGCCACCAGCAGACGAAGAATCTGTTGGAAGACTTCCGACAGCATTCAACGCGCGCCCACTCGGAGAGGGACGGTTCCCGACCCCTGGCCACCCCGTTCGGCGCGGCCGGACTTCACCCCTACAGTCTCATCAGGCACCTACCCGAGGAAGCTCAGCCGCACGTGACGGTTGGGATTATCCCTATTCGTGTCGACCAGGCACACGGACTGCCAGGTGCCCAGTTCCAGTCGGCCGTCCAGTACGGGCAGGGTGGCGTGCGGCGGGACGAGGGCGGGCAGGACGTGGTCGCGGCCGTGGCCGGGGCTGCCGTGGCGGTGCTGCCAGCGGTCGTCGGCCGGCAGCAGGCTGTGCAGGGCGGCCAGGAGGTCGTCGTCGCTGCCCGCACCGGTCTCGATGACGGCGATGCCGGCGGTGGCGTGCGGCACGAAGACGTTGAGCAGTCCGTCGCGGCCGGCCGCCACTTCCCGCAGGAAGGACTCACAGTCACGGGTGAGGTCGACGATCCGCTCTGCGGAGCCGGTGGCGACGTTCAGGACCCGGGTGTTGAAGGCATCTGACATGGCTTCCATCCTGGCCCATGCGCCGGGGGACTTCGAGGAAGGAAGCCCCCCGG
This sequence comes from Streptomyces sp. NPDC005774, assembly GCF_042871645.1. Lineage (NCBI taxonomy): Bacteria > Bacillati > Actinomycetota > Actinomycetes > Kitasatosporales > Streptomycetaceae > Streptomyces > Streptomyces sp. NPDC005774. The sequence continues at coordinate 31,629 of NZ_JBIAIV010000025.1, read as the reverse complement.
GTGGCGGTAACGGCTCGTGGGAAGATCTCCACCCCCGACAGCGTTAGTAGAAATGTGAACTACACCAGTGAGGCTGAGGCGGCCGAGGTCCAGACAGTCGTCATAGGCGCCGGACAGGCAGGACTGTCCAGCGCCTATCACCTGCGGCGCACCGGTTTCGAGCCGGGACGCGACTTCGTGGTGCTCGACCACAACCCGGGCCCCGGCGGGGCCTGGCGGTACCGCTGGCCCTCGCTCACGTACGACAGAGTGCACGGGATGCACTCGCTGCCCGGTATGGAACTCACGGACGCCGATCCGGCGCGGCCGTCCTCCGAGGTCATCACCGAGTACTTCGACCGTTACGAGCGGACGTTCGACCTGCGGGTGCGGCGGCCGGCGAAGGTGCGGACGGTACGGGAAGGCGCCGGCGGGCGGCTGCTCGTGGAGACCTCGGCGGGCACCTGGCCGACGCGGACGCTGATCAACGCCACCGGCACCTGGGACCGGCCGTTCTGGCCGCGCTACGAGGGGCAGGAGACCTTCCTGGGTCGGCAGTTGCACACCGCGCAGTACCCAGGCCCCGAGGTGTTCGCCGGGCAGCGGGTCGTCGTGGTGGGGGGAGGCGCCTCGGCCACGCAGCATCTGCTGGAGATCGCCCCGTACGCGGCGGACACCACTTGGGTGACCCGGCGGCCCCCGGTCTTCCGCGAGGGCCCCTTCGACGAGGAGGCGGGGCGGGCGGCCGTGGCGCTGGTCGAGGAGCGGGTGCGGCAGGGGCTGCCGCCGCGCAGCGTCGTCTCGGTGACGGGGCTGCCGATGAACGACGCGATCCGCCAGGGTCTCGCCGACGGCGTACTGGACCGGCAGCCGATGTTCGACCGCATCACGCCGGAGGGGGTGGAGTGGAAGGACGGGCGGCGGGTGGCGGCCGACGTCATCCTGTGGGCCACCGGATTCCGTCCGGCCATCGACCACCTCACTCCGCTGCGATTGCGGGAACCCGGTGGCGGCATCCGCGTCGAGGGCACCCGGGCGGTCGCCGACCCCCGCGTCCACCTCGTCGGCTACGGCCCTTCGGCCAGCACCATCGGCGCCAACCGCGCCGGGCGCGCGGCCGTACGGGACATCAGGCGTCTACTGACGGAAGAGCGCGTCACGGCCTGATGCCGGCCGACGGCGGAGGAGCGCGTCACGGTCCGACACCGGCGACCGGTGCGATCCGCCTCACCTCCCCCCGGCTCCGCCTCATCCCTCCCCCGGCTCCGCCTGCTCCTGTTTTCCCTTCTGCCCCTGCTTCCCCTTCTGCTGCCGCGCGTTGAACTCGGCGAGATCGCTCTGGTGTTCGGTGTAGTCGGCGGTGAAGCGGGTGTCACCGGGCTTGACCGTGATGAAGTACAGCCAGTCGCCCGGCGTCGGGTTGATCGCCGCGCGCATCGCTTCCTCGCCGGGGTTGTCGATCGGGGTGGGCGGCAGCCCCATACGCGTATAGGAGTTGTAGGGGCTGTCGGCCTCGATGTCCCTCTCCTCGACGCCGGGCGTCGAACGGCCCAGGGCGTAGTCGACCGTCGAGTCCGTCTGCAGTGGCATCCCGCGCTCCAGACGGTTGAAGATCACCCGGGCGACTTTGCCCATGTCGGCCTTGGCGGACGCCTCGGCCTGGACGATGCTCGCGATGGTGACGGCCTGATAGACGTTCATCGCGTTGCGCTGCGCACCGGCGGCGATCGGGGCTCCGTTGAACTTCTTGTCGGCCGTCTCGACCATCAGCGCCAGCAACTGCTCCGGTGTCGCCTTCTCCTTCAGCGGATACGTCGCCGGGAAGAGGTAGCCCTCCGGGTTCCCGTCGGCGTCGCCCGGCAGTTTGAGGCCGGCCTTCGCGAGGGACTTCTTCGTACTCCCCGCGGGCAGTTCGAGGGCCTTGTCGACGTCCGCGTACACCTGGCTCGCCCGTCGGCCTTCCTGAATCACCAGGGTGGTGGGGCGGGAGTCGCCGTCGTCGCCCAGGATGAGCGGGGGCGCCGCCACGGCGGTACCGGCCACGGCGGCCCCGGTCACGACGAGGGCGAGCCGCCCCCGGCGCGTCAGTCGACTGATGCTTCGTGACGGAGTATTCGTCTGCATGCGGGCACGGTAACCCGCATATCGCCATAAACCCGGCATATTTTCATCTTGTCGGCTCCAGTTGGGCGTCCCTGCGGACCAGGGCCGCGTACCTCCCGTCCCGCTCCAGGAGTTCCTCGTGGGTGCCGCGTTCTACCGCACGCCCCGCGTCGAGCACCACGATCTGGTCGGCGCCGCGAACGGTGGAGAGCCGGTGGGCGATGGTGAGCGTGGTGCGGTCGGCGGACAGGGCGTCGATGGCCTGCTGGACGGCGGCCTCGGTGCGGGTGTCGAGCGCGCTGGTGGCCTCGTCGAGAACGAGCACCGGCGGATCGCGCAGAATGGTCCGGGCGATCGCCAGGCGCTGCTTCTCACCGCCGGAGAAGCGGTGGCCGCGCTCCCCCACGACGGTGTCGTACCCGTCGGGCAGGGCTGCGATGTGGTCGTGGATCTGTGCCGCCCGTGCCGCCGCGTGGAGTTCCTCCTCCGTGGCGTCGGGCTTCGCGAACCGCAGGTTGTCGGCCACGGAGGCGTGGAAGAGGTACGTCTCCTGGGAGACGACGCCGACCGCGCGCGCCAGGGTGTCGAAGTCGAGGTCGCGCACGTCGACCCCGTCGAGGGCGACCCGCCCGCCGGTGACGTCGTACAGCCGTGGCACGAGGTGGCCCAGCGTGGACTTGCCGGCGCCGGTCGAGCCGACCACCGCGAGAGCGGTGCCGGCGGGGACGGTGATGTCGATGCCGTCCAGGACGGGGCCGCCCTTGCCGTCGTAGCCGAAGGTGACGTTCTCGAACCGGACCTCGCCGCGGACCCGGTCGAGGCGGACCGGGTCCGTCCGCTCGGTGATGTCGACCGGAAGGTCGAGATACTCGAAGATGCGCTGGAACAGCGCGAGCGAGGCCTGGATCTGCACCCCGGTCGACAGCAGGCTCACGGCAGGCCGGAACAGGCCCTGCTGGAGCGAGACGAAAGCGACGATCGTCCCGATGGAGACGTCGGGTCCGCCTGTCCGCAGGGTGATGCCCGCGGTCCAGTAGATGACGGCGGGCATGGCGGCCATGACGATCGTGATGACGGCCATGCGCCAGCGGCCGGCCATGTTCGACCGCACTTCCAGGTCCACCAGAAGGTCGGACTCGTCGGCGAAAGCCCTGGTCAGAGAATCGGAGCGGCCCATGGTGCGGCCGAGCAGGATGCCGCTGACCGACAACGACTCGGTGATCGTGGCGGCCATCGAGGCCATCTGCTTCTGCCGCTGGGTGGTGATCTTCTTGCGTTCATTGCCGACCCGACGGCTGATCCACACGAAGGCCGGCAGCAGGACCAGCGAGACGACGGTCAGCCGCCAGTCGAGGACGAGCATCGCGACGACGGTGGCGACGACGCTGGTGAGGTTGGAGACCAGGGAGGTCGCCGTGGAGGTCACGGTGGCCTGCATGCCGCCGATGTCGTTGGCGATGCGGGACTGGACCTCGCCGGTGCGGGTGCGCGTGAAGAAGGCGAGCGACATGCGCTGGAGCCGGTCGTAGACGGCGGTGCGCAGATCGTGCATGACGCGCTGGCCGACGGTCGTGGAGATCAGCGTCTGGAGCACGCCGAAGACACTGGTGAGGACGGCGCTGAGGATCATGCCGAGGGCCAGCAGACTGAGCAGGCCGGTACGCCGCTCGGGGATCGCGACGTCGAGGATCGCCCTGAGCAGGAACGGGGTGGCGACCGAGACGAGCGACGCCGCTCCGACCAGCAGGCCGACGATCGCCAGGCGGCCCCGGTAGGGGCGGAACAGTCTCAGAATGCGACGCACCTGCCGGGGCTGCTCCTCGGTGCCCGCGGGTGCGCTCCAGGCGGGTTCACGGTCGGGGTGCATGGTCTCCTTCGAGGGCTCGGGAGCGGAAAGCGGGGCGCGAGAGCCCGGCACCACCACGGGGATGCCATGAGGATGCCGGGCCAGCGGAGCCTAGCTCATTGTTACCTGTACTCACAATGAACGGTGTCCTGATATTGTTCCGCACATGACCACCCCCGACCCCGACGGCCTGCTGGCCGAGCAGCTGCTTCGGCTGACCCGCCGGGTGCACCGCATCCAGAAGCGCCATCTGGTGCGGCGCGAACTGGGCGTCACCCCCGCCCAGTCCCGGTTGCTGCGCACCCTCGCCCACTACGCCTCACCGCCCCGTATGACCGACCTGGCGGAGCGTCTGGAGGTGGTACCGCGCGCCGTGACGACGCTGGTCGACGGGCTGGAGACGAGCGGCAAGGTGCGGCGGGTGCCCGATCCGGCCAATCGGCGGGTGATCCGGATCGAGCTCACCGACGACGGACACGCGGCTCTGCGGGAGCTGCACGCCGCGCGCAGGGCCGCCGCGGAGGAGATCCTGGCTCCACTGGGGGACGAACAGCGTGAGGTTCTCGGCGAACTGCTGAACACGCTGGTCGACGGGGCGACCGCCACCCCTCGGGACCGCGACGCGCCCTGCTGAGACACCGCGTCGGAGTCGCTGCGGGGGCCTCGTGCCGTCGCCGGCCGGTGGACCCGCCGGGGTCGCCCGGGAGCCGTGCACCTGTCGGCCGTGCGCCGTGACGGGGCCGACCGAGGTGCCGCGCCGCGGTCGTCCGGTGTGCCGCGAGGTTCCCGCCCGTACGTCGAGGTTCCCGCCCCGTACGTCGAGCCGGTTCTGTGCGCTGCCATGGAAAACCGTTTGCTTTACGGCACGCAACGGCGTCAATCTGTCACGGTTTGCTGTCGCGCCGTCCGAGGGCGGAGCGCGGCCCCGCTTCCGCGAGCCACTGGGACGTCATGCAGATCCAAGACCTTCCGTATCCCGACCCGGGCGTGCCCGACGCCCGCTCGGGCCCCCGATTCCTGCGGTGGCTCTTCCGGAACCAACTCCCGGGCCAGCTCAAGTCCCTCGCCTGGGGGCTGCTGCACTTCGCCTCCGTCGCCTCGTTCCCGTTCTGTGTGGGCATCGGCGTCCAGGCCGCCGTCGACCGTTCCGGCTCCCGGCTCGCCCTGGCCGGCGGGCTCATGGCGCTGGCCTGCCTGGGCAACGCGGTCGGCGACACCTTCCTGCACCGGGCCGCCGTCACCAACTGGATCACCGCGGCCGCCCGTGTCCAGCAGCTGCTGGCCCGCAGGACCGCGACGCTGGGCTCCGCGCTGACCCGCCGGGTCGCGGCCGGCGAGGTCGTGGCCGTCTCCACCGGCGACGTCGAGAAGATCGGCTGGTTCGTCGAGGCGCTGTCCCGGTTCACCGCGGCCGTGGTCACCATCGTGCTGGTCTGCGTCGGCCTGCTCGTCTACCAGCCCGCGCTCGGTGTGGTGGTCGTCGTGGGCCTGCCCCTGCTGGCGCTCGCGGTCCTGCCGCTGCTGCCCCACGCCACCCGGCGGGCCGACGCCCAGCGGGAGAAGGCCGGACGGGCCACGGAACTCGCCTCGGACACCGTCGCCGGACTGCGTGTACTGCGCGGCATCGGCGGCGAGGAGCTGTTCCTCGACCGCTACCGTCGCGCGTCCCAGGAAGTCCGCCACGCTGCCGTGCGCAGTGCCCGGATGTGGTCCCTGATCGCCGCGATCCAGGTGCTGCTGCCGGGAATCCTGCTGATCACGGTGGTCTGCTACGGCGTTCATCTGGCCCGTCAGGGGCGGATCACCGTGGGCGAACTGGTCACCGTCTACAGCTCGGTGATGCTGCTCGCATACCCTCTGCGCCACTTCGAGGAAATCGCGATGGCCTACTCCTTCTCCCGGCCGTCGGCCAAGCGTGCGGCGCGCGTACTGTCGCTGGAACGGGCCGTGGACACCGCCGGGACGCCCGGTTCCGAGAGGCACGGGAGGCCCTCCGGAGACCTGTACGACCCGGTGACCGGTCTGCTCGCCCCGGCGGGCCGGCTCACCGCCGTGGTGTGCGGGGATCCGGACGTGGCGGGACGCCTGGCCGAACGGCTCGGCGGGCACGCGGCGCACGCCGCGCGGAACGGCTCGGTGCTGCTCGGCGGCGTGGCGCTCGACGATCTGCCACTGGACTCCGCCCGTGGCTCCGTCCTCGTCCAGGACAAGGATCCGGTACTGCTGTCCGGCACGCTGCGCGAACTGCTCGACGTACCCGCGTCCGGGGCCGTCGGAGCGCGCGAGGCGCTGGACGCCGCGCAGTGCGCAGACGTACTGGCGGCGCTGGTGCAGGGTTCGCTCGACGCCGCGGACCCGATGGACGCACGGCTCACCGAGCGTGGACGGTCCCTTTCCGGCGGCCAGCGGCAGCGGCTCTCGCTGGCCCGGTCACTGGTCACCGACCCGGAGGTCCTCGTCCTGGACGAACCCACCTCCGCCGTCGACTCGCACACCGAGGCCCGCATCGCCGAGGGCGTACGGGAACTGCGGGCGGGACGGACGACCGTCGTGTTCACCTCGTCGCCGCTGCTGCTGGACCGGGCGGACCAGGTGGTCCTCCTGCACGACGAGACGGTCGTGGCGGTCGGCGGCCACCGCGAGCTGGTACGTACCGAGCCCCGGTACCGGGCCGTGGTGACCCGGGAGACGGAGGCCGAGGCGAAGACCGGGGCAGAGGCCGGAGCAGGGCTCGGGGCGGACGATCTGACCGACCTGGACACGCTCGTAGAAATCGAGGAGACAGCATGATCGGCGTGGCGCCACCGGCCTACGACCCGGCGGCCCCGGCCACGGCCGGCACCCTGCCCGTGGGCGCGTCCGCCACCGTCCGCGCCTATGTGGGCGAGCTGCTCCGCAGGCACCGCAAGGCCTTCGTGCTCCTGATCATGGTGAACACCGTCGCGGTGATCTCCTCGATGGTCGGCCCGTATCTGCTGGGCGGCCTGGTGGAGCGGGTCTCGGACCGCACGCGGGAGCTCCACCTGGGGTTCACCGCCGCACTGTTCGTGGTGGCGCTGGTCCTCCAGGCGGTGTTCGTGCGGCAGGTGCGGCTGCGCGGGGCGATGCTCGGCGAGCGGATGCTGGCCGATCTGCGCGAGGACTTCCTGGTGCGGTCGGTCGGGCTGCCGCCCGGTGTGCTGGAACGGGCCGGGACGGGTGATCTGCTGTCCCGGATCACGACCGACATCGACCGGCTCGGCAACGCGATGCGCGAGGCCGTGCCCCAGCTCGCCATCGGTGTGGTGTGGGTGGTGCTGCTGCTGGGCGGCCTGGTCGTCACCGCACCCGAACTGGCGCCGGCCGTACTGCTCGCCGTTCCGCTGCTCGTGGCCGGCTGCCGCTGGTACTTCCGGCGGGCGCCGGCCGCGTACCGTTCCGAGGCCGCCGGGTACGCCGCCGTGGCCGCGGTACTCGCCGAGACCGTGGACGCGGGACGGACCATCGAGGCGCACCGCCTCAGCGAGCGCCGGGTGGCGTTGTCGGACCAGCGGGTCAAGGAGTGGACGGCCTGGGAGCGCTACACACTGTGGCTGCGGTCGGTGCTCTTCCCCGTCGTCAACATCACCCATGTGACCGTGCTCGGCTCGGTACTGATGATCGGTGGCGTCTTCGTCCTGCAGGGCTGGATCGGCGTCGGCCAGCTGACGACCAGTGCGCTGCTGGCGCAGATGCTCGTCGACCCGGTGGGGCTGATCCTGCGCTGGTACGACGAGTTGCAGGTGGCCCAGGTGTCGCTGGCCCGGCTGGTCGGCGTCCGGGACATCGAGCCCGACGCCGGTGACGCCGCGCTGACCCCCGACGGGCGCCATGTGCGCGCCGAGCAGGTGCACTTCGGCTACCACGAGGGCGTCGACGTGCTGCGCAAGGTGTCGCTGGAGGTCGCGCCCGGCACCAGGCTGGCGCTGGTCGGCCCCTCCGGCGCGGGCAAGTCCACCCTGGGGCGGCTGCTCGCCGGGATCTACGCGCCCAGGGACGGCACGGTGACCCTGGGCAGCGCCGAACTCTCCCGGATGACCGCGGAACGCGTCCGTACCCAGGTGGCCCTGGTCAACCAGGAGCACCACGTCTTCGTGGGGTCCCTGCGTGACAACCTGCGGCTCGCCCGGACGGATGCCGAGGACGCCGAGCTGTGGGCGGCCCTCGGCGCGGTCGACGCGGACGGCTGGGCGCGCGCGTTCGACGACGGCCTCGACAGCGAGGTCGGCTCGGGCGGGCTGGCGCTCACCCCGGCCCAGGCTCAGCAGATCGCGCTGGCACGGCTGGTGCTGGCCGACCCGCACACGCTGGTGCTGGACGAGGCGACCTCGCTGCTCGATCCCCGCGCGGCCCGGCACCTGGAACGCTCGCTGGCCCGTGTCCTCGACGGCCGTACCGTCGTCGCCATCGCCCACCGCCTGCACACCGCCCACGACGCGGACGTCATCGCCGTCGTCGAGGACGGCCGCATCAGCGAGCTGGGCAGCCATGACGAGCTGGTCGCCGCGGGCGGCGCGTACGCGGCACTGTGGCGCTCCTGGCACGGGTGAGGACCCAGGTGAGGGTGCGGACGAGGCCTCGGGGAGGCGAGGGGTGAGCACGCGGGGGACGGCACGGCGGACTGCGCGGCCGGGCGTGTTCGGCGGGCCCCCGGCCGCGGTGTGAGGCGCACCCGGGGGGTGGATGCGCCGTGTGCACGGTCCGTCACCGGCGGCGGCCGGTGACGGACCGTGCCGTTGCGCGGAGCCGAACCTGGGTGGAAGGGTGGAATCAGGCACCGGCTCGGGGGACGCCCGGGGCTCCGGAGAACCGGAGTGTGGGTGACGCCAGTGCCCGTGCAGGCGCGGCCCGCGACGGGCCACGGCGGGAACGCGCCCGTCCCCACTCCCTGGAGGTCCCCGTGAACAGAGCCGGCGGTTGGGGAGACGACGTCTACCAGCCCGATGGGTCCGAGGTCCAGGACGACGCCGGACTGCTCGACGCCGAGGACACCCTCGAGAACGACGGCGTCGACGATCCCCTCGACCGGGGCTGGTCCCCTCCCGAGCGGCCGTGGGCCGTGGAGCACCGCGGTGTGACGGCGTCGGAGCGCAGGGCGGGCGAGACCCTGGACCAGCGGCTCGCCGAGGAGCTGCCCGATCTCGCCACCGCCGACGGTGACGACCTCGGTGACAGCGAGGGCACCGACGGCGAGCTCCTGGACAACGAGGTCGGTGCCGTGCGCTCCGGCCGGCTCGTGGCCCCCGACGAAGGGGCGCACGAGGACGAGGAGAGCGCCCTGGTCGCCACGGACATCGGCATCGACGGGGCTGCGGCCTCGGCCGAGGAGGCCGCCATGCATGTCGTCGACGAGGACACCCTGCCCGGCTGACCTCGTCGTTCCACTGCCGTCACGGCCGTCATGCCCGTCCGGACGGCGCGGGCCACCCGGGCCGTCGCCCGAACCGTTCCGGGCGTCCAGGACGTCCAGGCCGTCCGGATCGATCACATCGCGGGCACCGCACGCATCGCCCATGTCGTACGAGGAGCGTCCATGCAGCAGGACAAGCACCCCGACTACCGTCCCGTCGTCTTCCGCGACCGGGCCGCCGGATACGCCTTCCTGACCCGGTCCACCGCGACCAGCGAGCAGACGATCGAGTGGGACGACGGCGAGACCTATCCGGTCGTGGAGGTGGAGATCTCCTCGGAGAGCCATCCCTTCTACACGGGCACCGCACGGACCGTGGACACGGAAGGACGCGTCGCCCGCTTCCAGCGCCGCTACGGCGGTGAAAGCCCCGGCTGAGCCGACGCCGGCGGCCGTCGGGCGTCCGCCGGCGACGACCGCCGGTCGTCCGCGTCTCAGATCACGTTGAGTGCCACCGCACAGCCCACTCCGCCGAGCAGCATGAACGCGGGCATCAGTACCTTGAGCTCCACCCAGCTGCCCGCCCGGAACCGCATCGCCTTGGGCGGGCCTATGGGGTACCAGCGCTTGCGTCCCACCGGTATGGGCCACAGGACCGGGCAGCCCGAGACCGTCAGGGCGTCCCCGATGTCGTGCACCAGCGCGCCCAGGACGATCGGCAGCCCCAGCCACAGGTACTCCTGGCCCGGTGCCGTGAACAGCCAGGCGGCGCCGTGGCCCGGCTGGTCCAGAATGTCCGCGAGGATCCACGAGCTGGTCGCGGCCAGCAGCCACACCAGGACGTCACTGCTGGCACCCCGTGCAGCCCGCCACAGCAGACCCTCGATGGCCAGCACCATGTGGACGAAGAGGATGGCCAGCACCGCCCACCGGCCGCCCGTGATCGCCAGAGCGGAAGCGCCCCCGCCGATCAGGACCGCCCACAGCCAGGTGTGGGTGAGCGTGCGGTGACCACCGGAACGGCGCGGGTCGCCCGGTTTCCTGGTGGCCTTGTAGACGGCGTACGACAGCTTGTCGACGATCTCGCACAGTCTCTTGGACACGGGGCCGAAGGACCGCGATATCGTCGCCGCCTTGTGGTCCAGGTCCGGGGCGAGGGCGGCACCGGCACAGATCAGAGCGCCGACCAGAAGCACCGGCCAGGGCATCGGTTTTCCGGCGGCGGTCATCGCCGCCCCCGTACCGAGCCATGCCGCGGCACCCGACAGTGAGTGTGCTGGTCCCATCATCCCCGTTGCCCGCCCATTCCGCTTGTGCCGCTGTCCAGTTGACCAGGGGCGTTGACGCCCCTCCGGCGACACAGCGTAGCGTTCACGATCTTCATACCCGAATCCGATTCCCGCGCAGGGCCCGGCGGCAGGCAAGATGGGGACGTGACCCTCATCGATCAGCTGCCGCCGACCGCCGACCCCGACGCCCTCTACGAAGCCTTCGAGTCGTGGGCGGGGGAACGTGGTCTCACGCTCTATCCCCACCAGGAGGAGGCGCTGATCGAGGTGGTCTCCGGGGCGAACGTGATCGTCTCGACCCCGACCGGCTCGGGCAAGAGCATGATCGCGGCCGCTGCCCACTTCGCCGCGCTGGCCCGGGACGAGGTCACCTTCTACACGGCACCGATCAAGGCACTGGTGTCGGAGAAGTTCTTCGAGCTGTGCAAGATCTTCGGCACGGAGAACGTCGGCATGCTGACCGGCGACGCGTCCGTGAACGCCGACGCCCCGGTCATCTGCTGCACCGCCGAGGTGCTGGCGTCGATCGCGCTGCGTGACGGCAGGAACGCCGATGTCGGCCAGGTCGTCATGGACGAGTTCCACTTCTACGCGGAGCAGGACCGCGGCTGGGCGTGGCAGATTCCGCTGCTGGAACTGGAGCAGGCGCAGTTCGTGCTGATGTCGGCGACGCTCGGCGACGTGTCCTTCTTCGAGAAGGACCTCGCCCGCCGTACCGGCCGCCCCACGTCGGTGGTCCGCTCGGCGACCCGGCCGGTCCCGCTGTCCTACGAGTACCGCTACACACCGCTCACCGAGACGCTCACGGACCTGCTGGCGGCCCGGCAGGCTCCGGTCTACATCGTGCACTTCACGCAGGCCCAGGCGGTGGAGCGGGCGCAGGCACTGATGAGCATCAACATGTGCACGCGCGAGGAGAAGGACAGGATCGCCGACCTGATCGGCAGCTTCCGCTTCACCACCAAGTTCGGCCGCAACCTCTCCCGCTACGTCCGGCACGGCATCGGTGTGCACCACGCAGGCATGCTGCCCAAGTACCGTCGGCTGGTGGAGAAGCTCGCGCAGGCCGGTCTGCTGAAGGTCATCTGCGGTACGGACACGCTGGGTGTGGGGGTCAACGTCCCGATCCGCACGGTGCTGTTCACCGCCCTCACCAAGTACGACGGGACCCGGGTGCGCACGCTGCGGGCCCGTGAGTTCCACCAGATCGCGGGCCGGGCCGGCCGGGCCGGCTTCGACACCGAGGGGTTCGTCGTCGCGCAGGCCCCCGAGCACGTCGTCGAGAACGAGAAGGCGCTGGCGAAGGCGGGCGACGACCCGAAGAAACGCCGCAAGGTCGTCCGCAAGAAGGCGCCGGAGGGGTTCATCGCCTGGTCGGAGCAGACCTTCGAGAAGCTCATCGGTTCGGATCCCGAGCCGCTGACCTCCCGTTTCCGGGTGACGCACACGATGCTGCTGTCGGTGATCGCCCGGCCCGGGAACGCCTTCGCGGCGATGCGTCACCTCCTCGAGGACAACCACGAGCCGCGCAAGCAGCAGCTGCGGCACATCCGGCGGGCCATCGCGATCTACCGGTCCCTGCTGGACGGCGGCATCGTCGAGAAGCTGGACACACCGGACTCCGAAGGGCGGACCGTGCGGCTCACCGTGGATCTGCAGCAGGACTTCGCGCTGAACCAGCCGCTGTCCACCTTCGCGCTGGCCGCGTTCGAGCTGCTGGATCCCGAGTCGCCGTCCTACGCGCTCGACATGGTGTCCGTGGTGGAGTCCACGCTGGACGACCCGCGCCAGATCCTCGCCGCACAGCAGAACAAGGCGCGCGGTGAGGCGGTCGCCCTCATGAAGGCGGACGGCGTCGAGTACGAGGAGCGCATGGAGCGCCTCCAGGACATCACGTACCCGAAGCCGCTGGAGGAACTGCTCTTCCACGCCTACGACACCTATCGCAAGAGCCACCCGTGGGTCGGTGACCATCCACTGTCGCCGAAGTCCGTGGTGCGGGACATGTACGAACGGGCTATGTCCTTCACGGAGTTGGTTTCCCACTACGAGCTGGCCCGGACCGAGGGCATCGTGCTGCGGTACCTGGCCAGCGCCTTCAAGGCCCTGGACCACACCGTCCCGGACGATCTGAAGTCCGAGGATCTCCAGGATCTGATCGCCTGGCTGGGCGAGATGGTGCGTCAGGTCGACTCGAGTCTGCTGGACGAGTGGGAGCAGCTGGCCAATCCCGCGGAGATGACCGCCGAGGAGGCCCAGGAGAAGGCCGACCAGGTCAAGCCGGTCACCGCCAACGCGCGTGCCTTCCGCGTCCTGGTCCGCAACGCCATGTTCCGCCGGGTCGAACTGGCCGCTCTGGACCAGGTGGAGGCGCTGGGCGAGTTGGACGCCGAGGCCGGCTGGGACGCCGACGCCTGGGGGGAGGCGATGGACAAGTACTGGGACGAGTACGAGGAACTCGGCACCGGTCCCGACGCCCGCGGTCCCAAGCTGCTGCTGATCGAAGAGGAGCCGGACAACGGACTGTGGCGGGTCCGGCAGATCTTCGACGACCCGAACGGCGACCACGACTGGGGTATCAGCGCCCAGGTCGACCTCACCGCCTCCGACGCGGAGGGCCGTGCGGTCGTCCGGGTCACCGAGGTCGGACAGCTGTGACGGCAGGAGATCAGCACTCATGACGAACCCGACCGAGAGCCTCGTCGCCCTGCTCGACCTGGAGCAGATCGAGGTCGACATCTTCCGCGGCCGCAGTCCGCAGGAGTCGCTGCAGCGGGTCTTCGGCGGCCAGGTGGCCGGCCAGGCGCTGGTCGCCGCGGGCCGCACCACGCAGGGCGGCCGGCCCGTGCACTCGCTGCACGCGTACTTCCTGCGCCCCGGACGGCCCGGGGTACCGATCGTGTACCAGGTCGAACGGGTACGGGACGGGAGGTCGTTCACGACCCGCCGGGTCACCGCCGTGCAGCAGGGCCGCACGATCTTCACTCTCACCGCCTCCTTCCACAAACCTGAACAGGGGAGTTTCGAGCACCAGCTGCCGCCGGCCCGCGAGGTCCCGGACCCGGAGTCGCTGCCGACCGTCACGGAGGAGATCCGCGAGCACTTGGGCGAACTGCCGGAGCAACTGGAGCGGATGGCCCGCCGTCAGCCCTTCGACATCCGCTACGCGGACCGGCTGCGCTGGGACCCGGACGACGTCAAGGACGCCGAACCGCGCAGCGCCGTGTGGATGCGCGCGGTGGGGCCGCTCGGCGACGATCCACTGGTGCACACCTGTGCCCTGACCTACGCCAGCGACATGACCCTGCTGGACGCCGTTCGGCTCCCGGTGGAACCCCTGTGGGGTCCGCGCGGCTTCGACATGGCGTCGCTGGATCACGCGATGTGGTTCCACCGACCGTTCCGCGCGGACGAGTGGTTCCTGTACGACCAGGAGTCGCCGATCGCCGTGGGCGGGCGTGGTCTGGCCCGGGGGCGGATCTACGACCGTGAGGGGCGGATGCTGGTGTCCGTCGTTCAGGAGGGGCTGTTCCGGGCGCTGTAGGTCACCGGGCAGGCCCTCCGGGCCGGCGGGCAGCCGGCCACCGGGCGACCGGTCCTCGGTTCCTTCCGCGCCACCGGGCGAGCAGCGCGCGGAACGCCCCGCGCGAGCGCTCCGGTTCCCGGGGGGCCTGCCCGGCCGGTGCGGGGCGGTGAAAAGCGAACCCCGGGCGAGGTGCCGGCCGGTGTTCGCGGGCCTCTGCCAGCAGTCCTGCGAGCTCCGCCTGGAGCCAGGCGATCTCGTCGGGGTCCTGGGCGGTCACGAGGGTCTTCGTGAGGACGGCGCCGGGTGAGCCCGGAGCACCGTGGGAAGGCCGCTCGGGGCAGAACCGGCCGAGGTGGGAACGCTCGTAGGGGTCCTTGACGACCTCGCAGATGTACAGCGGGTCGAGCAGGGACGCGAGGGCTCCGGCGCGCGACCACGGGTCGGTGGCCCGGCGGAGCAGAATTGCCAGACGGCGGGTGCGCCAGTTACGGGCCCGTAGGTCGAGCCCGGTGTCGAGCTGTCCCCTGAGGTTGTCGGACGTGCGGCCCCTCAACAGTGAGGTGTTCCTCTCATCGGCCGTGAACTGCCGTAGTTCCTCTGCGAGATAGAGCCAGACCACGGCACGGTAGCGGTTGAGGTAGAACCTCGTGGGGGCCAGCAGCCCCAGCCGGGCCAGTCGCGTGAACCGGTCCTTCGTCACCCCCATGAGCAGCGCACCCTCCGTGGTGCCCACGGTCCTGACGCTCTCACGCAGGCCCTCCGGGTGACCTGGCCGGGCGCGGAGCCGTTCGAGTTCGACGCAGTCCACGCGGCGGCCGGCTCCCCGCTCGTCGGGGGTGGCGCGGATCCGCCCGAGGTCCACGGCGAGGTCGAACTCATCTGGTTTGAGGCCGAGTTCGCGTGCCGCGCGGCCTGCCGTGACCCAGGAACCGACGGCCGTGGCTTCGTGTGTGGCGGTGTTTCCGGACATGCTCGTCTCCCCCGTGGAGTGCGGGCCGGCGCCGTGTGCGCCGCTCGGAGAAAACCGTATCCGGCCCATCACCCTTCGTGACGAACCTGTGGATAACTCCACGGGGGCCGACGAACGTGCAGGTCAGGTACCTGTGGGGTCGTCGGGTTCCGGTCGGCGGGCGTCCACGTCCAGATGTTCGCCGACCCGGTTGACCAGCAGCGTCATCTCGTACGCGATCCGGCCGATGTCGGCCTCGGCCCCGCTGAGCACGCACAGGCAACTGCCGGCACCGGCCGCGGTGACGAAGAGCACCGCTTCGTCGAACTCGATCATCGTCTGGCGCATCCCGCCCGCGCCGAAGTGCTGCCCGGAGCCCTTGGCGAGGCTGTGCAGTCCGGACGAGACCGCGGCTAAGTACTCCGCGTCCTCGCGTCGAAGCCCCGTACTCGTCCCGGTCACCAGCCCGTCGTTGGACAGGACCAGCGCGTGCCGTACTTCCTCGACTCTCTGGGTCAGGTCGTCCAGCAGCCAGTCGAGTCCCCGTTTTTGCGTCATATCGTGAATCTCCCCCTTGCTCTTCCCCGTATGGGTCCCTCCGCCAGCCTTCCCCACGGCCGGGCGCCGGGCAAGGAGGATAGGAGCCATGGGACAGAGGATGACCGACGAGGAATGGCGGGGGTTCGTCTCGTACGGGACCCGCACCGCCAAACTTTCCACCGTGCGGGCCGACGGCAGTCCGCACGTGGCGCCGATCTGGTTCGTGCTCGACGGGGACGACGTGGTGTTCAACACCGGCGGGGAAACGGTGAAGGGACGCAATCTGGCCCGTGACGGGCGGGTCGCCCTGTGCGTGGACGACGACCGGCCGCCGTTCGCCTTCGTGGTGCTGCGGGGCCGGGCGCGGATCTCGGAGGATCCCGAGGACCTGGTGTGTTGGGCCACTCGGATCGCCGCGCGGTACATGGGCCAGGACCGCGCCGAGGAGTTCGGGGTGCGCAACGGCGTACCGGGCGAGCTCCTCGTCCGTGTCACCGTCGAGAAGGTCCTGTCGGAGAAGGGCGTCGCGGACTGATCGCCGGACCGTGGCACGAAGTGACGCGGCCCTGGTCGTCTCACGCGGGGCGACACGGCCAAGGGCGGCCGTGGCCGGATCCATTGCCTCGGCGAGGCGCACTCGCGCGGGGCGGTACGTCGCCGAGGCCCGCCGGATGCTGAGGGCCGGGCCGTCCGGTGGGGGATCATGCCGAGTATGAGCGACGACCACACACACGTCCAGGAGTTCTTCACCGCGCGTGCCGCCGACTGGGACCGCCGGTTCCCCGACGACGGTCCGGCCTACGCGGCGGCGGTGGCCGAGCTGGGGCTGCGCGAGGGCGCCCGGGTGCTCGACGCCGGCTGCGGCACCGGACGGGCTCTGCCCCCGCTGCGTGCGGCCGTGGGCCCTTCCGGAACGGTCCTCGGGGCAGATCTGACCCCGGCCATGCTGCGGGAGGCCGCGCGGGCCGGACGGGGCCACGACGGGGTGCTGCTGCTCACCGACGTCTCCGCGCTGCCGCTGCGCTCGGGATCACTCGACGCCGTGTTCGCGGCGGGCCTGATCGCACACCTGCCCCATCCGGCCGAGAATCTCCGGGAGCTCGCACGGGTGGCGGGCCCCGGTGGCGTGCTCGCGCTGTTCCACCCGATCGGCAGGGCGGCGCTCGCCGCGCGTCAGGGCCGCTCGATCACGTCGGACGATCTCCGCGCGGAGGCGAACCTCCGTCCGCTGTTGGCCGGTTCGGGTTGGCGCATGACGTCGTACGTCGACGAGGACGCCCGGTTCCTGGCGCTGGCCGTCCGCGCGGGCTGAGCGCCCGGCCCCGCGCCGGTGCCTCTCGGCCCGTACCGGCCGGCAGTACCCGGGCGACTGTTCCGCCGGCACTTCGCAGCCTGTCGGCCCGGAGCTGGATGTTCGGGATGCACGGCCGCCGGCATTCCCGGTCCTCGATGCGCCTGGTGTGAAGGGGAGAACGCTGTTCACGGCACAGTGGTTCTCCTGTCAGTCGTGGTCCGGGTGGAGCCTGCGGTGGGTACCGGAGCGGCTGATGTCCAGGTCCAGGAACGAGGTCAGCGAGGTGCCGCTGTTCCAGAACCCGAGCAGGTTGACGTCGATCAGGCACAGCCGGTGGCGGGCGGCGAACTCGCGGGCCGGCCTGGTGAAGACGCAGGAGGCCACGAAGACGGGTACGTCGGCACCGTGTTCGACGCGAGCCGTGCCGTTGAACGTCTGGAGGTCACGGCTCCCGACCGTGCGGTGCTTGGCGTATCGCTTGCACTGGATGACGAAGCGACGGCCGTCGGGCAGGTACCCGGTCACATCGGCCCCGAGGTCACCGGCCCCGCCGACGCGCGTGACATCGGTACAGCCGTCCCGGCGGCACAGGTCGGCGACGTACCGCTCGAACTCGCGGTCGTCCATCGCCCAGACCACGTCCAGCGACCGGCGCGCCTGCCGTCGTGCCTCCTCGGCGAGCCTGCCTCTTTCCGCCCGTGCCTCACGCCGCCCGGCGCGTACGAGACCTGTGGTGACGGCTGCGGCCACAGCGGCGGCCAACGCCACCAGCAGCACTGTCCCCATGCCGTTCCCCCTGTTCCCTCTGTCGGAGTGCCGCCTTGTCGCTCCCCCTTCGGGTGCGGGTCCATGCGGCGAGGCCGGCCGGGCAGGAAGTACTGGTGTTCCGCGGCGGCCGGCGGGTTCCGGCACACCGGGTCGGGCCCTGATTCCGCAAACGAGTGAGCTCGAAGGGGACGGTTGAACGGTTCCAGCCGTTCGAAGCACCTCACCGCACTGCCCCTTCTGCCGCGGACGCCGCGACTCTACGTTGAGTGGCAGGAGATGGACGGTCGGCGAGGAAAACCGCTCAGGGGGAAGGTGGACCGGATGTGGGGCAGGGTTCGCAGGATCGGGGGCAAAGTGGTGGACAGCCTTCGCACGGAGGAAAGGACCGGGCGGGAGGAGCGTCCGCACAACCTGTTCGAGGCCGCCGCGACGTACGTCTCGGCCTGTGCGGAGGACGATCAGGAGCGGATCGACGAGGCGGCCGGCTGGGTGTCGCCGGAGGCGCTGGCGTTCGGGGTGAACGAGTTGGCGTGCCGGGCGGTCGTCGCGCTCGCGCGGGAGCGCGACGCGTCTCCGCGGGCGGTCGCGCGGGACCTGCTGGGGCTTCCGGCAGCCTGATCCGGCCGGGAGTGCGTGGCCGATTCGCCCCGCCGGGCCAAAGAGCCGCAGCTCCGGGTGCGGCTGCGAGGTCGTGACAAGGGGCTCGGGGTCGGATTGGTGTGCGCGCCGGTGGACGAACCCGACGGGGGAGGCCGGGATGGCCGGGACGGACGAGGAAGCCGCCGCCGCGGACGACGCGCTCCATGTGCTGACGGCGGCGCTGCTGACTCCGGCGAAGTTCCCGAGCGTGCTGGGCGACGACTACCCGGAGGCGTGCACGGCGCTCGGTCTCCCCCCGCTCGCCGACGGGTACGGGCTGGTGCTCGGCCAGGACGGTGAGGGCGCCCGGTGGACCGTGGCGGTCGACGACGTGTCGCTGGCCGCCGTCGCGATCGCTTCCTGGGACTGCGGTATGGAGCACGCCCTGTCACCCGAGGAGCGCACGGTCGTCGCAGCGCTGCCCGGCCGGCCCCTCACGGTCGCCGTGGCGGCTCCGGACGTGCCCGCGCCGCACGATCCCGGCCCTGAGGCCGTCGAGGGGCCCGTGCTGGCGCCCCCGACTCCGCCGTCTGGGGACCGGTGCAGCCGCGTCTGGGCGCCGACGAGATCGCGCTCCAGGCGGACGGACCCCCATTCGCCTCCCGGCAACACGCCACGGCAGCCCCGGCCGCAAACACCCCTGCTCACCCATACACGCCAGAACACACTCGTGCTCGGCCGAACCCCAGCAGTTCCCAACCCCCCTGTGCAGGCACCGTTCCGTAGGGCGCCGACCCATCGATGATGGCAGCGTTGGGCCCGCACCATGGGGCAGCTTCGTGCTCCGTACCGTGCCCTCTTCCGCTTCCCGTCCTTCCTGGAGACCGTCATGCGCCCGCCCCTCGGCGTTCCGTTGCTCGCCTTCGCCCTCGCGGCGGCAGCCCTCATCGCTCCAGCTCCGGCCGACGCCGCCGCCGAGGACGAACACTGTGCGCGCCAGGAGCGTGTGCGGGTGCCGGGCGCGGCCCACCAACGCATCACCTGTCTGGCCGATCTGACCACCACGGGGCTGGCGGGCACCCCGCACACCGACCTGGCGGACCAGGCGGGGCTGACCGCGGCCGCCACCCGGTCGCCGTCCGGAGTGCCCGGCATCCAGGTCGACGGGTACTTCCCGGACTCCTCCCGCTTCAACACGACGCACGGCTGGGCGCACGACGCGCAGTTCGTGATCCGGTTGCCCGACCGGTGGAACGGCGGGTTGGTCGTCACGGGCGCACCCGGCACCCGCAAGCAGTACGCGACCGACAAGGCCATCTCCGACCGGGTACTGGCCCAGGGGTACGCATACGCCTCGACGGACAAGGGAAACAACGGGGTCGACTTCTACCGTGACGGAGTCCGGCCCGGTGACGCGGTGGCCGAGTGGAACACCCGGACCACGCAGCTCACCCGGGCGGCCAAGCACGCGGTGGCCCACCGTTACGGGCATGCCCCGCGCCGGACGTACATGACCGGCGTCTCCAACGGCGGCTATCTCACCCGCTGGCAGCTGGAGAACCACCCGGAGCTGTACGACGGCGGCGTGGACTGGGAGGGCGGACTGTGGAGCGCCGACGGGACCGGTCTGTTCACCACCCTGCCGGTCACGGTGGCCCGGATGTTCGGTACGGCACGGGACGAGGACCTGCACGCGGCGGGCTTCGCACCGGGCTCCGAATTCCTGTGGCCGTACCACGAGAAGGCCTACTGGGGTGTCACGCAGAAGATCTACCGCGCCGAACTCGACCCGGCCTACGATCCCGCTTGTCCGGGGCCCTCGGCCGGGACCACGGTGGAGCAGATCCTGGCGCCGTGCGCGTCCGACGCCACGTACGACTACGCCTCGCGTCCCGCTTCCGTGCACCGCGCCGTGGCCCGGGTGGCACTGACCGGGCGTATCGGCCGGCCGCTGATCACGCTGCACGGTGATCTGGACGCCCTGCTGCCGAAGGCCGCCCACTCCGACGTGTACGCCCGCATGATCGACGCGAAGGGCCGGGGGCCACTGCACCGCTATTACACGGTGCAGGGCGGCACCCACGTCGACGGGCTGTACGACACCCATCCGGACCGGCTGCGGCCGATCCTGCCCTGCTACCGGTCGGCGTTCGACACTCTGACCGCATGGGTGGAGCGTGGAGTCGGGCCGCCCGCGGACCGGACGATCGGCAGGCCCACCCACGGTGACGTGGTCAACTCCTGCGCACTGGACGGTGCTGGGGCGGCGGCGCGGTAACAGTGCCCGAGCAGGGGCCCGGCCCTCCGGGACGGGCCCCTGCGTCTCAGCGGCCCAGTTCCTTGCGTGAAACGCGGCGCAGCCTGCTCCGCTGCGAGGGGTCCAGGGTGAGGTACGCGGCGGCCGGGACTCCCAGGATGATCAGGAGCGCCGCCCACCAGGGCAGCCAGATGAGCAGGATGAGCCCGGCCGCCACACCTCCCGCGGCGATCTTGGCATTCTTCGACATGGTGTCGCCTCCTTCGCGGCCACTGCCGCTCTCTGCCCTGAAAACGGCCCCGCACTCCCGGCGGTTCCGACCGCGACCCTGAGACGTCCCTGAGGTTTGCCCCCTAGGGTTGCCTCAGAGGCCGTCGTCGACTCGCCAAATCGCCGGCCCTTCGGGGCGGAGCACGACCGCGTGTCCATGGTGTCCCATTTCACGCCCCAGGCATACCCGGCCGACCGCGGCCGTGCTGTACTCTCGGCGACTCCGACCCCACTAGTCAAGTTTGATGAATCAAGGATTCCGTGAGCGCTGCGCAGACGACTCCCGCGTTCCCCTCCCCCGCCCAGTACGCCGACCTGGCCCGCTGCTCCGCCGTGTTCGTACCCGGCGACCCCGCCCGCACCGGCCGCATGGCCTTCTGGCGGCCCGACGGGTCGGCTCCCCCTGTCGTGAACACGACCCAGCTCGAGGAGCTGACCGTCGTCGTGCCCGGCAGCGAGGGCGCGGAGACGGTGAGCGTCCCCGCGGTGCTGCTGCCGGTGCGTGCCGCCCTGCCCGCCCTCACGCGCGCACGGGCCGACGGCGCCGGGCACCCGGCCGCCGTCTTCTGGGGTGCCGCCGCCGTGCACGCACTGCGTCTGATAGCGCGCGGGCTGCTCCTGCCGGGACTGTCCCCGGCCGGTCACGACGCCTGGCGCACCGCCCCGCTGGACGCGGAGGACATCGAGGCCGTGCGCCGGCTCGCCGCCGCGATGCCGCCCGAGGCGCACGCCCAGCCGCTGGACGGCACAGGGCCCCTGCGGCTGCCCGACCCCGAACGGCTGCTGCGCGCCTTCCTCGACGCGGTCGCCGACACCCTGCCCCGCTCCCCCGCCGCGCCTCTGGTGACCGGTTCCCCCGCCTTCGCCGTGCCCGAGCCGCAGCACCTGCCCGAACTGCGCGACTGGGCCGCCGACGTGGCCGCGGGCCACGACGCGGGCGTACGTCTGTCGCTGCGCATCGAAGTGCACGGCCTCACCGACGCGCCGGAGACCTGGGGCGCGCCGGAGACGCAGGAGGCCCCGGGTGCCTCGGACCACGCCGGCCCCGCCCCCCGCCCCATCGACGACGGCACGGACGACGGCAGCATCGACGACGGCACCGACGTCACGTTCCGGGCCGTGCTCCAAGTGCACGGCGTGAGCGATCCCTCGCTCGTCGCGGACGCCACCGATGTGTGGGCCGGGGCCGCGGAAGGCCAGGACGGCCCGGTCGGCTCAGCCGGCCCGGACGGCGGCTTCGGGCCGCGGGCCCGGATGGACACGCTGCTCGCGCTGCGCCGGGCCGCCCGCGCCTGGGCCCCGCTCACACCCCTGCTGTCGGCGACCGTGCCCGACGCGGTCGAACTCGCCGACGAGGAGATCACCGAGCTCCTCGGGGAGGGCGCGCGGGCTCTCGCGGCCGCGGGCGTCGACGTGCACTGGCCCAAGGAGCTGATCCGCGAACTGACCACCCGCGCGGAGATCGGTCCCGCCGACGAGGAGCGGCCACCCGGCCGGGCAGGCTTCAAGAACACCTCTCAGCGACCGTCCTTCCTGTCGGCCGACGCGCTGCTCGCCTTCGACTGGTCGTTCGCCCTGGGCGACCGGACGCTCACCCGCGCGGAGCTGGACCGGCTCGCGGAGACCAAACGTCCCGTTGTGCGGCTGCGCGACCAGTGGGTTCTGATCGACCCCCAGGAGGTGCTCCGCGCCCGCGCGCGCCAGGACCACGAGGTCACGCCCGTCGACGCGCTCGGCGCGGCCCTGACCGGCTCGGTGGAGGTGGACGGCCGCCGGTTCGAGGTACGTCCCACCGGCTGGCTGGCGACCCTGCGGGAACGGCTCGCGGACCCCGAGTCCCAGGAGCCCGTCCCGCAGCCCCCGGCCCTCGCCGCCACGCTGCGGGACTACCAGCGGCGCGGGCTGAACTGGCTGGCCCACATGACGTCCGCGGGCCTGGGCTGCTGTCTCGCCGACGACATGGGCCTCGGCAAGACGATCACCCTGATCGCCCTGCATCTGCACCGGCAGTGCGACCCCGCGTCCGCCGGGCCCACCCTCGTGGTCTGCCCGACCTCCCTGATGGGCAACTGGCAGCGGGAGATCGAACGGTTCGCGCCGGGCACCGCGGTGCGCCGCTTCCACGGTGCGCGCCGCTCACTGGACGGTCTGGCCGACGGCGAGTTCGTGCTCACCACGTACGGCACCATGCGCCTGGACGCTCCCCGGCTCGCCGAGGTGCCCTGGGGGATGGTCGTCGCCGACGAGGCACAGCACGTGAAGAATCCGTACGCGGCGACGGCCCGGCAGTTGCGGTCCATCGGCGCACGGGCACGCGTGGCGCTCACCGGCACGCCGGTGGAGAACAACCTCTCGGAGCTGTGGGCCATCCTCGACTGGACGACGCCCGGACTGCTGGGCCGGCTCGGCACCTTCCGCAGGCGGTACGCGGATGCCGTGGAGGGTGGGACGGACCCTGCCGCGGCGAAGCGGCTGGCCCGGCTGGTACGGCCGTTCCTGCTGCGCCGCCGCAAGTCGGACCCGGGGATCGCGCCCGAGCTGCCGCCGAAGACGGAGACCGACCACGCGGTGTCGCTCACGCAGGAGCAGACGGCGCTGTACGAGGCCGTGGTCCGCGAGGCCCTGGCCGAGATCTCCGGCACCTCCGGCGTCTTGGGGACCGACGGCATGGCGCGGCGGGGAATGATCGTGAAGCTGCTGACCGGGCTGAAACAGATCTGCAACCATCCGGCGCAGTTCCTCAAGGAGGAGCGACCGGCGATCGCGGGACGGTCCGGGAAGCTCGAACTGCTCGACGAACTCCTCGACACCGTGCTCGCCGAACAGGCCTGCGTGCTGGTCTTCACGCAGTACGTGCAGATGGCGAGGCTGCTGGAGCGGCACCTCGCCGCGCGGGGTGTGCCGTCGCAGTTCCTGCACGGCGGCACACCGGTCGCCGAACGCGAGGCGATGGTGCGGCGCTTCCAGGAGGGCGGGGTCCCGGTCTTCCTGCTGTCGCTCAAGGCGGCGGGCACCGGACTGAACCTCACCCGCGCCGAGCATGTCGTGCACTACGACCGCTGGTGGAACCCCGCCGTGGAGGCGCAGGCCACTGACCGCGCGTACCGCATCGGCCAGACCCGGCCGGTGCAGGTGCACCGGCTGATCGCCGAGGGCACGATCGAGGACCGTATCGCCGAGCTGCTGGTCCGCAAGAGCGAGCTGGCGGACGCGGTGCTCGGCTCCGGCGAGACGGCGCTCACGGAGCTGACGGACGCGGAACTGGCGGATCTGGTGGCACTGCAAGGGGGACCGCGATGACCCGGTACGACGGTGACGGAGCTGAAGTGGAAGACACCGACGACTGGTACGAGCCGGAGGGAGCTCCGACGGGCGGGACCGGCCCTGACGGAACCGACCCGCAGGGGTCCCACCCGCAGGGGAGCGGCGGCGGGGCCGGCGCGGAGCGGACGTTCCCCGCGCTGCCTCCCGCGCGGGGACGTGGTTTCGCGCAGACCTGGTGGGGCCGAGCCTGGCTGACGGCGCTGGAGGGTACGGCGTTGGACGCCCAACAGCTCAAGGCGGGCCGCCGGCTCGCCCGCGCGGGAGCGGTCGGTGCCGTGTCCGTACGGCCGGGGCGAATCACGGCCGTCGTGCAGGACCGTGACCGCACGGCGTACCGCGCGGACGTGCTGTTGCAGGAACTGTCCGACGAGCAGTGGGACCGCTTCCTGGACATGGCCGTCGAGCGGGCCGGGCATGTGGCGGCGCTGCTCGACCGGGAGATGCCGCCGCATCTGATGGAGGACGCGGAGCTGGCCGGGGTCGAGCTGCTGCCGGGCCTGGGCGATCTGGAGCCGGAGTGCGACTGCGGAGCGTGGGACCACTGCGGTCACACGGCGGCGCTCTGCTACCAGGTGGCCCGGCTGCTGGACCAGGACCCGTTCGTCCTGCTCCTGGTGCGGGGACGCGGTGAGCGTGTCCTGCTGGACGCGCTCCAGTCGCGTGGCGGGCCGCCGGCCGCCTCCGAGCAGCGGCCGCGGCCGGAGGGTGTGGACGCGGCCGAGGCGTTCGCGGCGGGCGGCATCCGGCCGGCGCTGCCCGGCGTTTCCCCGCTCCCCGCGGAGCCGGGGGTGCCGCCGTCTCTGGACACGGATGAGCCGCCTTCTGCCGGAGTCGACCCGTCCGCCCTGGAGTTCCTCGCCGCGCGGACCGCCGTGCAGGCCCACCGTCTGCTGGCGGAGGCGCTCCACGACGGGCATGAGCGGCGCCCGGCCGCGCCGGAACCAACGGTGGCGCGGGACGCGGTGCGGCTGGCCGCCGGTGAGCCCCCGCGCGCCGTGACGGCTCGGCTCGCCGACGGTTCGGGCCGTGGTCGGGAAGGCCTGGCGGTGGCGGTACGGGCCTGGCATCAGGGCGGGGCGGCGGCCCTTACCGTGCTCGACGAGGAGTGGGCGGTGGACGCCGAGTCCCTCGCACGCGCACGTGCCGCCCTCCAGTCGGCCTGGGCCGAGAGCGACGAAGCCGAGCGGCCGGTGCTCCGGGCCCGCGCCAACCGCTGGACCCTCGACGGTGGGCGGATTCAGCTGCGGCTCGGGCGCGACGGCCGCTGGTGGCCGTACCGCAAGGAGCGCGGCCGTTGGGTCCCGGCCGGAGGCGCCGCCCAGGACCCGGCGACGGCCCTGGCCACAGCGGACTCGGAGGCGCGAACGGAGGCCCGCGCGGAGCCGGACGCGGCGGCGGGGCGGCCCCCCGGGACGTAGCCCTCCTGGAGCAGCTTCGTGCCGGCCCTCGCACGCCGCGCGTTCCGCTCGGTTCAGCGCAGCGCGGCCTCGCCCAGGGACGGCGGGAGCGACTCGAGGCCGCTCGGCAGGTTGCTGGGCACGCCGCTCGGCAGGTCGGTGGGCAGGTCGGTGGGCAGGTCGGTGGGCAGGTTCGGCAACTCGGTCGGCAGCAGGCTCTCCAGACCGCTGGGCAGCTCACTCGGGAAGTCCGACGGCAGTTCGGTGGGGAAGCCGGTCGGCAGCAGGCTCTCCAGGTCACTGGGGAGTTCGGACGGGATGCCCGAGGACGGCTCCGGCGAGCCGTCGGTCCGGCTTCCTGTGGGCCGGTCGCCCGGCGAGTCGTCGTCTCCCGACGCCATCAGCACGATGACGGCGACGGCCGCCACGGCCACGATCGCGGCGAGCACGATGAGCAGGAGATTGCGGCGCCCGCCGGAACCACGTCCCGGGCCTCCCCCGTCGTCGGGCGGGCCCGGTGGCGGAGGGGGGTCCTGTGGCGGCGGTGCGCCACCGTACGAGGGAGGTCCGAAGCCGCCGCCCGGGGGCGGCGTGTCACCCGGCGGACCGGGCGGCTGGGGCGGTACCGGTGGCGTGGCCATACCGGCCATGGTCGCCTCGGACGCACCCTCGCGCGAGCCTCTCGCGCGGAATTCGCCACGGAGAGGGACGCCTGATTCCGGGCCGGGGGCCGGAAATCGGCGTCGGGCAGTCTCCGCGCGGTGCCGGCAGCCTCCGCGCGGTGCCGGACGTCTCCGCGCGGTGCCGGACGTCTCCGCGCGGTGAGGCGCGGCCGACACGTGAAAGCACCGCGCCGGCCGCGCCCGCAGCCCCTCCCCCACGCCCGCAGCAGACTCTGGCAGGTCTCCGGGCCCCCGAAGCCGGGGGAACTCAGCCCCGGGCGCCCAGCAGGTGATCCATCGCCAGCTGGTCGAGGTGCTCGAAGCCCATCCCGCGCGCGGCGGCGGTGTCGGCGTCGAATTCCTCGAAGGCGGACCGGTCGCCGAGCAGGGCCTGGAGTCCGTCGGCCGCCGTGGGCTCGGCCAGCTGGTCCAGGCGGGCCGCGCGCAGCGCCTCCTGCACCTCGGGGTCGGAACGGAAGGCGGCCGCACGGTCCTTGAGGATGAGGTAGTTGCGCATGCAGCCGGCCGCCGAGGCCCACACACCGTCGAGGTCCTCGGTCCGCGGCGGCTTGAAGTCGAAGTGCTTCGGGCCGCTGTAGCCGGCCGACTCCAGCAGGTCCACCAGCCAGAACGCGGCGCGCAGGTCACCGGCGCCGAACCGGAGGTCCTGGTCGTACTTGATGCCGGACTGGCCGTTGAGGTCGATGTGGAACAGCTTGCCGGCCCACAGCGCCTGCGCGATGCCGTGCGGGAAGTTCAGCCCGGCCATCTGCTCGTGGCCGACCTCGGGGTTGACGCCGTACAGCTCGGGCCGCTCCAGGCGCTCGATGAACGCCAGGGCGTGGCCGACGGTCGGCAGCAGGATGTCGCCGCGCGGCTCGTTCGGCTTGGGCTCGATGGCGAAGCGGATGTCGTAGCCCTGGGAGGTGACGTACTCGCCGAGCAGGTCGAAGGCCTCCTTCATCCGGTCCAGGGCGACCCGTACGTCCTTGGCGGCACCGGACTCGGCGCCCTCACGGCCGCCCCAGGCCACGTACACCTCGGCGCCGAGCTCGACCGCGAGGTCGATGTTGCGGACGGTCTTGCGCAGCGCGTAGCGGCGCACGTCCCGGTCGTTGGCGGTGAAGGCGCCGTCCTTGAACACCGGGTGGGTGAACAGGTTGGTCGTCGCCATCGGCACCTTCATGCCGGTGGAGTCCAGCGCCTGGCGGAACCGCTTGATGTGTCCCTCGCGCTCGCTGTCGCTCGAGCCGAACGGGATCAGGTCGTCGTCGTGGAAGGTGACGCCGTGGGCGCCCAGCTCGGACAGGCGCTGTACCGACTCGACCGGGTCGAGGGCGCGTCGGGTGGCGTCACCGAACGGGTCACGTCCCTGCCAGCCGACGGTCCACAGGCCGAAGGTGAACCTGTCCTCGGGGGTGGGCTGGTAGTTCATGCTGCGGCTCCTTGCTCGCTGAGACTATTTCGTCATGGCGATTTACAAATTAGTATGCAGCAGCATCTCTGGGAAGATGGTCAGCCCGCCGAGTCGCGCTAGAGGGAGAAATCGATGTCAGCAGCCGAGGGTCCGCTCGTCGTCGGTGTGGACACGTCCACCCAGTCCACCAAGGCGCTGGTCGTCGACGTGGCCACCGGGCGGGTCGTGGCCGGCGGCCAGGCACCGCACGCGGTGACCTCGGGAGCGGGCCGGGAGAGCGATCCGCGTCAGTGGTGGGATGCCCTGACGGAGGCCCTGCGCCAGTGTGGTCAGGCGGCACACGAGGCCGCCGCGGTGTCGATCGGCGGCCAGCAGCACGGGCTGGTCACCCTGGACACCCACGGCGAGCCGGTACGCCCGGCGCTGCTGTGGAACGATGTGCGCTCCGCGCCCCAGGCCCACCGGCTGACCGAGGAACTGGGCGGCGCGAAGTTCTGGGCCGAGCGCACCGGAAGCGTGCCGGCCGCGTCCTTCACGGTCACCAAGTGGGCCTGGCTGGCGGAGCACGAGCCGGAGGTGGTCCGTGCCACCAAGGCCGTCCGCCTCCCTCACGACTATCTGACCGAGCGGCTCACCGGGCAGGGCACGACCGACCGCGGCGACGCCTCCGGCACCGGCTGGTGGGCCTCCGGCACCGAGGCGTACGACGAGGAGATCCTCGCGCACGTGGGGCTGGACCCGGCGCTGCTCCCCCGGATCGTGCGCCCCGGCGAGGTGGCCGGGACCGTGCGCGCGGGCCATGACCTGCCGTTCTCCAAGGGCACCCTGGTGGCGTGCGGCACCGGGGACAACGCGGCCGCCGCGCTCGGCCTGGGGGTACGGCCCGGCACGCCGGTGATGAGCCTCGGCACCTCGGGCACGGTGTACGCGGTGTCGCGACGGCGGCCTGCCGACCCGACCGGCATCGTGGCGGGCTTCGCCGACGCGCGCGGCGACTGGCTGCCGCTCGCCTGCACGCTCAACTGCACGCTCGCCGTGGACCGGGTCGCGACGCTGCTGGGCCTGGACCGCGAGGCCGTCGAGCCGGGCCACGGCGTCACGCTCCTGCCCTTCCTGGACGGCGAGCGCACCCCGAACCTTCCGAACGCGTCCGGTCTGCTGCACGGGCTGCGCCACGACACGACCGGTGGCCAGCTGCTCCAAGCCGCCTACGACGGTGCCGTGCACTCGCTGCTGAGCGCGCTGGACCGCGTGGCCGACGAGGACGCGGACCCCTCGACGCCCCTGCTGCTGATCGGCGGCGGCTCGCGGGGCACGGCCTGGCAGCAGACCGTACGGCGGCTGTCGGGGCGGCCCGTGCAGGTGCCCGAGGCACGGGAGCTGGTCGCGCTGGGGGCGGCGGCGCAGGCGGCCGGTCTACTCACCGGCGAGGACCCGGCCGCGGTCGCCCGCCGCTGGGACACGGCCGCGGGGCCGGTGCTGGAGGCGGTGGAGCGGGACGAGGAGACGCTGGCCAGGATCGCCGGGGTACTCTCCGACGCGGCCCCGCTCCTGGAGCGCGGCACAGACACCGCCTGACGGCCAGGAACAGATTCCGGGCCGGTTCGAAACCGGTTCACGACCGGTTCACGACCGGTTCACGACCGACCGGGAACGACCCGGCCCCGACCGAGGACTGACGGAGGCATGAGCGCACCGCTGCACGAGGCCCGCCCGCCCGGCCCGGGGCGGGCACTGCCCTCGGCGGGTCCGGAGCGGCGCGCACTGCCCGACACCCAGCAGGGCATGCGCCGCCGCAATCTCTCGCGGGTGATGCACACCGTCAGCGCCGAGGGACCGCTGTCCCGGGCCGCCGTCGCCTCCCGCATCGGCCTGACCAGGGCGGCGGTGTCCACCCTGGTGGACGAGCTCGTCCGCTCGGGCCTGCTGGAGGAACTGGGTCCCGAGCGGCCCGGACGCGTGGGCCGGCCCGGCTCGGCACTCGCCGTCAGCGGGCGCGGTCCGGCCGGGATCGGCGCCGAGGTCGGCGTCGACCATCTCGCGGTCTGCGCGGTCGACCTTCGCGGAGAGATCCGGACGCGGGCCGTGCGCCATGTCCCGAACCGCGGCCGCTCCCCCGCGGCCGTGAGCGAGGAGCTGACCGCGCTGCTGCTCCGGGTCGTCGGCGCGATCGAGGACGAGGGTCTGTGGCCGGCCGGGCTGACCGTGGCCGTACCGGGCCTGGTGGCACGCGACGCCCGGACTGTCGTCCGCGCGCCGAACCTGGGCTGGCACGACACCGACCTCGGCGCCCTGCTCCCGGCACGGTTCCCGCTGACCGTGGTCAACGAGGCCAACTGCGGTGCGCTGGCCGAGCTCTGGCTCGGCGAGGGTACCCCGCGCGACTTCCTCCACGTGTCGGCCGAGATCGGCATCGGCGCCGCGGTGGTCGTGGACGGGCGACTGCTGCTCGGAAACCGGGGCTTCGCGGGCGAGTTGGGCCATGTGCCGGTCCGGCCCGACGGCCCTGAGTGCGCGTGCGGCGGCCGCGGCTGCCTGGAGCAGTACGCCGGCGAGGAGGCCGTGCTGCGCGCCGCCGGACTGGAGCCCGGCGAGGACCGCGTGGGCCTGCTCGCGGGCCGCGCCGAGCAGGGCGACCCCGCCGTACGACGTGCCCTGCACGACGCGGGAACGGCGCTGGGCATCGCGCTGACCGGGGCGGTCAATCTCCTGGACCCCGAGAGCGTCGTGCTGGGCGGCGCGCTGTCCGGGCTCGCCCCCTGGCTACTGCCGTCGCTCCGCTCGGAACTGGCCCGACGCACGGCGGGCCCGGCCTGCCCCGTCTCGGTGTCCGCCCTGGGCCCCCAGGGCCCCCTGCTGGGCGCGGCCCACTCGGTGATCCGGGGAGTCCTGGACGACCCCGCGTCCGTCGCCGAACGGGCTTGAGCCGGGTTGTCCGGCCGGCCCCGGCCGTTCGGTCTGCCTGGGACGCGGTTGCCTGCTGTCAGTGGGGCGTGGCTGCCGGTTGCTGTCGCCGGGGCGGGCGAGGGGGACGTCGATGCCGCCGGGGGCCTCGCGGCTAATCCCCGCCGCCGCCTCCGTCACCTCCGCCTCCGCCACCGTCGCCGCCTCCGCCACCGTCGCCGCTCCCGCCGTCGCCTCCGTCCGAGCCCCAGCCGTCGCCGCCGCCGGGCTCGTTGTCGTCCCTCCCCCTGCCGAGGTTGCTGAGCCAGGGACGGTCCCACGACGCGTCATCGGCGCCGTCCGGCTCGTGTCCGTCCGCCGGACGGCGTTCCGACCGGAACCGGGCCGAGCCGGTCGTGTCCCCGAGCCCGAAGGCGACGGCGAAGACCTGCGCCATGATCGCGTCCAGCGGGTCGGGGCTCTCGTACCGCACGGGGGCCAACGGCAGCAGTACCGTGTCCTGTTCCGGCACCGGCCAGCGCGAAGGACATGTCAGGAGAGCCGCATGCCGTTCGTCGCGCAGGAGCCGCGAACTCTCCGCGTCCCTCCTCGACAGCACCCAGTGCCGGTCGGGCAGTCGCACTTCCACGGAACTCTTGGACTTGCGCAGTTTCCTCCGGAGAACCAGTTCCGCGGCAACGTGGCCGACGGTCAGCCGAAGGCCCTTGTCGGGTTCGGGGCTGTCGGGGTGGAAACCGTGCGGTGCCCGAATCCGCACCACGGGAGCGCCCGGCCCCCACACGTCCACGCGCACCAGCCGTCGGTCCACAGTGACGGTTACCGGCCCGGCGGGCCCTTGCGCGAACCGCCGCGCGATCCACAGCGGCACGCCCTCGGCGCGGGCCCGGGCCGCCAGAGCGGTCACCTGGTCGGGTCCACCGCACCGCCGAACCGCCAGTTCCCCGAGCGTGCGGGCGAACCCCGCGGCCTGTCGCACCTTCAACGGCGTGGTGGGGGGGGGGGGGGGGGGGGGCGGCGGCGCCCCCCCCCCCCCCCCCCCCCCCCCCCCCCCCCCCCCCCCCCCCGCCGAGCCCCTGCACCGCGAGCTGCAGGGCGCGGTGCGAACGATGCCTCTGCAGTCGGAGGGGCGCAAGCGGAACAGGCACGGGCAGATGGGC